>JBARSI010000145.1:0-7626 GCA_049644665.1 Anaerolineales bacterium
GAGGAGGTAGTGAATAAAGCCAAAAGTATATTGGCGAAACGGGGAAGCAGGTTTTTGCGTGTATCACTCCTCAGAACGCGAGCGAGGATCGCGGCTCAACAGGACAGAAATTATGAAGCGGCGTTGAAGGATATTCAGAGAGCGGCGAAGCTTCTTGAAGGCACGGATTCGCTGAACACGCTCGCCGCCACGCTGCTTGATGAAGCGCTCTATAAATCCGCCCTCGGTCTAACGCGTGAAGCTCTGGCCACAAGCCTCCGCGTCCATGAAATTCTTTTAAAGTTGGGTAATCCCTTGCCTTTGGCAGGGTCTTTCAACAACCTGGCATACCTGGCGCACCTTCAAGGGCGATACCAAGAGGCATTGGAGCTGTATATGGAAGGTTTGAAGTATGCCCGCCAGGGGGCGAGCCTGAGGCATGAAGCGTTTATCCTCTTCGGGCAGGCAGACCTATTTTCAGACCTGAATCTGGCGCTCCAGGCGGCCGAACTCTACGGCCAGGCGCTGACCGTCGCCATTCAAATCGATGACCCGGAATGGATCCGCTACGGCTGCGTGCAAACGAGTGTTCTCCATAGGCGGAGAGGCGGCAATTCACTGGCGAACGAATGGCTAAGCCGGGCGGTCTCGCTGGATGAGCAGGGGTTTCTCTCCCCTATGGTGCAGATTCAATTAAGTGCGCTTGAGGTTGAGGTTCGACCAAAGCATGTGAAGGATTCTTTAGAGCATCTTCTCGCTGGTAAGGCGAACCTCGATGCATCAGGGACGACGAAAGCTTATTATATTAAAGCCAAAGCGGAGTTGGCTCTCGGTAGTCTTGAAGCGGCCGGCGCCCCGATCACGGAAGCGCTCGATTGGGCTGGGGCGAATGGGACCGAGCAGCTTCTGGCCGGTGAGATGAGCTTCGATGAGGATGTGCGCAGTTTCGCCCGTTCCCATGCCGGCAAACATCCGGTGTTGGCGTTGATCCTGCGCCGCATCGAGGCGATGCGAGTGGTGTCGCAGCAGTACCAGGAGACGATTGAGGATGTCGCTCCACCCGATACGCTAACCATGCTAGGTTTAGGGCAAACCCGTGCGCTTGGCGGACAAGATACTTCGGAGCTCAAACCCCTGGCGCGCGAAGTGCTCTTCTTCCTCGTCGACTGTGGTCAAGTGGAGCGCGATGTGCTGCTCGAGAGTTTTTGGCCGCATCACCCGCCGGGACGCCAGGTCGCCAACCTGCACACGGCGATCTACAGTTTACGCAGGATGTTTGGGAAGGATGTCATCCTGCATGAGGGCACGGCCTATTCAGTCAATCTCGATATTCCACTAGAGTATGACGTTGAGCGATTCGAACGTGCAGCTGCGGTTGCAGCGGGGCTGCCGCCGGGTGATCCGCGGCGGATGTTCGCCCTCACCGAGGCGATCAATTCCTATGGCGGATCTCTGTTGCCGGAATTCTCCTCGGACTGGGTCCTTGAGCGGCGGAGAACGCTGGAGCTGCGGTACCTGGACCTCCTGGCGCAGAACGCGCAGGAAGCGATGATGAGGGATCAACCCGCAAGAGCGCTCCAAACGCTGCGCCAGGCGCTGGAGATCGATCCCTATCGGGATGACACCAACATGCACTTCCTCGAAGCGCTCGGGCGCTTGGGTCGCCGGAGCGAAGTCGTCGAGCATTACCAGCGCTATGTCCGTCTTCTTTCTGACGAGCTGGGTCTTGATCCACCGCATGCGGTGAGAGAGCTATACACGCGCCTCATCAGTTAAAGGGCCCTGGAATTTGCCATAATCACCGTTCTATCCGATAGCTCTGAGTTCCTATGAACCTAATTGCTAGATCAAGTATTTTCGTTAAGAATCTGTTGAGAGTTGTGCGGTAAGGTAGTCATGAGGGATTACAAATCTAGAAGGAGGTCACCACCATCATGGCTCGTTGCCCAATGGTAGGTGGTGGGGGCGTTTAGTAAAGCCAACCACCAATTGCTTTCGTAGATAATTACGTCTAATATCGGCATTTTCTTAACCAGGCAGCGAGGCTCTGGGCCTCCTGCTTTTTAATTTATATAGGCAGAAATCTAAAAGACATACACAGAAGGAGATCAAAATGAGTATGCAGGCACTAAACCAGTTAGTCGCACGATCGATCATCGACCCGAATATCGTCAAATCACACGCCGCAGGTCAAATCGACGATGTCATCGCCGATTTTGAATTTGCACCTGAGGTGCGAAAGCATCTGGGTGGTCTTGAAGCGAACTCCTTCGCTGAGTTCACGCTTCTGGCTTACCGCGTGGTGAAGGCCGCCGAAGTGCCGGCACGCAGCATCGAGCTTCCTTCTCCGGCCGAAGGTTTGTTTGACGATCAAGATCAGTCCGATAGAGAACACGTAGCGTGATCCCATTCTCTCGTGAAGAGCGCGAATGGTTCCTGCGCAACCTCGCAAAAGGGTTGCTGGACTACTTCGGCGTGACCGAACCACCTGTCAAGGTGGAGGAAATGCTGAAGCAGCCACCTCCCATCTTCGATGCGGACTTCGGCGTCGTGGATATGTACTCCAATTTGTGGGATGCAACATTCGCCCGCCCGCCGAGTCGGCGCGGCAGTATCTTCGTGCGGATCGATTTGGAAATAGATGAAAGGCGATTTGCTCTAGCACGTGAAATGCTGAGTGCATTGATCACCAGCAAACACGGCCGTGCGTTAGGGTTACCTGATCTCCTTCTGCCACACTTACGTGAATCAGCAGAGTATTTCGCCCGCTATCTACTAATACCAGATGTCTTGCTTGACGCGTATCGAATTAACGGGGGCAAAAAACGAGGTTTCGCAGACAGGTTCAAAATTCCACCGCAGATCGCCTCAGTTCGCTGGGCAGATTGAACCCCTCTGAATAGGGGGATAGGTGGGGTAAGCGCTGGGAGCCGGCAATAAACCGGCTCCTGGGCGCCTGTTTTTTTTAAACCCATTTCCCATATTTGCCGATAATCACTTTCACTGTTATACACTCTGGCATCCACCTTGCACGCTTGATGATAATGAGCGCGGGATGTTATGATCGATCCCGTTGAAGAGGAACAGAGGTATGTCCGACGACCAAAAACAGTCCGTAAAGAATAACGGAGAACACCAGCCGGTGAGGATCTGGATTTACCGAATATTTCTGGTGGTCGTAGTCGTCGGCATTGGATTCTTGGGATGGTATAGCTTGCAGCTTAACCTGCCTGGAACGCCTGCTCCGCTGGAGCCTACACTTTCCGCACTGGCCACGTCGCTGGCAGTCACGCCAACAGGGAACTCTCTAACCGGTCAAGTAGCCCCCTCAGGCACCAATCCAGTAGCCTCACCGCAAAGTCCATCTCAGGGCACGGTCTTTTTCACGGCTCGAATGCAGGCACGCAGCCATATTTGGGCATACGCTATTGGAGATGCTGAACCAGTCCAGATCACATTTGGAGAATGGGATGATCGGAGCCCTGCGTTTCATCCGGAAGAGGATTTGCTTGCTTTCACCTCAAACCGCGGACTCTACTGGGACCTCTATTTGCTGGATTTAAACTCCGGGGATTTACGGCAGTTAACTGAAACCCCGGGTTTCGAAGGCAACCCAACATGGTCACCGGATGGTCGTTGGATCGCCTACGAGGCGAATTACGATGGTGATTTTGATATTTACATTCTGCCGGTAATGGATGATGAAGATGTGATCCAGCTGACGAATCATCCTGCGAACGACAATTCTCCTGATTGGGATCCGGGCGGTCGGCGGATCGCCTTTATTTCGGATCGAGATGGCTCACCTGATGTGTTCATGGCGAACCTGGATCACTCGGATGAGCGCTATATTAATTTAACTCAAAGCATCGAGTTTGCGGAGAGTGATCCTTGTTTTAATCCGGATGGTGACCTTTTGGCCTATTCGATGGATAGAAGGGGCTTTGAGGAGATCTTAATCAAGGATATCGAAGGCGATAATCCATCATCACCCAATGGCCAGGGCCACCAAGTGCGTTGGTCGCCAGATGGAATGGCCTTGATTGCTGTTGTTGAGGATCCCTATGAACGACGGTTGGTCACATATACCCATGATCAAGGACAGCCGCCAGGTCTCCCGATCCATTTTAAGATTGAAGATCTTTTTTGGACGGCGAAGGATCTGCCTGCTGCAGCATACCTATTTGGAGAGAATGAGGCGGAGACACCCCCTTTATATGTTAACGAGCTAACTTCTTCGGACGCAACTTTCGACCGTCTATCGCTTGCTCTGCTTCCGGGGGTGACCGCACCCAATCCATCTCTCTCTGATGCAGTTGATGAGGCCTTCAATGCTCTGCGGGCGCGGGTAGCAGTCGATCTTGGATGGGATTTTCTATCCACGTTAGAGCATGCTTTCATGGGAATAAATGACCCGCTTCCACCGGGATTGTCTTACGATGATTGGCTCTTCACCGGAAGGGCTTTCGCTTTCAGTCAGGCTGCAGTACAAGCAGGATGGATCGAGATGGTTCGGGAGGATTTTGGGGGTCAAACCTACTGGAGAGTCTTTATTCGTACTACAGAGCAGGATGGGTCCCAAGGTGAGCCGCTGCGAACGCCAAGTTGGGATTTCCAGGTTCGATATGAAGGCGAACCGCAATCCTATGATCAGGGTGGAAGAATAAACGAGAAAATAACTCCGGGATACTATGTTGATTTCACACAATTGGCAGCGGATTATGGCTTCGAGCGCGTGCCAGCACTGCCCAATTGGCGAACCTACTATCATGGAGCGAGGTTCAACGAATTCGTGTATCGTGATCATCGAAATTGGATGGAAGCGATGCTCGAGCTCTACCCCGAAAAAACCATCATCACACCAACCCCCTTCCAGACACCAACCCCAACGCCTACGCGGACACCGCGACCCACGCCGACTTCCTGGTGGTGGCGCTGGCGGACGCCCACCCCTGAACCGACAAGCACACCTTTTCCGACATCGACACCCGGTTCTTCATAGCCAGCGATCCAGGCTCACAGAGGGTATTGATCGCCGGCTTCATGGGTCAAGGCGACCTTATGCATGGGTTCTTCTGACACACAATCGCGCCGATTTCAAAAGATTATGCACAAAACAGCATTTATGTTAAGTCGGCTTGACATCGATTTACCCCCTATGCTATCCTTTCACCTTGCAGTCACACCGGAGGAAGCATGATTCGAGAGCGGGTAGCTGAGGATGTCTATGTATTCACAAGCCAGCTTTATGCGCAGGTGAATGCAGGAGCCATTGTCGGCCAAGATTGGTCAATTCTCATCGACACGCTCGCATATCCCGAAGAGACGATAGAAATTCGCGACTTTCTTGAAGGGCGATTGTCCAAACCGGTCCGGTATATCATCAACACTCACTATCACTCCGATCATACATTGGGCAATTGTTGGTTTCCCAACGCAACGATTCTCAGCCACTCACTCTGCCGGACTCTTCTTGATACAAAAGGTAGACAAACGCTGGCAACAGCAAAGCGAACCCATCGAGAATTACGGGATCTTCAAATCGTTCTCCCAGATGTGGTATTCAATAAAGGAACTTTGGGCCTTCAGATTGGAAGGCGATCTATAAAGCTGTTCCATCTCCCCGGCCACAGCCCAGATGGCATTGGTGTGCTCCTTGTAGAAGATAAAGTTCTTTTTTCGGGTGACATTCTCATGCCGCTGCCGTATATCGTCGACGGCGATTTTGACAAGATGATCGAGAGTATGAAACGTATCCCAGAGATGAGCCTTGAGAACGTTGTCCAAGGACATGGAGAAACCTTCCTGCGAGGTGAGGTTAAATCTAAGGTGAAGGACAATCTCGAATACTTAAATAAAATCCGGAGTCATGTCCGGCAGGCGAGTCGACGGAAAGATTATGATGCTTATCTTGCTCAGATCGACGTCGAATCTTGTGGGAAGAGCCGAATTATTCTCGGCGGCTTGGCTGAGCAGCTTCATCAAAGCAATCTGAAAGCGCTTTTCGAGCATTGGTATCCGGATCGAGTAAAACAATAAAGTCCCCATCGGTTCCGTCGATCTCGCCCCCCAGATTCGGTTTTAGGCGATGAAAGCGCAAGGTCATTGACCCATGTATGGGCGTATGGCATAATGCGAAAGTAAATTCAATAGAAGAAAAAAGCCTTGATGGAGACGAGTACGCCTGAGTCTGCCTGTCAGCGAGCCCGGGGGCGGTGAGAGCCGGGTCAGGATATCAGTCGGAAAATCCCTCCGGAGCTGCAACCTGAACGCAGTATATCGCCAGTAAGGAAGCCGGGTTCGCCTGCCGTTACCACGGTCGCAGGTATAAGCCAAGTTTCTTTGGCCGTACTTGACTGAGAGCCCGTTATTGGCGGGAATCAGGGTGGTACCACGGGAGTCATGTGCTCTCGTCCCTGTTTGGGACGGGAGCGTTTTGTATTGATGCGAGGTTAAGCAGGATTCACTGAGTGTCATTTTCTGCACCTGGAAAGAAGGGAATGAGCGATGACGGAGCTGCTGTTCCACGAAGACCCGTATTTGAAGACCTTCACTGCAATCGTGACGGATGTCTCGGAGCACGGAATTTCTCTGGATCGAACGGCTTTCTACCCCGGTGGTGGGGGGCAGCCCTGCGATTTCGGAGTATTTAAATCTGGGAATCAGACCCTAACCGTTAAACGAGTTCGCAAAGTCGATGGCGAGATCTGGCATGAAATTGATGGGGACCCGCCCGAAGCTGGCGCGGATTTGGAGGGTCAGCTGAATTGGGAGAGGCGTTACCAGCTCATGCGCATCCACACCGCGATGCACATCCTCTGTGGGGTGATATGGCGTGATTATAGTGCGAGCGTAACCGGCGGAAATATGCAGCCGTTACGCGGGCGGATGGATTTTGAGTTTGAGTCTATGCATAAGGAACTCGTCGTCGAGATCGAAGAGAAGATCAATCTAGAGGTCAATGCTTCTCGATTAGTTAAGACAGCAATCTTGCCGCGCGCCGAGGCCTTCCAAATCCCTGACCTGATTCGAACGAAAATCAATCTTCTTCCTCCCGCGATTAATGAAGTTAGAGTGGTTGAAATCGATGGGCTTGATCTTCAAGCCGACGGTGGAACCCATGTCGCCAATACAGAGGAGGTAGGTCGGATCCGAATCGTGGACTACAAGAGTAAGGGTGCAATCAATAAACGTTTGGTTATTGAACTTGAACCGTGAGGTGTTAGATGTTTAGATCTGTTGACAACCAGGTAGATTTCATCGCGCTCGAAAACGAAGTTTTAATGTTCTGGGATGAAATCCAGGCTTTTAAGAAACTCGTTGCACTTAGATCTGACGGACCACGGTGGTCCTTCATTGATGGTCCGATCACGGCGAATAACCCCATGGGGGTTCATCATGGTTGGGGGCGGACATACAAGGATCTCTTCCAGCGCTTTAAGGCCATGCAGGGGTTCCAAACGCGATACCAGAATGGTTTCGATTGCCAGGGTTTATGGGTCGAGGTCAATGTAGAGCGGGAGATGGGTTTCAACAGCAAGCGTGAAATTGAAGCGTTCGGTCTCGATCGCTTTGTCAATTTGTGCAAGCAGCAAGTCCTGAAATACTCCGCGGTGCAGACAGAACAGAGCATTCGCTTGGGGTTCT
>JBARSI010000146.1:0-10829 GCA_049644665.1 Anaerolineales bacterium
GTACGATTCCCAATATGGTCGTTTTGCGACCTGCGGATGCGAATGAGGTCGCGCAGGCTTGGATGTTAGCCTTGGAAAGGGATATTGGACCAACCGCATTGGTGTTAACCCGTCAATCTTTGCCTACAATCGACCGGGCGAGATTTGGATCGGCTGAGGGATTACAAAAGGGCGCATATATCCTGACAGACCTTGGGGATGAAACGCCACAGCTCATCTTGATGGCATCGGGATCGGAGGTTGAGATCATCCTCGAAGCTGGAGTAAGGCTCGCGAGCGATGGAATCTCGGTTCGCATGATTTCATTCCCGTCTTGGAAACTTTTCGAAGCTCAATCCGCGGAATACCGCCAACAGGTACTGCCGGCAGAGATTCGTGCCCGTGTAGCGATTGAGGCCGGCGTCACGCTAGGGTGGGATCGCTGGATTGGTGACGATGGGGCGGTCATCGGAATCGATCACTTTGGTGAATCAGCGCCCTACGAGGAACTCTACGCACACTTTGGATTGACAGCGGATAATGTTGTCCAGAAAGCTCAGGAGGTCCTCTACCGGATCGAATCCTCAGCTTTATAAGCTATGTGTGTGCCAGGTTTTCTTACAGGAAATTCATAGCTTCGTACATTTTCGGTTTTCATGTGAAGATCTTGTCAACCATGGGGTTCATACCATAACTCGAATACTTGCATCGAAGCACTAAAGCTGAAGATTATTGAAACGGCTTCTGCAGGGGCGGAGGATGAACCGGATCCAATCTGTTCACTCACTAGGCCAATCCCTGTGGCTGGATAACATCCGCAGGGACTCGCTCGATTCAGGGGAATTAGCGGATAGGGTCGCTGCCGGTGAACTGCGCGGTATGACCTCCAATCCAAGGTTCTTTGAAAGTGCCATTTTATCGAGCGATAGCTACTCGGTCGATTTGCGCCGTTTTGCTCAGTCAGGATGGACGGCAGAGAGGATCTACGACCAGCTAGCCATTGATGACATTCGCGCCGCGGCAGATGCTTTCCTGCCGCTATTCGAGCGCACGAACGGTGGGGACGGTTTCGTCTCGATCGAGGTGAATCCCGAATTCGCTGACGACACATCCATGACCATTGAAGAGGCGAGGCGTCTCTGGAATGCAGTAAACCGTCCTAACGCGATGATTGCGATCCCGGCAACACTCGCCGGTCTCCCCGCGATCGAATCTTCTATTCGCGAGGGTATCAATGTAAATGCTACATTGCTTTATTCTCTGGGGCGTTATATCGAGGTTATGGAAGCCTACATGATTGGTCTGGAAGGTCGCCTCGAAGAAGGCGGTTCGCTGAACCATGTTAGCTCGGTTGCTTCCTTTTTCGTATCGCGGATCGATACAGCGTTGGACGAGCAGCTGCATGAGGTTATCCGGCGCGGTGAGGGAGAAGGGGAGCGGGCTTCTTCTCTGCTCGGGAAAGCAGCTATCGCCAACAGCGAACTTGCATATGCACAATTTGTCACGACGTTTCAGGGGGAACGGTTTCAGCACCTGGCCGCGCGGGGAGCGCGAGTCCAGAGACCTCTCTGGGCATCTACGCGCCCGGAGAACTCAGATTATCCTGACACCTATTACGTCGATCATCTTATTGGACCGGACACCGTAAACGCGCTTCCCGAAACAACGCTAAAGGCTTTCAAGGATCATGGAACGCCGGAACTGACGCTTACTGAGAATATCTCAACAGCACGCAGCCAATTGAAGGCGCTGGATGATCTTGGGATATCAATCGCTGATACTGCGGACCGGCTTGAGAGACAGGGTGTAAGTAAATTCGTCGCATCATATCGTTCAATTTTGGGGACGATTGAAGAGAAAGCCGGAGCATTCCAAAAAGAACTCGCCGCGCTTGGGCCGAAGTTGCAAGAAACTCTGGGGGAATTAGATCGAGGGGAAGTTGGGAAAAGACTCTGGCAGGAGGACGCGACGCTCTGGGTGGAACGTGATCGCGAGAAGGAACAGGTTCGTCGTTGGCTGGGCTGGTTATCAGGGCCTGCGAAAATGTCGACGGGCGTCGCTGAGCTCGTCAATTATGCAGAGGAAACACTGACTCCTGAAATAACTACACTCGTCCTTATCGGATCCGGATGCAGAATAATCACTGCGGAGATGCTGGCACGGATCCTCGCGTCACCCGACGGATTGGATTGCCATACACTCAGTTCTGCACACCCAGATGCCATCCGTGAGATAACGCGGAAAGCTTCTCCCGAAGCGACTTTATACCTTATTGTAGATCATCAATCAGGCGCTGGAATAGAAGAGCGCTTGCTCTCACCTTTTTGGGAACAAGCAGCCCGGAAGCTTGAAGAGAAAACGGCTGATCATTTCATCGTCATCACAAATGAGGGTTCAAAATTACAGAATTGGGCTGTTGAGCAGGACATCCAGAAAATTATTGAGACGGACTTTCATGATGACCTTTGGTGCTCCCCATTCAATTGGACGAACCTTTTGCCAGCTGCGCTAGCAGGTGCGGATCTCCTTTCCTTCGTGCGGGGTGGCGTGAACATGACGCGTGCCTGTGGCCCGCTCGTGAACGCTGCGCAGAATCCCGGGCTTTTTCTGGGCTCGATCCTGGCTGCAGCTTTGAGCAGTGGAAGGGATAAGGTAACGCTCCTGGCCGACCCGCCTTTGGAGCCAATATTAAAGTGGATCGAGTACCTGCTCGCAGCAGGGCGGGGGAGACAGGATGGCGGAATTATCTCGATCCGGGACGAACCTTCAGGACCAGGGAATGTCTACGGTGACGATCGCATGTTTGTGTACCTGCGCGGATCAGGTGTTTTGGACCGTCGTGTACATGAATGGATCCGCTCGGATATTCCCGTGCTTGTGCTCGAGACGGGCACAAATGCAGAAAACATGGGGGAGATGCTCGTTCAGTGGCAACTTGGTGCAGCGATCGCACAGCACTCGCTGGCGATAAATCCCACTGAGAATGATGCCCTGGATCGGAGCAAAGCGGAGTTCCAACACCTTCTGCATAGGCTCGAGCGCAAAGGGGAATTGCCAGAGGTGGATTCGCTATGGCAGGGCGATGGTGTGCAATTGAAAGCTGCATCGCGGGGCTTGAAGTTCAGAGGAGGCGGATTATCTGACGTGATTGATCTTATCCTCACCGAATCACAGAAAGCGGGAGGGTTGGGACTGCGTCTCTACACTCCCGTGTCGCAAGCCCTGCAAGGCAAGGTGAGGCGCCTGCGGCGTGCTCTTCGCGATCAACTTGGTTTGTTCTCATTGACTGGTTCCGCCGATTTCTACTTTGGCGCAGACTGTGGTTTGAAGAATGTGGTCTACGTAATCCTGATGGTGAGGCCCCGGAAAGATGTGCCTGTACCCGGAAAAACCTACACCTTCGGCCACTTGCTTGAAGGGCAAGCTCTGAGCGATCTTGCCGCGATGAAGGATTGCGGATCGCCTTTCCTCTACCTTAATTTCGATACTCAGAAGGGGCTGAGCGATTTCTTGCTCGCGATGACTGCAGCCACAAAGGCAAGAGATAATAAAACCAATGGTGGATGACATCAATGAGAACTCCGGTGAGAGCGGGAATAGTCATGCTGGCGAGCGGAGGTGGCTCCCACGGCAGGTCATTTCCGGTGAGGACGAGCGTATCTTTTCAGTCCTCCCTGAAAGTGTGCTGACAAACTTCCTCAATCCAACCTCAGAAAACGCGTTGCTATGGAATGTGATCTACCTGCTGGCGCAGCCGACAATCTCGTTGACGGATCTTCTGAACATCAGACCTTTATGGGGGAATCTTAATGAGGAAACCAAGATCGACGATACATTGACTCCCTACTATTGGGGATTCGATGTGAATGGGGCGCGTTTATATAAGCTGGATGAGGTGCTTCTCATGATCGAGGGAAGCGGCCCCAAGACTGAGGTTGACCTTTTTTTACTTGGTGAGAGTAATCTTATCCTGGTTGAATCAAAGCGCAGGAGCGGGTTTGGCCGCTGCTCGCGCTTCACCAAACACCGCTGCCCGGAGATGTATCTCGCGGCTGGAGATGACCGGTCGACATGCGGGTATTGGGAGGGCGAAAAATCCCGCTTCACAAACTATTTAACCATGGAGCCGCATCCCAAGCCAGATTCCGAATCGCCGGCCTGTTATCGACATTATCAGCTGGCGCGCACACTCACCATCGGGCATGAACTCGCGGATCTTCTAGGGTGTGAGTTTCACCTCTGGGTCTTCACGCCGCGTTTGCATTGGTCGAAACTTGAAAAGGAATGGCTTGATTTCACAGAGCGCGTCCAGGATGATTCACTCTGGCGTCGGCTGCGCGTGATCGCCTGGGAAGATATCCAGGAAATGGCGAGCAGGTCAGGCGAGCGCTGATCCCCCATCGATTCAGCCTGAGGTTTTGCATCCCAATTAGTGAATGAGCCCAAAGCGGCGACCCGTAAACCGGAAGCGCCGGGTATTTTGATGAGCGGCATACTCTGTCGAAGGGAGGAAGCAGAGCTTCCCGGCTGGGATCGATCCAGACCGCGAATTATCCCCCAATAGAACGAACATCACTGTAGCCATAGGTCATAAGGATGGTCATGGCGATGGTGGACCTGTGACCGAAGCCGCAGAAGATAACTATCGTGGCATCTTTGTCGATGGGCCAATCGGCTTTTCGGTCGATGAAGTCCTCGAGGGGGATTTGGATCGCGCCCTCGATGGACCCACTCACCTTGACCTCATCATCGCTGCGCACGTCGATCATGATCAGACCCGGGTTTCCCTCTCCCTCCTGGAGGATGGAACTGGCGGTGACGTAGCCCCAGTCTTCGGGGAGATTTGAAAGCAGCCTGTTGATGACGGCGGTCATCGCCGGGTCAGGGGATGCGGCATTAAGGACAACGGATTCGGGAATACCGTGAGCTACAGGATATCCTGCTTCTGCCCAGCCCTTGTAACTGCCTTCCTTTAAAACAAACGTGGAGGTCCAGCCGAGAGGTCCAAGGGCGGTCATGGCGATCATGCAGCGCCAACCGCTGCCGCAGTAGGCAACGATGGGGGTGTTAAAAGAAGGCAAAAGGTCCAGGTTCATGCCGAGTTCGAGCACCGGGATGACGACAGCACCTTCGATATAGCCATTCGCTGCAACCTCATCTATTGAGCGAACGTCGAGCAGAAAGGGTGGGGGCTCATCCGCGAGCATCTCATTCAGATCAGCGAGATTAAGTGCGTTGTAGTCCACCATGTTATCCAGGAACGAGTTAAATGCGGCGTCGAGGTTTTCGGGGGCTGCATACGATAGGTTAGGTGAACTCGGGTTTTGGGCCGCGCTCCATTCAGCAACCGCTGCTGGAGTTTCATTATTCGTTTCTGGCACGGCATCGCTTCCACAAGCGGACAGGAGCATTGCCAGGATTATTGTCAGCGCGAAAAGCCAAGAACCTTTACGTTGCATTAAAACTCCTTATAAAAACTTGGTAACTTCTCTGGTTGACTACAGCTCCATTTACATAGATGCAGCGATGGACAGTGAGGGCTCATTTTACCGGACTTAAACGCAAATGGGATTATTTCTGATGATTATGTAGTGAAGCGGAATGCATATGAAGTCAAAACAACAAAGATTGAGCTCGATACCAATTGGCGCAGGCCGATCATAGAAGATTTTACGCCAATGACCGGCCGGAGTGTTCCCTCCAGCGCGTCGATAAGCATAAGCCCGAAGGCAGTGATGATCAACAAGGGAATAAGAGTTTGTGAGGCTAGAACGCAAACAAGTGCTAGGTTGAAGAGATGGTATGCGGCCGTGCGCCTGCCCATCTGCAAACGAGCGGAAAATGAGGGTAAGGTTTTCAGTTGTCGCTGCTCCAAACGCAGGTAAACATTGACAATGGATGCAGACGACTGCAACCAGGATAGCGCCCATAGGATCCCGGCAAGGATATTGTCGTTCCCTCCAGAAACCCAATATGCTGCTGGTGCGGTGTCTCTCCGATGTCGGCGACGGGTTAGCACTTTTACGAGGACCATCACCGGTTGGCGGATAAGGAAAAGAGATAGGGCCATGAGTAGGAGTAATAGGGAAGCAATATTCGCTTCGCCAGAGGCAGCCGTTCCGATGATGAACGGGCCCAACATCCATATCCAGGATCCATGTTCTGACGGGAGGAAATACTGTTTTCGAAAGAGACGCGAGGCGCTCGCTAATTGGAATTTCATTGGGCGATTATACTTTAGAGAACCAGTGTGTTCGGGTGCCGGAAGAAGTGCTATGTTTCGCTGGAAGGATTGGCCAACTCAATATACAATAACACGGATCATGAATCCAGGTGAGGAGTACCGATGGATATTCTAGGCAAGAGTGCGGTGTCAGTCGATGTTGGTGTCCGTTTGCGTCAGTTGCGTGAGCAACGAGGGTTATCTATACGGGCGCTAGCGAGGCAGAGTGGGCTTTCGGCGAATGCGCTGAGCTTAATAGAGCGGGGGCGCAGCTCTCCGTCGGTCAGCACGCTTTATAAAGTCGCGGCTGCGATGAGCGTGGCTATCACAACGTTTTTTCAAACTGATGTTGAATTGCACGACGTTGTCCATCTCAGGGCTGCAGAGCGGACGCGAGTGCCATTCACGCGCGGGCTTGTGGAGGGATTAGGGGGCGAGCTTTTCTCGGGGCGTGTGGAACCATTCGCATTAACTCTCGAGAATGGAGCCAATAGCGGACCACAGCCGATAATCCATACAGGGCATGAATTTGTGCTATGTCTCCGCGGGCAACTGGAATATCAGGTTGAGGATGAGATCTTCCTGCTAGAAGCGGGCGATACGCTGCTGTTCGCGGCACATCATCAACATCGCTGGAGGAATCCGGGACCACTGGTTACGAGTGCGATTTTTGTGCTTTCAGGTTTCGATGATGGTGAAGATCCACATAGTCATCGCCTCCTGGCTTTGGGCGAGGGCGAATCGGAGTAACCTGTACCTGAGTCATTAAATAGAATCGGGGCTTCCCACTGGGAAGCCCCGATTTCATTCTGGAAGGATGACTCTACACGAGAAGAAGCTGGGCGCCTTCGGAGAGTTCCATGAACTCCATTGCGCCGAGAACCTCTGCCTCATCGACGAGATCGTCTTTGGTCAGTTTCATCATGTCCATCGACATCTTGCAGCCGTATACATTGGCGCCGGAGTCGATGACCAATTGGACGAATTCGGGAACGGGCGGGAAGTCGAGTTTGTCAATCTCCTGCCGCATCATCCACGAAGCCGCTGCGGACATCCCCGGGATCGCTCCGAGTAGAGTTGGGATGTGGAACCATGGGTGCATACTTGGATTTCCGACCGTAGCGACATTGAGTCCCCCCATCTTTTTCTTCGTGATGACATCCAGCCCCCAGAAAGTGAAGAAGAGCTCGACGTCAATCCCGGTCATTCTCGCCGAGTTGGCGAGGATGAGTGGAATGTAGGCCATATCTAGAGAACCTTTCGATGTGATGATGCACAGCTTGCGGTTACCATTGCTATTTTGAACCATTTTGATCCTCCAACCTGATAGTTTGCTTCTATCTGTTTAAATGCATCCTGTGGGTTTTCCCAAGCCGCTGATCATAGCTGCTTTCTTCGCGGGGCCACCGGGGAAGAGTTGATAGAGTTCTTTTGTGTCTACATCGGTTGTCTTCGTGATGCGCCGAAGGGTAGGGGCTTCGCCATTCGCTTTGAATTCCTGGCGGGCGAAGTTGATCACCACCCAGTGGCGATCGGTGAGTGACAAATCCTCGCGCGCGGCGATCGCCTCGCCAATTTCCACTGTCCAGGCGTTGGGATCCATCATGAAGTTATCGTCATCGAACTCGACGTTCTCGAGAATTGGGTTTGTCATTATTTGTCTCCTTATTCTTTTCTACAAGTTTGGTGATTGATTCGTGGGTTGGTCCGCAAGGACTTTCAAGAGATTGAGCATGCGCGATATACCCCGGCGGACCTTCGGGTCTGATAGTTCGCGCAATAGAGAAAGTGTTGAAACATCTTCCTCTTCTGCTGCACTTGGTTGAACAGCGGAAATCGCCTGGTTGGCGAGTGATAGGATTTCCGGTTGGGTCATGCTGCGCACGGTTTTGAGGATGGCGACGACGTTATCGCCCAGAGCACGTACATCTTCTTCGTTGAATTCATGGACAATGCGTTCGACGATTCCCCAGCCCTCGCGCATATAAGTGAAGTAGCCCTCACGTTCTAACCGGTCGAGTGTCTCGACCATGTCAGAGAACGCCTGCAGCCCGATTGGCTTCAATTCCTCTGTGAGATCCATCCCGGCTTCCAGCATATCCACCAAGCGCATGAGCATCCCGGTGTTTCTAAGTAGGCGCTTGAGCAAAAAGAAGAGATCCTCGACTTGAAACTCTGTTCCGATCTCCGCTAACTCATCGATGGATAGCTTGATCATGTGATTGGCGATGGGGATCGCATCCTGTTTCAGCTCGTCGAATTCCTGCTGGCGTCTGTGCTGCGCCTCGACATATTCAGTGAGGTAATCGAGCTTCTTATGGATGTTTTCTAAATCGGTCGTGGTTATAGTTGTTGACATATCTCCCCCTTACTTCCACTTGCCGGCCATGCTCATTTGAGACTCGAAGGGCATCTCTTCTCCCTTGAGGAGCATGTTCCAGTACACCCAGCGGAAGGTCATCTTCCCCCAGTGGTTCACGGCCGATTCCTTGAGCAAGGAAAAGGGCCCAAAACCGGGGAGAGGATACTTGCCCGGAAGGGGTTCGACATCGTAGTTGAAATCGATGAGAATGCCCTTCTCAAAACCGGATTCGATAAAGCAGTTCGCATGACCATCGAATTTAGCCAGAGGCTGAAGGCCTTCCATTTGGCGCAGTATGTTCTCGACGATCACATCGAGCATGAAGTGCGCAACGGAACCGGCTTTTGAGGTCGGGGTATTACCGGCGTCGCCAATGACCCACACATTCTCCCATTTCTTGGATTGCAGGGTGTGTTTGTCGGTTGGCACAAAGCCCAGCTCATCCCCCATTCCCGAGCGTTCGATCACCTCGGAGCCCATGTTGGTTGGGACACTAATGAGAAGGTCGAAGGGGATCTCGCGTTCGTCGTATGAACGAATGGCTTTCTGCGTGTGATCCACTTCCATGATGTTGAAATCGGCTTCGAGTTTTACGTTCTTGCGTTCGAGCATATCGCCCAATATCGACGAAGCTCTTGGTTTGGTAAACGCACCTGGCAGGGGTGTGGCGAAGACAATCTCAACATCGTCGCGGATGCCGCGCTCGTGGAAGAACCAATCGGCAAGGAAGAGAAACTCGAGCGGGGCGACAGGGCATTTAATCGGCATCTCGGCGACATTCAGAACCAGCCGGCCTCCCTTCCAGAATTTCAAGAAACGGCTGAGCGCGGTGGCGCCCTCAATCGTGTAGAAGTCAAAGACGTTCTTGTGCCAGCCGTTGTCCAAAAGTCCGGTGGTTTCGCCGGGTGCGATACGGCTGCCGGTCGCTATGACCAGGGTGTCATAGGTGATCGTGCGTTTGCCTTTTTCAAGCTTTACCCGGTTTTGGTCGGGCTCGATTAGCTCGATCTTGGATAGAACGAATTCCACGTTCTGGGGGTAGAAATCACGCTTCGGTTTCACTACATCCGCAGGGTTATAGATCCCAAAGGGGATGAAAAGAAGCCCCGGTTGATAATAGTGGTTCTCGTTCTCGTCGACGACGATAATTTTCCACTCCGCCGGATCCAGGTGATGGCTCATCTTGTTGGCCACCATTGTGCCTCCGGTTCCGCCGCCGAGGATTAAAAAAGTTTTCATTCTGTTATCTCCTGAGAAGGTCTCATGTCCTGGATTCGTTGGTGAAAGACTCGATCAGCCCGGCCTGGTTTTGCAGCCGGTCGGCCAAAACGGCCCGCAGCATGTCGAGGGCTTGAATGATGCGCTCGTCCGTTACTGAGTAATAGATCGAGGTGCCATCACGTTTTGACGTGACCAGCCCGCGCTCGCGCAGCAATTTTAAGTGGCGCGAGGCGGTAGGTTGGGGCAGGCCAATGAACTCCGCTAACTCTGTGACGTTTTTCGAGCCCTCTGCAAGTGCGTAGAGAATCAAGATTCGTTTTGGGTCCGCAAGGCCGGCGCAGATCTCAGAGTGCAATTGATTGACTTCATGTTCGAGAGAGCTCATAGGCGTTGCTCCATTTCCGCTAAACACTTATTGGATATATTCGTATACTCGTATATATGAACGATAGCGAGTATATCGACCGAGCGTGAACGGGAATAGTGACAGGTATCACAAAGGCTGTGTGAAGGATGTCACAATTGTAAAGTGGACCTATTGTGTCCCGTTACTGTGTGTTTGGCTGCATGTGCAGTTAGGGTATTTCAAGCAGGGCTATAGAGTTTGGATCCTGGCTCAGTCATCAAGGAAATGAGTGGATGTCGTTCAGAGTTGAAGCGTAACGAAGGCGAAGAATCTATGTGCTCGTTTACAAGGAACTCTTTTGAAGGAAAGCGAAAATCTTCACTGCCTCACCACATAGAATGGCGGCGATCGAAATACTATTTTGAACAATAGAACAAACGTGCTATACTGGGGAAAATAGAACAAGACTTATGCACCAGGGAGAGTTCAAATGGCTGAAAAAATTTTGGTGGCAGGCGTTACCTTGGATGAAGAAGCACGTAAAGAGGTTCTGGAAGACGCATTGAAGGAAATCAAGAAACGCTATGGAGACGGAGCGGTGATGCGGCTGGGAGAAGCGCATCACCTGGAAGTAGAAGCGATACCGACAGGGTCGCTGTCGCTGGACCTGGCGCTGGGCGTGGGCGGGATCCCCCGCG
>JBARSI010000147.1:0-1748 GCA_049644665.1 Anaerolineales bacterium
TCTTATGGCACCGCCCAGAATGGCTATGAACACAAATAACAAGGGAGCGATCCCTCCGCACATAGAAAGAAACCGTTGGTTCAATTTCCCTCCAAATGATCTAGTCTTTGATGCATCGCCTAACAGCTTTGAGCTCAGCGGCCAGGGATATGATCAATCGATATCAATTCGCTACGCTTCCCTGGTCCGCTGCAGCGAATGGTTAGGTGGATGCTTTTCTTGCTTCAGTTGCTTCTCTGTCCACTCGATCCAGGTAACTACACCACCACTCGATAGCCTGAGCGACTGCCTCATCCGGCGTGAATCCTTCAAGTGGCCCACCAGCAACGAAATGATCGTAAGTAGTTTCTCCCGAAGGAGAGCTTACTTGCTCTCCTGTATCTAGGTTTATGGATATCGCGCCAGGTCTAACCGTAATATTTTCCTTTGCTCCGAATTCGTATAACTTAAGTACGTTATTCCGTTCTTCTTCTATAAATTCCCAAAAGATACGGGGTTCTGGCTTTGTTTGTTTCAACTCTGACCACGCATTATCGATAGCTGTGGCCATCCATTCGTCCTTTAATTTATCCCGCTTATCGAGAACGTGCCCAACTGTCCGAAGGAGTGCAACTGCACCTACCCATCGGGAACGATAAGTGTGCCCTATCGCTCCAGACTGCAGATCCTGCATCGCAGCTTCACAGTCCTTAAGTACTAATCTCGCATACTGAGTCATAGGAATTACATCCACCTAACGGCTCCGGGATGAGCGGCCGGGTAGGGTTAGGAGCTTACCAAATCGCGCAGCGCGCCCGGTCCGCTCCATCCCGTTGTTAGGCGGATCTGATTAAAACCAATATACCAGACACCTTCAGGACCATTCGACTGGTTTGGCAACGGTAAAACTATCGCCAATGACTGGATCGGGAAATTGAAACTGGCGTAGCCTTTTCCACTTTGTACGGTATGTGTGGTCCGCAACAGCGAGCAAATCCTTGGACACCCTGAACGGTGGGAAGACAACATGTATGGCAATTCCCTTTCCGAGAGCCCTTATCCATTTCAATGTGGGAACTTGATCAGAATCACCTGTTATCAATACAAGGCCATCGTGATCCTTAGTCAAGGCATCAGAATACATATGAAGCGCCATCAGTACATCGGTTTGCTTTTCGGAGAAGCCCGATCTGATAGGTATATGCTTTCCCTGGATGATGGTCAAGCTATCAATAGTACCGATGGCTTTCAAATATGCTTCTTGCCTATATTGTTTCTTAGGATTTCCTCTAATCGGAGCTGTGAAGTACTTAATCTCTTCGAGGTGATGTCCCTTGGGAAGAAAAGACAGAATGAAATCATCGAGCTTCAGCCAGAGAAATTTGCGGAGTGGGCGAGGGGACGAATCGCCTGGTATGCAGTATCGCTTATCCATTAGGCCGCTATAGAGGTTGAATCCATCAACGTATGCAATTGCCTTCATTTATCCTCATTGATTATTGGCAAAGCCTATTGTATAATCGATTTACATCCCCGTAGTCTAGCGACTACGGCCGCAACCACTCCCCTGGGGTGGTTGCTTTGCTTTTCATACATATCCGTCTAACGGAAAAGCTCACCTGCTGCCCGGCTTTACAGCATGCCTTCCTGTACCCCCAGCTCTCCACAGTAGTGAAATCGACCTCGAATTCGGCGCGCGACAGGGCAGTCAGGTGCAGCGGGGGTTAGGCGGCCACTAGCCTACTCAAAGAACGAACCAAGATCAATGC
>JBARSI010000148.1:0-3122 GCA_049644665.1 Anaerolineales bacterium
GTGAAAGGTCGGTCGGCCGAAGTTACGAATATGACCATATCACTGCGCGGAACAAACTCTCGCACGATGGCTTCGTGATGGCGTAGGACAGCGTTCGTCCCCGGGGTGTCGACGATGTGGACTTCGCGCAGTATCTCCGCAGGGTAACGCACAACGCGTACATTCTCCCTGATGAACTCCGGGTTTCCTGGCTGGCCATGTTTAACGATGTATATCCGGTCCGTTGTCGGCGTTACCCCTTCCGTGAGGTAAGTCTCGCCAAGCAAGGCGTTGATGAGCGCAGATTTCCCGCTGTTGAATTCCCCGACGACGACGAGCAGGAAGAGTTCGTTGAGTTGATCGAGGGCCTGACGCAGGTGCCCGCTATCGCTTGTTCCAATCTCCCAGGAATCAAGGATTTGAAGCAACCGTCGAATGATGTCTCTCTCTCGCTGCCAGATCGTACGCTGATGCTCATTCAGGAGCCGTAATATCGACATCCTAATTATTCTCCTCTTGGGTCATTTTCGATGACTCCAAATAAGCCTTGTGCAATGAATCTATTGTAATCGCCCGAGCGCTATCTCAATAGGGCAAGGAGCGCTGTTCACTGATTACGCGTAAGATTGTATACGATCGCAGGGATTTGACGGTTGCTCATGTAGGAACATTAGGGGTCTACCCGTACGCGCATAACCCGTGTAACATTTTTTGGGGTTTCTCGTTATCATGATTGAAGAGAATATTCAAGAATTGGATGATGCTCGTTTGATCGAACGGGCAAAGCGAGGTGAGGTAGAGGCATTCGGCTGCCTGTACGAACGCTACCTCGAGTCGATTTATCGATATATTCGGACTCGAGTTGCAGAGGACCGAATCGCCGAGGATCTCACCGAGACAGTTTTTTTACGGTCTTTCGAGTCGCTCAGTCGTTACAAGGAAAAGGGCTTACGATTTTCCGCTTTCTTGTACCAGGTCGCTCGGAATTTGCTGGTAGACCATTACCGGAAGGATGAGGAAGAACTACCGATAGAAAGCGCTGACCAGGCTAGAGTTTCACCCTCAAGGATTGATGACACACTCATTCTTCAGGATCATGTGGAAAGCTTGAGGGTGGGTTTGGAAGCACTGCCGGAGGAGTATCGAGAAATCATTCGGTTGCGGGTGTTGCTCGAACTCTCAACGACGGAAAGCGCACAGTGGATAGGATGCAGCGAGGGCGCTGTGCGGGTCCTACTGCATAGAGCCATGAAGGCGCTCAAGCGCCAGGTCGTGAAGGATTATGAACCGCAAGCTTGATCGGGTAATCGATGAATGTCTCTCTCGGGTTCAGGCCGGGGATGAGACGGTACAAGACTGTGTTCAGGCGCATCCTGAGCTGAAGGATGTCCTGGAACCCTTGCTCGCGCTTGCCCTTCGAGTGAACGAAACACTAGCTCCCGAAAAACCGGACGAACAGTATGTCCGTAATGCGAAACTTCGAATTTTAAACCGGGTTAAAGCCTCGGTGAAATCAAGCTCATCCGAAAGCGTTCAATCCAGGCGCGCACCGCGTATCGACTTCCACCGTCGTCGCTGGTCGACAGCCATTGCGGGTGTTGTAATCGCAGCTATGCTCTTCGGAAGCGGCATTGGGTTAAAACAGGCTTCCGCATCTGCGCTGCCTGGAGATTCTCTTTATCCCGTTAAGCGTGCGGGTGAGGAGATCCAATTAGCGTTCAGTTTTACATCCGGTGGTGATATGGCGCTTCTTTATGATTTCGCGGAATCCCGCCTCGAGGAGGCGCAAATGCTCTCCGAAGATGGGCGCTTTGAGGACCTAGGAATCGCGTTAGAGGGCTTTGAAGAGGCCATGGGCATGCTTGAAGAGATCGCACAAGCCGGCGAAATTGGTCCGGGTGTATTGGACATCGCCAAGATTGAGGCGAATCATGAGGAGCATATCCAGGTTTTGGAGCGGGTGAGAGAACAAGTCCCTGAGCATGCCCGCGCGGCGATTGATCACGCTATCGGACGATCCGGTCATTCCCAGGAAGTGCTAAAAGTAATTCATGAAGGCGGGAATCCAGGCGACCTTGCACCTGGTCGGGATAAGGACAAGCCTAAGAAGGACAAGGACAAAGATAAACCTGAGAAGACCGAGAAGCCGGACAAGTAATTCCAACGACGGCTTCCACAATTCCACTGACTCAATCACCCATATTTCAAGATAAATATTCACTATCCTCATCGGTTCTCATTCAGAACTCCTGAGATAACGAAGCAACAGGAGAGACCTGGCGAAACGGAGAGGATTATATCCCCTGTCCTGGCTATCAATTGCGGGTTTAAAGGGGCCAAATGATGGGAAGGATGAGAAGCGTAATAAGAAGTATGACGATGGTCAATGGAACGCCCACCTTGATGAAGTCGCTGACGCGATAACCGCCTGGGCTCATGATCAGGCTGTTTGCAGGGTGAGCGACCGGGCTGAGGAAGCTGGAAGATGCTGAGATGGCGACGATCATAGCGAAGGGGAGAGGTGAAACTCCCAATTCCAGTGATGCGCTTATTGCGATGGGTGCCATAAGCACCGTTACTGCAGCGTTGGGCATGATCTGGGAGGTGAGCGCAGTTAGTAAGAACAACCCCCCCATAATGCCGTAGGGTCCAAGTTTGCCCGCGGCATCGAGAAGCCCTTGAGCAATTATCTCCGCGGCTCCGGTCTGCTGCAAGGCGATCCCTAGCGGCAGCATGCCGGCTATTAAGAACACTGATTTCCAATCAATATAGCGGTAAGCTTCTTCCATCGATAGTACGCCCGTAAGGACCATAACGGTTGCGCCGATCACTGCAGCCAATTCGATGGGTAGTAGCCCCAGAACTACACTCGCTATGAAAGCGAATAGGATCAGTAATGCCAGAGGGGCTTTCTCTCTGCGCGGGGCTTGTTGAGCTTCCTCGGTTAGGACAAGAAAATCAGGTTCCATGCCGAGGACTTTGAAGCTTTCGCGTGGCCCGTGAAGCAGCAGAGCGTCGCCAAAACGTAATTGCATATCACGTAACTGTGAGCGATACGGCCTCCCGCCTCTCCAAATCGCGAGAACACTTATTCCGAATTTTTCCCGGAAATGAAGTTCCCGCAGGGTTTTCCCATCAAGTGT
>JBARSI010000149.1:0-5508 GCA_049644665.1 Anaerolineales bacterium
CCGTTAAGCTGACGAGTTCTTTTCGTCAGCCCTTGAGCCCTCTTCAGGGGGTTCGTTGCCTCCAGCCAAAGAACGGCAAAGCCGTTCTTTAAGCTAAACGCACTCAGCGTTTAGCCATTTGCCAGCAAGATGTTAGACGGCTCATTTACTGATGATTTCAGGTTGTTTAAACATTAGCTAAGGTGAAAAGGTTCCTGAGAACTAGCACTCCGTTTTGTTAGCTAGCGCCGAGGGCGTCTGGGCGCCGACAATCGCAGGGGCTTCGTGGATGAGCTCGTCATTCTCGAGGGCCTCCACCATGAACAGGGCAAAGTCCACGCGGCGGGTGATGTTGCTCTCGAGGATGGGGTCGCCGACGTGCCTGCTCCACACCGGTAGGCCCTGGCTCTCACCTTCTTCGAGGCCGCTCCCACGCACGACCGTCCACCGGGTGTCGCTGGCAAATACCCGTCGGCACGCTTCCACTTGGTCTTCGATGTCAGTGACGCGAGATAGCCGCCCGATCCACCCGAAGGCCTTCACGACAGCTTTGGAGGTCCACGAGTAAACATCTTGTCCGTCCCTAGTAATATGCCAGCCGCAGGAGAATATGAGGCGCGCGCCCGGACGCGCGTAGTCGAGGACCGCCTGGGCCGTTCCCGACGAGTACTGGTGAACCCCCCAAGGGACCAGCACGGTGAGCACCCCTTCACAACCTGCGACTGCCCTCCTGATGACCTCACGATCGTTCGTCGCTCCGGGGATGACGGTGATGCGCCCCTTGAACGCGTCGAGTTTGCCTATGCTGCGCTCCCGACAAACACCAATCACCTCATAGCCCCGATCCAACACGTGCTGCACCATGTACTGCCCGAGCTGCCCGGATGCCCCCACGATACAAACTTTCGTCAGATTCATCGCCTCGCCTCCTCTAGGTATGCGGTCATGGTTGTGGAGCGTGATCTGAGTGCTCGAATAGCTGGCGCCAATATATGCCCTAAGTTCGCAGCGCTTGCGAAAACAGTATTTGAAAAAGACATCTTACCTGGTCATTATCCTAATGGACTATCTCTATTCACAGTGGCACAGTACGGCCTTGAGCTTAGCGGAGCCCGAGGTTCTCCATAATAATTTTCCGTATCAACTCTCTCGATTCCAATCGAATTCTGCACACCGTTTGAGCGTCCACCCCAACAATATGTTAGGTGGCACAAGGAGAGTTTCTGGGGGCAGAGAACCAGGGATGTCTACCGAACTGATTACGAGGGACTGGCTCGCCGCGAGTCACATACCATTCAAACCCTCTCGTTACTGAGGACAAATAACTTCTGAGCATTGGACCAATGTAAAGGAGGTGTGGGAGCCATCGAATCGCTATAGGTTTGTTTTGTTGAATGTGTGGATAGACTGTAATTCTCAGAATGCAGTTATGGCTAACCAAAGGTGCGATCCGCCATGATACGAACGACATGCCCCCTCCGGACCTGCCGATTTCGAGGTCATACCCGACCCCGTCTCTCCACTGGCAGAACTTCCGCTCAAATACCCACCCGCTAAGGTAGTGGACTTCATCCCGGGACCCTTCGCCAGGCCACTCTGCGACAGGGTTCTGTGCACAGAAGGGATGGCATTGCTCGAGGTTGCCCGGCATCGAGATCACGCCCCAGACCTTATCCGCCGGTGCCGAAATCGGCTGTGCGACTGTCACCGGCCACTTATAACCTGGTTTGGGGTCTTCCCATTGATTCATAACACACTTATCCAAGGTGCCACCTAACAGCCTCGAGCTGCGAAATCTTCTGTTCTTTAGGGGGAGGTGCCTGTGCTTTCACCAAGTTCTGCTCTCCACGAAAAGTGCTCCGACGAATGCAAATCGCGCCGCATTCCAGGTCGCCTCTCTTAGATCCCGTGTACTTATGCGGGGCACCGAGTAGTAAGGCTGTCGATAGGTACAGTCCAAGGATATGGTGAAAACACTTTTTCTAAGGACATAGCTTACACTCTTAAGGCAAGGTCCACCTGCCTCCGGCTCAGCCCCACTTTAGACACAATATCGTGGCTCTAGTTCGTCCCTCTGGAGTCATGGATCGATGTATGCTGCGATCGCCTATAGAAGAATAAGTAGGCCATGAAACCAACCGGACCCAAGAACAAAGTTGCCAATATCCAGAGCAATCTAGTCTGTCGGGGTGTTGGCGTTCTTCGCGCCATGTCAACAAGAAGAATTCCTAGTGAGCCCGCGGTCAGGACAAGCCATGTCAGAAGCAGATAATTGATGACCTGAGCCTGTCGCTGGTTTTCTGGAATCAATACGACTCCTTTACCTGTCAGCAACAGGTCGGGGCGAATACCTTCCTCTGGGTAGGGCTGAATGCTCTCAGCGACAAATGGACTATTGAGGCTGTACGAATCCTGACCAAAATCGGTAAACACAAAGGTGGAAACACCATTGGGTGCGATGAAAATAGTATTGCCCCCAGCTCCGGACATGAAAGGAACCTGAAAGAAACGTCCATCCCGGGATTTGTGGGCAACGCTCCAGAATGACATATGGTACGCTTGGTCACCATAGGCGAAGGTTTTTCCCGAAGGCAAGCCGATAACTCCGTCAGTACGGTAAAGCGCCTCAGCCAATTTGGTGGCATGCAAGAGTTGCTGGCCATCGTATTGGCCGCCATTTTGCAGGAGTGTGACAATCTTGCCAATGTCATCTACGGTTACACGCAGTCCCGAGGCCATGAATGGAACTCCCTGGCTGCCGGACCCGTTAGGGACGTGTATCATGGTCATATGATAGACGCCAAGCGGCTGGAATACATCTTGCGTCAGTATCTCCCAAAGATGGGCATCCGGGCCTTCCCGGCTTTTTAGGAATGCGTCCATCGCCGCCGATAGGATAAAAGTTTGTGACGACGTGTAGCGCATAATCTCGCCTGGGCCCCAGGGGTAGTTGTCAGAGGTGAAAGCATAAACCAACTTGTCAGCAGTGGAATTGGCCATGTACCAATTCCTGTAATTGGGGCCCGTCTCGTTTGCATACGGGTCAAACGGTCTGCGAGAGGGAGAATAATCTCCAACCCCTGTTGCCATGTTGAGAACATCGCCAAATGTCACTGCATCCCAGCCATCATGACTGGCAGAAACGTCGAGATAGTCAACGATCTTGAGATCAAACACCTGCTCGCCGTATTTCTGTGCCATCCACAACATACCCATGCCGGCTCCAATGGACTTGCTGATCGACATCGCTGCGTGGTGCATATAACGGGGATAGGGGTACTCACCATAGCGGGTCAGGCTGGGCTGCAGGTAAATGACACCGTCGAAGACAATGCCTGCTGCGCTGATCTCTTCCGGTGGGAGACCTGCGGTGAAGGATGCCAATATTTCCGGGTCGTAATGGGATTCCAGCGCCGACCAAGGCTGAATTGGCATTTGCCGGGCTAATTCCTCGGCAAACTGTGCTGCTAGCGTTTCCTGGTTCTCGATTATTCCAGGAATATATTCCATGGGAAATTGACCCCACATATCGAAAATATCCCCATCAGGCGCAATTTCCTGTATGATCTGGAACCGGTAAAACGAGACGCTGTTATCATCAAACAGAAAGGTGGCAACACCATTATGTGCCTCCCCTCCAGCGGTAAGTCTGTCTGGCGGACTGCCCAATGTGAAAGGGAAGGAAGCGCGCGACATGCCGCTGTCACCAGGCTCCGACCACACCTTGCCGGGGGAGAGGATCAGCGACCAGTTATCAGGACTCACGATGAGTGTGCGGTCGGCTGGGACCAAGTATTCCTCATAAGTGAAAAAGTCAACAGAGAATCCAGGGAAATACCGGTATGTACTGTAGCTGGAGGTGCTCTTTTCCATCACTGTCCTGGGCACGGTCAGGGTACCTTGAAAATCATGCAAAGCCGGGGCCGATTCCCCAACAGGCATGAAATATTGGTTGTCGATCGGGCTGCTGCTTGAATACTCAGCCCCCATCAATTCATCGAATGTCAGCTGGTCTCTGGGGACCGTCTGCAAAGATAATTCAGCCACCGGAGTTGTCGATGCGGCTGCCTGCCCGCTAATGGTTAGCAGCATAGCAAGCACGGCGATGGCGGTAAACGATTTTATTTTCACTATTCAGACTCCTCTCATATCCTGACCGCCTAACGATTCGAGATGAGCGGCCCCGCAACGCTTCCCCATCACTTTTTCGCGCCTCGCGCGGGGTCCGATCCAGTGAGATGTTAGCAGGATACCTTTCTTCCTAATCTTTCCAACAACAACTTCCTCAGTTCTCTGAAGAAATCATTTCGAACAATATCGATATGTTGAGCTTCTTGATAGTCGACAATTGCACTGTCTTGGAACATAAACCTCTTCGGCTCAACCTGCAGAGCATAAGAGTTTACCTGTCTCTCCCAGAACCAGTCGGCACTTCCAAATTGTATGTATTCTCGATCTATTGAGGGGATTCTCCCCAAGTCTTTAAATAACTTTCTTCCTTGAGACGTGTCCTCAACACAAAGAACTATATAAGCGATCCTGTATTCGACTTCTTGTATTTCGCGATTTGGTGGTAAGGGATCCAGGTTATGACGGTCAGTTTGGCCGGCATAGAGAAAATGCCCATTGCAGATCTGTAAAGTGAAGCAATAGGGAAGCTTAACAAAATCAACCACGATATCTACGACAGGGGCATCGATAGCGGAAAGGTCGAGTGAGTCTAGAGATTGCATTCGTTGTTCATCAAAATGAGGGTTATATTCAAAATCCCGAGGTTCGGTGAAGGTCTCCACTATCTATCTCGTTTGTTGTAACTTTATTCTCAAAATATACACCTAACAACCTCGAGCTGACGAAGACCCCGCTCATTCTGCGGGGCGAAGCCCCCTGTTCTTTAGGGGGAGGCGCCGGGGTTCTCTCCCATTCTTGCCTTTCGCGATAGCAGATCCAAACCATCGAGGGCAAATCGCGCCGCATCCCAGGTCGCCTCCAGCGAGACGTTAGGCAGAAGCAGGGAAACTCTATGGATCAATTTCCGAATTCCATTCCTCCGGTCGAGCGTAAATAAGCCCATTGACTGTATGACAGCCTTAGGATAATTCGGTCGGACAAATCTTCTAATGCAGACAGAGCAGCCGCACGGCAAAGTAAAGTAACACTCCCCTGCATGTCTAAACATAAACCATCAGGCGAAGAGAAGAAGGGCATCTCGGGATTACGAGAATGATATATGAATGTAATCCCTTCAGGCAGAGCGCCGATAGGTTGAATTGTAAACACACCTGGCTTGACAAGTATCCATAGCACGACTAGAACCAAAACGACGATTACGAACAACCGGTTACGCTTAGCATTGGACTTATTCTCGCCGGCCTGATCTTGGATCTCATCCATGGATATCCCCTCTCCTGAAATTGAAAAAGCTTTTGCCTAACGGCCACGGGATGTTGGGCGACAGTGTGCACTTCAAGTTGCCAACCGAAGTTTACGGACCAGACCTTGATTTGCATTAATACTTTGCCTGGCCGT
>JBARSI010000150.1:0-43259 GCA_049644665.1 Anaerolineales bacterium
GTTGTGGTGGGCCAACGACCGCGCCACCCAAGATGGGCCGGCAGGGTTCGGCGAATCTCTTGTGCCCATTGAAGCGGAGATACCAACTCTTCTTCAAACGCCTTCTGGGGAGCCAATTTATAAAGGCAAGAGGCGTTGGGGGCTTCAAGATTTGTCGATATCCGGTCGGCGAGCTTCATCGCCCGCAGTACCTGCCCGTGTTCCGCCCCCGGCATGATCTTCAGGTGAAGGTAACCGCGATAGCCGAGTGTCTTGCGGAGAATTTCGGCCGTCTCCAGAAGTTTATTCTGTGTGTTTGCCCCACCGGCGAAGATTCCGGTCGAGAGGAAGAGGCCTTCGACAAGCCCGGAGCGATGTGCAGCGAAGAATGTCTGCGCGAGTTCCTCCGGCTGAAAAGTCACCCTGCGGAAATCTCGCCCGGCCCGAAAGGGACAATAATTACAATTCCGTTCACAGGCTGAAGTAAGCATGGCCTTGAGCAGTGGAAGCTGACGCCCGCCACCGCTCGCGGCCAGGTGAATGTGGAAATCGTGTCCGCCGGAACGCACTCGGTGGACTTTATCCGCGTCGCCAAAACGCCTGCTGATGACGGATGGACGCAAGCCGCCGGTCCGGCTATTCGTGTGACCTGCCAGCGGGGGTCCGTCTGCCTCGAAAGCGGTTTCCCGACTGGAGATCGCGAGTTTTTCTACAGGATCCATTAAGTACAGAATAGCACATATGTTCTGTTTTGACAATCAACATTATCGGAGGTTACTGGAGGGATGGTGAAGGTTTCACGGGAATGTCATTCTGGGCGGCGTCAGGGAGCGGAGACATTTCCATTCCTAAGAATCTTGAATAAATACTCGTATCACCTCAGGGATTTCTCACCCCTTCCAGGGGTTCGAAATGACATGCTTCAGAATAGGGCACCTCTATTTGTCATTTCGAGAGAGCCGTGAAACGGCGACCGAGAAATCCCTATGATGCTGTTCTGGAGAGACGCAGCGCTGGATTCGACCACTGTACCCATGCACCGGATGCCTGCCCCTTAATGTTATTGCGAGCGAAGCGAAGCAATCTCCTCCCTACTTTCGCGGGGATTGAGATCCTACAACTTCGCTCCCCTCTCATTTCAATCGGGGAAAAGCTTATCCTCTGCGGGTGGCTTTGCCCCTGAGGAATCGCCGGGGTCGTCCAGGTTTATCGCAGCGTAGAAACGTTGATCATAATCTCGAGTGCGCACGACGACAGGCATTGGAACGGCGTGGCCCAGAATGAGCGCCTGCTGGCGGGTATCAAGGCGTGCGAGCACCTCGCGTAGAGCGCCTGCACCGCTTACGCCCGAGAAGACAGCCCGGATGTCGGCTTCATTATCGAGCAAACAGGTCACCCGGGTCCCGATCTGACTCATCACTTCATCTTCGATGCCGCTCGGCCGTTGATCGACGATCAGCAAGGTTACGTTGTATTTTCGCAGCTCCCGGGCGATGTTGCCAAAGATCGTATGTCCGGCGATGCCTGGGTCGAGGAATTTATGGGCCTCCTCGATCACGATCATGAGTGGGCGGGGTTCATCACCCTTCTTCCCAGCGGCTAAATTCTTCCGATGGACGTAGCTCGCGTGGATGCGCCGGGTGAGGTAGTTGGCGACCAGCACATAGGCGGCCAGAGTGTTTCCGTAATTCCCGAATTCAAGAACAACGCTCGTTCCGATGTTGAGACGCTGGAAGATATCATCGACCACTTTCGATCCATCACCGGGGACGAGAAAGCCCATGCGCGGGATGAAGGATTCGAGCTTGCGCCGTATTGCGCCCAGCGTCCCTCCCAAAATTCGGCCGCTTTCGAGCATATTCTGAATCTCTTCCTCGTACTGCTCGTCCAGTAATTTCGAGATCCATTTCTTGCCCAAGCGTTGGTAAAGGAAGTAGAGCGAGCCGGTTTGAATTTCACTCAACCCGAGCAAAGAGGCCAGCATTTCCATATCTTCAGGTTCGATCTCCTCATAGCCGATCGTAAGGACATTATCGAACTTACTGCCGCGGGCGCGCGATGTCGCTTCATCAAGTGTGATGACGCTAACGCGTCCGTCTGGAAAGAGCTGCCTCAATCCTTTGTACTCTCGGCCGCTCTCGTCCTGAACCGACCAACCGTAGTCGTTGTGCATGTCGAAGATGAGCGTCGACGCCAGACCTGAGCGTATGATGCCGGCGAGGATCGTACGCGTGATGAATGATTTTCCAGTACCTGTCTTTCCAAATACCCCCGATGAGCGCTCGACAAACCTGGCTAGATCGAGGTTGACCTGAACCGCTTCCATATCCAGCGGCGTTCCGATGTAGAAGTGCGCTTCGTCCTCCTCACCGAATACGCGGGCGACATCCTGCGCCGTTGCCTCGTAGATGGCTGAGAAATGAGAGGGGATGGTTTTAATGGGCCGGGGTTGATCGTCTGCCTCGTCGAGCATTAGCATCGGACTGACGTGCAGCGTGGCGTAGGCCACCCCGCCGGAATACACATCGAGCAGGAATGGATCAGACGCATCGGGTGGGTGATGCAGCAGATCAGGGGTTGTTGCTCCGAGTGCGATATCGGTGATGATTCCAAAGAAAATGCTGCCGGTTTTGCGGCTCTGGATGACGACATATCGGCCAACGGCGAGTTTCTCAATAGCATACCTCGGGTCTAATTTCACCTGCAGCCCGGCGGAGAGCGATCCGTCCAGGACAATCCCGAGAGGGCGCTCGTCTCGTTTAGGGCCGAAAAAGGCGTCGAGTTCAGATGGATCTGACATTTATCGTCCTCTTGAGTTCAAGTTGAAAGGCTGGAGGGAAAGTGATCATGAATAGTTCATTCCTTTGCGCACAGACCACGCAGGATGTTCTCCAGCCGGGGAAGGTCCTGTGCGAGCAAACGAGCGACTTCTCGGCCGGCTTGAATCAGAAACCGATCACGTTCCCCTTCGGACCTCGCCTGTGCGGAAATCCGCAAAGCAGTAGCTAGTAGTTCGTCAACAGGGAGTTGAGGTGCGTTCAGAATAGTTCGTAGGAAATGCAGCTGCGCGGTGAAATTCACCGCGTCTTTGGGCACAACACTGAAAACCGAAGCCAGTGTAAGCGGGGGTTGTGGAGGCAGGGATTGATGAAACCCATCATCATCGCGGAAGCCGACGGCCAATGCGCTGAATTCGACGGGAACCTGGCGGTTGATCTGCCCATCCGCGATTTGTTCTTGTGGAATTTCTTCGAGCGCGGCTAGTTGCCGGGCGAACTGGTCATCCGTGATGCTGATGTCGTACACAAGCCCTATCACGTGACTGCGCCCGCCTTGCGCTTCCGCCTGACAAAAAGAGCCGAATACGGGGAGCTCGTTTTCGGATATTTGCATGGCGCCCACGTAACCACGTGAGCTGCAGCGCGTCACGCGGCCGATCATCTTTGGAGTATCCAGCATCAATCCTCCTGTTATAAACTATGGTGTTTCCGCTGTCCGGTGAGTTGTTTTGTAAGCGCTTTTTGAGACTGTGTCGAGCGCAGACCGTGCCCGAGGAGTGTCCGTTGCAGCATTTCCTCGAAGACAACTCGCTCTTGCGGAGGGATCACCGCAAGTTCATGGGCTCGGACCAGTGTATAGGGGAAACCTCCTGTTGTCTGGCAATCCTGCAAAATACCGGCATGAACGCGATTGAGCAGTTCAGGGTCTTGCGCGACCCAGATCGGGATTTCGACTCGCACAACCGAGTCATCGGCGTCAGTCTTCAGATAGAAGAAATGGATTTCGTGACCAGCCGCGTGAAAATCGCGATTTAAGGGTGAGGCGGAGACGAATTGCGCACTGCGATGACCGGGAGGAAGCAATTTGGTGAAAATTGCCCGGTCAGTGAGACCGCGAAAAGGGGTCAGGCGTACAGTATCGTGTGTAATCTGATCATCGGGAAGTCCTGCAAGGTGGATCAGGGCAAGCACGCTTACGCTCCGGGGGCGGTCGATGAAACCTGCCAGCCCAGTCTCTGAGGAGCGTAAACGTTCGAGCAGTTTTAGATACTGCTTTAGGTAACGATCCGTCTCCCGAGATGTTGAGCCGCCGGTTTGCAGGGCCATCCACAGTAGAAGGCTGTTGTCCAGAATCGCAAGCGTCTGTTCACCAGCAAGGCTTTCAGCTTGTTCTGCGAGGGCCTTCATTTCGGCGACATCCCGCCTTAAGTTTACATAGGCATTCTGGACAGGATGATCCGCTTCGTCGTAAAGGTCTTCAAGTTCAAAAAAAAGCCGGGATTGCTGTTGGATAATCGGAGCTTCGCCGCTGCCGTGTGATACGACGATACTGCCGATGTTAATCAGGTAATAAAAAGCTGATGCGTGGCGATCGGGATAGATCTGTGAGCCATCGGCGCCGATCACGTGCAGATTCTGCGGGGCTTTGGGCGGAGGGAACGTCTGATCGAGCACTTCATCAGTAGGGATTGCACCTGTCCAGCGGTCCCCAGCCATATTAATCTTGGATTGAAGGGCGGAGCGATCGAGTTCAGTTAAGGCGTGCAGAGCCTTCATGGCTTTTGGGATCATCCTGGATGTTTGCAGGGTCCGCTCATAGAGGGTTTGGCCAAGCTCTTGCATCTGTGGAAGTAAGGAAAGTAGGTGGATTCCCATAGCATTTGTATTTCGAACAACTGTTCGTAATTATAGCCGAAGACCAGGTGGATGCAATCTACTCCGCTTGACCCGCATAGTACCGCGGTCTACAATCGACCGGTATGCGGCTATTCTCCCCTTTTGGTATGGTGGAGCATGGTTGTTTCCGGCGCGTGCTGGATATGCTATACTGCGCGGCAATGGAGGGAAAGCTTAAAGTGCAGCGAAGACTCGTGCGAATACTTCGACGATCCGGCATGGCCGGAATGGTCGCAGCATTTCTCGACGCAGGCGGCCCTATTTTGCCATTGGGCGCTCGAGCGGCTTATTTGATCAACCCCATCATGGGCGGTCCATCTGGAACATGGAATGAATTCGGCAAAATACTGGAAGATCCGGATGCCATCTCGGAATTGATCGTGATGCTCAGGAAGAAGGAAGATACCCAATGAATAGTGTGGATCTGATCGGGCTCCTCATCCTGCTGCTTTTCGTCGGTCTTCTGGCTTACTTCGCGACAATCGATCGCCGGCGGCCCGCGACTTTCAGATCCATCAGGGGCTATGAAGCTTTAAAAGGAGCGATCGAGCGCGCAGTTGAGGCAGGGGAGCGAGTTCACCTTTCGCTTGGAACAGGGTCGGTCATCGGATCCGATAGCGCACCTGCGCTGGCTGGATTGGCAATCCTGACCAGTATCGCCGAGTCGACGACGATGAGTGACAAACCTGTTGTCGCCACAACAGGGGACGGGGCGATGGCAATTTTGGCGCAGGATACCTTGCGCAGTGTATATTCAGAGGCAAATGCCTTACACCGCTACAATCCAATTTCCGGGCGAATGCTAGGGCCCACTCCCTTTTCTTATGTTGCCAATTTGCCGATTCTTCTAGCGAGTGAGGATATCTCCGTTCACGTACTGGCGGGTTCCTTCGGTGCAGAAGGTGCATTGGCAGCAGATTTCGGTGAGCGGCAGGGGGCTTTTGTCTTAGCGGGAACGGATGACGCACAGTCACAAGCCTTGCTATATGCGACCGCCGAGCACCCCTTGATCGGTGAGGAGATCTTTGCCGGTGGAGCGTACTTGAATGTGGGTCGGGTTCACAGGGCCGGCTTGAGAGTTCAGGATGCTGTACGGATGCTAATTATTTCGGGGATCGTTATCGGCGCCATCCTAAGCCTTCTGGGAGTGATCCGTTGAAGATCGGAACTTATTTATTATGGGCGGCCATGGCCGTCGGCACTGGGATCATCGTCCTGCTGGGTTATTTCGTCCAGCTTGACCAAATCCCCGCGGATGGACTCGTTCGCAACATTTTTGAATTACGCCTGTTAATCATGCGTTGGGCAGTCCTGCTGGCGGCAGTCTCGCTGGGCATCGGTCTTTTTAATTTATTTTTAGTCCACTGGACAAAGGTCAGTGAACAGGGAACTGGATGGAAGTACAGTGCGGTATTGATCGTCACCTTTTTAGCCACGCTCATTCTGGGGCTGATCTTCGGACCCGATAGCCAGGTGGTCCTGTTTCTCTTCAACTCGATACAGCTGCCAGTTGAGACAAGCTTGAGCGCCTTGCTGGCGATCACGTTATCACTTGCTGGTTTTCGCCTGGTGGCGCAGCGCAGAGATCTCATAAGCCTCGTATTCGTTGGAACCGCGCTGCTCGTATTGATTGGTTCAGGGCCAGGAATTTTATCTACGGAAAATCTGTTCTTCGGTTTCTTCGCTGGTCTAAGAAACTGGTTAGCGCAGGTGGCTGCCGCCGGAGGTGCGCGCGGCATCCTCCTCGGAGTAGCCCTGGGATCCATTGTAACCGGACTCCGTGTGTTACTAGCCGTTGACCGGCCATACGGGGAATAATGCATGGCTGAAATCCGCTGCCCCATGTGCAGCACCATGAATCAGGAAGCTGCGGAAGTCTGCAGTAATTGTCAAGCGCGCCTGACGCCGCTTATGGCTGACCTGCCGCCTTCAGAGCTACATAAATCTGGTGGGGAGGGGAGTGCACCGCCGGAGTCAGATGCAAACGGTGAGGATGATTGGTTGGCGAAAATTCGCGCCAATGCAGTAATGGGTTCCGGAGCGGAGGATCATGCAGATGAGACGGATGCTGCGGATGAGGCTGCTCCAGACTGGCTGGGAAGGCTTCGAGAAGCTGATTCGAGTCTCGAAGAAGGCCCCCCTTCAGAAGAAATTCCCGACTGGATGGATGATTTTTTAGCCGCTGGTGATGAGGCTAATAAGGAGGAGGAAGTTCCTGAGTGGCTTTCACGGGTTCGAGCGCGAAGGGAAGATCAGACGGAGGATCAATCCGAGGCAGGGGAGGATGAAGATTGGATCACGCGTTTACGTGATGATGAGCTTTTGGAGCAGCCAGTCGGGTTAGAAGATCTTAAACCTTCTGTAGATGATGAATCAATAGAACGACCCGCACCGCGAGCATTGGATTCAAGCCCTCCTGCAGATGTGCCTGATATACCGCCGCCTCAAGAAGCGATGGCGCAGGAAGAAGTCATCCCCTTACATGATCTCGAGGATATCGCTCCCTCTGTGGACAGTATCGAAGACGCTCCCCGGCCCGACACGCATGAGCCATTATCTCCCGAGGAGGAGACGGAATGGTTCCCCGCCCCTGATGAGCGTGAATTACTGGAAGCGGAAGGGTTCCCGCATGTCCCCGCTCTACTCGACGAAGAGACCGGGGAGGCGCCCGCGATCGAACTTGGTGATTTAACCCTGGACTCGATCGAACTCCCGGATTGGCTGGGGGAACTGAAGGCAGAGGCTCCGCCAGTAGCCGAAGAGGAAGGTGAGGGGCCTGATCTGGCCCCGGCAACTCTCCCTTCCTGGCTTGAAGCCATGCGGCCAGTCGACACTTTCCGTTCAGAGATAGAGATCGAATCAGAGGAAGTGCTGCCGGTTGAATCAGCAGGACCGCTTGCTGGATTGCGTGGAGTGTTAATGGCCGAGCCAGTAGTCGCAATGCCGCGATCCGCGAGCACTGCAGCGGCTCGATTAGAAGTTACCGAACGGCAATACGCGCAAGGGGAACTGCTGCAGCGTCTTGTTGAAGAAGAGGAGATGGAAATCCCGCCTGCTAAGGTAGAAAGACGCAGACTGCCTCTCGTGCGTTGGGTAATCGCTTTTATCCTTCTCCTTGCTGTGATCCTGCCTTTCGGTTTCGGTCAGCTTGGTGTTGAAGGGTATGCCCTCCCGAGCGTGGTATCGAGGGACCTCGAGCCCTTAATCGATCTCATCGGCAGCATCCCGACGGAGCGCCCGGCGCTGGTTGTGTTCGATTACACGCCCGGTTACAGCGGCGAGCTCGATATAGTCGCCGGCGCATTGCTTGAGCATGTGGTCATGCGCTCACTCCCAATCGTAACCGTTTCAACCCGCCCAACGGGACCACCGTTGGCAGAGGGGCTGCTAAATAAGATCGGCGCCGACTACGGTGCGGTCAATGGGGAGAGCTATCTGCACCTGGGTTATCTCTCCGGAGGACCAACTGCGGTCCAACTATTTTCAATTGCCCCGCGCAGCGTGGTTTTTACCGGATACCACCTTCCCGATTCACTTACTGAAGGGTCGGTATGGGAATCGCCTTTGCTTCAGGGCGTGCAGCGACTATCGGATTTCAATCTGGTCGTCGTGATAACCGCTGGGACAGATACAGCACGTACTTGGGTGGAACAGACTCACCCGTGGATAGGGGATACTCCTCTGGTGATGGTATTGAGCGCTGGCGCCGAACCACTTGTGCGCCCTTACTTTGAAGCATCCGAGCCACAGGTGGATGGAATCCTTACCGGATTGCCGGCAGCCGTATCGTATCGGCAGTATAGCGGGCTGTCACTTGAAACAGGTGTGCAATGGGATGCTTTTGGGATGGGGATGTTGGCCGTTGAATTGATTTTGATCGCGGGGGGAGCCTATGGAGTTGGTTTGTGGCTCTTGCGTTTGCGAAAGCGTTGATGAGAGGCGTTAATTAGATGCCCGAGGTACCGCTCGACTTCATCGAAATGATCATAGCTGCATTCGTCACAGTGATGATCTTGAGTTACGTGATAGGGGATAATGTCCTCTTCAGGGTAGCGACATATCTATTCATCGGCGTCGCTTCTGGCTTCGCCGGCGCCATCGCTTGGGAAAATGTTGTCAAACCCACTCTTGTTCAGCCGCTCATTGATGAGGGGCCTGCCAGGCTGTTTTCGTCTGAAGGAGCCCTCACGTTCCTGATTCCGTGGATGCTCGTTCTGTTTCTGTTTTTTAAGCTCTCTCCCCGTCTGTCGCGATTCGGGAGTTTCCCTATTGCGCTTCTTGTTGGTGTAGGGGCAGCGGTCGTTGTCGGCGGAAGCATCACGGGGACATTGGTGCCGCAGAGCCTGGCCGCAACAGGCACGTTATCACCGGCAACTGCTTTTCCCGCTCCAGGCCAACCCCTATCTGTATGGTTGGAGCAGCTCATCAGCGCGTTGATATCGATCTTGGCGACGATCAGCGTATTGATATATTTCCGTTTCAGCGCCCGACGGGAGTTGACAGGGGGAGCGCGACGATCAAGGATCGCCGAAGTTTTTGCATATCTTGGTAAGATCTTCATCGCCGTAACATTTGGTGTGATGTATGCTGGTGCGTTAATGGCTGCAATCGCAGTGTTGGCACAGAGATTTCAATTCCTGAACGATGTGGTCACCAACATAGTGGGTGGGACATGAGAAACCGATGAGCACGATGCTGGACACCGATACCATATTGGCTGTCGATGTGGGCAGCGTGAGCACGCGCGCCAGTCTCTTCGATGTCGTCGATGGCCACTTTCGCCTGATCGCTTCCAGCCGAGTGCCATCAACTGTAAAAGCGCCCCTGTTCGATATTAGTGAGGGTGTGCGAATGGCTCTCGACGAGGTGAGGGCTATTACGGGAAGAATATTGTTGGACGATACGGACCTGCTTATCATGCCCGTCACCAGCAAGGGATCAGGGGTAGACTCTTTCGTGGCGACAGCTTCAGCGGGGCCGAAGGTTCGTACGGTACTTGTGGGGCTGATGCCTGGAGTTTCAACAGAAAGCGCATTACGGCTTGCCGACTCGACATATTTGGATCTTGTGGGCGTCATTGACCTGCTCGACAGCCGACGCGAATCGGAGAAAATTGATCTTATCTTGTCCGCCCGCCCGGATTTGATCCTTATTGTCGGCGGAACGGATGGCGGTGCGCAGGATTCGGTCATGCAATTGATCGAGCTCGTCGCTGTCGCCAGCGAACTTTTCCCCCCGAATCAAAGACCGCGGATCGTATATGCTGGAAACCGTAGTTTGGGTGCGGCGATTGCTGACCGCGTGGGAGAGCGCTTCGATGTCGCTCTAGCACCGAATGTTAGACCCAGTCTCCGAGTGGAGGATCTGGGGCATGCCCGTTTGGCGCTCGGAGAAGCGATCGCCGAAGCTCGCAACAAACGTGTGCGCGGTTTTGATGAATTGGAACAATGGTCCAGCGGCACCATGATGCTAACCGCCGATGCGTATGGTCGCGTGATCCGTTATCTAAGCCGCATCTATGATCCCGCGAAAGGTGTTCTTGGTGTGGATGTAGGTGCAACCAATACGATGATTGCCGCAGCATTCGAGGGAGATCTGCGTCTTAGTGTTAAGACCGACCTGGGATTGGGGGAACCCTTGCCGGCTTTGCTCCGGCATTGCAAGCTCAGCGACATTGAGCGTTGGCTGCCATCCGAGATGTCGGAGCGGATGATTTTAGATTACATCTATAACAAATCGATTAACCCGGCAACTGTCCCTACGGAAGAAGAGGATCTTCTTCTAGAATTAGCGTTAGCACGTGAGATCCTTCGGTTATCACTGAAACGTGCTCGCCAGCGCTGGCCAAGAGGTAGAGATCTCAAATCAACCTGGTTATTGCCTCCCGTAGAACCGGTTATCGCCAGTGGAAGTGTCTTGGCAAGAGCGCCTAGCCCGGGGTTTGCCGCATTGACATTGTTGGATGCTTTGCAGCCAACGGGGATCACAACGATTGTACTCGACCCGCATGGTCTCTCCCCCTCGCTTGGTGCTGCGTCAGGTTCGATCCCTATGCTAACGGTCCATGTCCTCGAATCCGGAAGCTTCGTGAGCCTGGGGACGGTTGTGGCGCCATTCGGGAATGCACGGATGGGACGCAAGGTTCTCAGTCTTCATCTTGAGCTTGAGAAAAGCAGTGAAGACGTTGTCGGCGAGGTTCGAATGGGGCAGCTCGCCGTTGTGCCTCTCCGGCAAGGTGAGCATGCTCATCTTACGCTCAGACCTGAGCGAGGGATCGATGTCGGTTTCGGAGGGCCAGGGAAGGCAGGTGCACTGCGTATTGCAGGTGGGGCCGTGGGCTTGATTATCGACGCGCGTGGTCGACCGCTCGAACTTGCCAAAGATCCTGGCCGCCGTCGCGAGCTGAATAAGAAGTGGTTGTATGATATCGGAGCCAGGGTATGAGGTTTTGGCATCATTCTTGCATCATCAAGCGTGGTGGCTCATAGCATGAGCGAAATATTCTTATTTTCGATGACGCACGTCATCCCTATCACGGTTATCCGCCGCGAGCGTATTCTTCCAATGCCGGGGGCGGTTTTGGTGCGCGTAAACGAAAACCTCCAGGCTGCCGACATCGTAGCGGAAGCTGAAATTGAGCCGAAGCACTATTACTATGATGTTGCCCGGGGATTGGGCGTATCGGTGAAAGATGCAGGACGCCATATTACCTGCCAGAAGGGGGATCGAGTGGAAACAGGCGATGTGCTCGCGGGACCGGTAGGCATGCCCCGCAGAACGATCCGTGCTTCAGCATCAGGCCGCATCGCGGCGATTAACAGCGGCCGGATTCTCCTGGAAACCTTTGGAAAAGTGCTGCAGATTAAGGCAGGTTTCCCCGGAAAGGTCATCTCAACGGATGGGGTACAGGTTGTGACGATAGAAACGATAGGCACCTTGGTACAAGGAGTCTGGGGCAACGGATTACAGAACTACGGCGTCATGCGTTTGGTGGGTGATGGATCGTCCTCGCGCCTGCAGACAGATCAGTTGGATGTCAATCTGCGCGGAGCAGTCCTGGTCGCGGGGATGTGTGATCATCCGGCGCCATTCCATCAAGCGACGGAGCTCTCCGTTCGAGGGGTGATCCTGGGCGGAATGTCCTCTGAATTGATCCCGGTAGCACGCCGGTTACCTTATCCGGTCTTGCTCACTGAGGGATTCGGGGAGTACCCAATTAATCAGGCTGCGTTCAATCTTTTTGTGAGCAATGTTGGGCGTGAAGTCGCGGTTGATGCAGGCTCTGCTTGGCCGCAACCTGGACAACGTCCGGAGGCGATCATCCCCCAGCCCTCCAGTCGTCAAGTGACCCAACCGGATCGGGTGGTAGCATTGAAACCGGGGGTGAGAGTCCGGGTTCTGAAGTCGCCATATCTTGGGGAAGTCGGCGTGGTTAAGAAAATACTCAAACGTGTTGAGACTTACCCTAGCGGAATTCGGGCTAAAAGCGCAATGATTGAAATTGACGGAGTTGGAACAAAAAGAGTTCCACTTGCGAATATCGAGATACTGCAATGATTCGAGCAGGTAGTTGCCGAACCGCATTGTAAATGATTGCGGCAGGCACATAAAAGCTGAGGAGTAGAGACCATGGCAGAAGAGTTTGATGTAGGCGGTCCACTGCCCGAGGAGTCATCAAATCGGACTTTCGTGATCGCAGCCGTCTCGCTGGGCGGCTTGCTGGTTCTGAGCATGATCTGTCTGTTAGTTTATGCTTTGGTACTGGCGCCGCGACAGCAAGAGGCACGCGCCACTGATGTTGTGCTAGTCAACCAACAGAATACCGAGGAAGCGTTGACCCAGACTGCTGTCGTCCTGGAAAAAACGCCGACGCGCACACCGACAGGGACTGAGGCACCGGATGCAACAATGACGGTGACACCCACACTGGTGGTTGTCCTGCCAACGGAGACGCCGACCCCATTCCTGACCTTGCCTACTTTGGCGCCGGAAACCGCTACGGCGGCGGCTCAGTTGACTCTGGCTGCAGCGCAGGGAGGCGGTGGAGAAACGCCGACACCGACGGCTCTTCCTGCAACCGGGTTCGCTGATGAAATCGGAATTCCAGTGTTGGCTCTGGCGGGTGGATTGCTTCTGGCTGTAATTTTCATCGCACGCAGTCTGCGGACTCGTGTTACTACGTGATAACAGCTTTTTAATCACCTGCTCGACAACCGAACAACTGGTGGCAGGGTCAACATGAGGCTGACCCTGCCTTTGTATGTGGAGGTATGATGGCGAAGAAAGTCACTCCTTTTTCCTCCCTCACCGGAATTGCGCAAACTGAACTTGCTGCAGGCCACTGCGTCTCAATCACCGGTTTGAGCAACAGTGGAAAATCCAACTTGATGCGCTCGCTGGCGGATCGGAATACAAACAAGTCGTATCAGTCGGAAGCCGGACGGCCCGGCTTCCTAATTTATATCGACTGCAACCGGGCAGTGGCGATTTCGGGCCAGGCATTTTATGAGGTGGTGCTGCGCTCAACACTGGAGCGCCTTTCTGATGATGTCCCTGACGCCCTATTAACAAATCTGCGAGGGTACCACCAGACAATCACTGAGGCGGATACGTCTTTCACAGCTTCACTATCTTTCAACCTCGCGCTTTCGGAACTATGCAAAGACTTGGATCAAAATCTATGCCTGCTGTTTGATGAGTTCGACGAGATCTACACCGCGTTGGATAACCGGGCGCTCCTGAACTTGCGGGCACTCCGTGACCGTTATCGTGATCGTCTTGTTTATGCGACAGCCACACGGCGCAGTCTGCCGGAATTGCGTGGTCACGCGATTGAGGATGAATTTGCTGAACTTTTCTCCCGTTTTACATATAACATGCCGTTGCTCAGTATTGCCGAATCTCTCGCGCTGATTGCCGGGCTTAATCTTTCAGGGCTAAGGAAAGAATTTAATGAAAAAGCGTGCGAGTTGGCCGGCGGGCACCCGGGGATGCTGGTGGCAATTTCCCAGGCTCTAGCTCATCTTCCAAAGGACTGGGAAGGGGATCCCGCGAGTTATGTTCGGCTTGAGCCCCAACCGCGGGCCGAGTGTATGAAACTGTGGCATCAACTGGATGGGGAGGAACGAGCCGGTTTAACTTCACTGGTGGTCGAACAGAAAGCTGGTTTACCCCGCCAGCAATTACGCCATTTGGACTCCTTGGGTATGCTTGCCGCCAATCAACCATTCTCGCCGATCTTCGCTGATTTTATAGCCAGGAAGAGCCGGGGACATGATGCTGAGGTGCAGGGAGTTTTTCTCGACACTGATTCCGGCGATGTATGGGTTGATGGCGTTCGCATCCCCGTTCTCACGGATTTGGAGTATCGATTATTGGAGCTCCTTTATGAGCGGCGGGATAAATTGACGGATAAGTTCCAAATCGTGACTGCGGTATGGGGGGAGGAATACCTCGGGAGCGTCGATGACGCTCGAGTTGAGAAACTGATCAGCCGCCTGCGAGGGAAGATCGAACCTAATCCTACCAATCCAATTTTTTTGATCACGCGACGTGGCCGCGGCTATAAGCTGCTTTCAACCCCAATTCCTACTTAACATTCCGATTGTAGTTGTCCCATAATTAGGAATGGAGATCACTGATGAAAGCCCGGTTGCTGGTTTTCGACCCAGATCCCGAAGGTCGACGCCTTTTCCGCAAGGCGCTTCGGGATTCCTGCGAAGGGTGTGTAGTCGTGATCCGGGCGAGCACCGATAGTTGTGTGCAAGCCCTTTACGAGCGTTCCTTCGATAGCTTAATCCTCGGCTTGCCCATCGAAATTCCTGCACTGCTACAGGTACTGCTTGCATACCAGGAAATCCCTAAGCGGCCCGAGCTATTCCTGCTCGCGGCGCAGCCTCCTGAAGGCGATAGGCTCTCTACCCGGACCTTTAAAAAAACAATACCGGGCATCGTCCGGTTTCTCGAAGATCTGCCGGGCTATCTGCGCCCAGGTTTGCTCTCTCATTTAGCGGATGAACTTGAGCGGGCTCTTTTTGACCAACATAAAGGAGATGGCCGGCGAACGATTGCGGAAAATGCGATCAAGCTTCTGAGCGAGCTAGGTTTGAACTCGATGTATATCAGCATTGACCCTGTTGATCGTCATTGGGTATTACGAGGTTCAAGCTACTCGACAGACATCCACCAGGCGATTGATGCGCTTGTGGAACAGCCTGGAATGCTTGCCCCGGACCCCGCGCGTGTTGTGGATCCATTACGCGATGTACTCCTCGGTCGTTCTGCACATTATTCGGAACGCCCCGGTGAGATCATCCAGTCGATTTTTTATTGGGCGACAAAATCAGAGATCAAGAGTTTGGTCAAGAAGCTACGCTTAGAGGCACTGTTCTTGCTGCCGCTTCTGGATGGAAAGCAGCCGCGCGGGATCCTGATGGTCGCCGGCACCCTTTCCCTTCAGGATCAAAATGCGCTTCAGGCCTTTGCATACAGGTTAAGCACCCTTCTCATGCGCGTGGAATCACTGGATCGGTTACAACGTGATGCGAGCGTCATGCGGGCTTTGCAGCAAGTCGTTTTTGCGCTCAGCTCTACGCTCGATTTTGAAACCATCCAGGATCAAGTTCTTGATCTCCTAAAGACGGTTGTTCCCTTCGATTCTGCTTGTGTAATTCTCGAGGAAAAAGGGGATCTGGTTGTGCGCCAGGTAAGAGGGTTTCCCCTCTCGAGTGGAACACTTCAGTTGGGTGAATCTGTAGCTCCTCCTGAGCGGTCGGCTTTGGGGCAGGTGGTTTATAACGCTCGCCCTATTCTTCTACGCGTGGTTGAAGATCCGCTGCGGATTGGCTTTGGAAGTTTTCCCGTCGACATCAGGTCTTGGTTGGGTGTGCCGATCCTGTGGAGATCTGAAATTATCGGAGGGATGGCTTTGGGCAGCAGGGCGCAGGGATTCTTTCAGGAATACCATTTAAAAATTGCGCTTGGTTTTGCCCGGCAACTGGGAGTAGCGCTGCAAAACGCCCGCCTGCTGAACAGTTCCATTGCTCGTGCCGAGAAGATGCGCTTAGTGTATGAGATTGGCCGCAGTGCGGTTTCTATCCTCGATATCGAGCAGCTGGCTCTCGAAGTGGCAGCGGGTGCTCTCAGAGTTTTTAATTACTATGCTGTTGGGATATTGCTGAACGAAGGCGGCAGATTGGTCCCCTGTGCATACTTGCGCGGCCCTGATGGGGTTCCTATCAGTCGTGTTGAGCCGCTAGATTTAGACGCAGCGGGATTTGCTCAGGACGTTGTAAAGAATGATCAACCGCTTTTGATTTCAGATGTCAGCAAGGAGCCGCGGTTTCAACGCCACCCCGAACTTCCAAAGACAGGTTGTGAAATGATCTTACCTCTATCGATTGCCGGGGAAGTTCTGGGTGTAATGATTGTTGACAATGAGGGAATCGGGCAGCTTGGAGAAGATGATTTGGAGATGCTTCCAATTCTAACCTCCTTGATCGCGATCTCGTTAATCAACGCACGTTTATTTGGTGAGATCCATGACCATGCCGCTGCATTAGAGGAGCGAGTCGCAAGCCGCACCGCTGAGTTGCAGTCACAGCAGGAACAAACCGAGGCGATCCTACGCTCAGTTGCGGACGCTGTGCTGGTTTTTGATCTTGAGGGGGATCTCGTTATGGTAAACCCGCAAGCGCAGAATCTGATGGCGGGGGAATGGAGCGAAGGGGTGCTGACCCAGATCTCTCGCCTGCATGGAGCAAAGGGGAGGATTCAAGAATCATTCGATATCGGCGAGGTCTCATTTCAAGCGCTCGCCTCACCGGTCGAACTGGATGGGGGCTCGATCGGCACAGTGATCATCCTGCGGGATATCACGCGTTTGCAGGAATTGGATAGATTAAAAAGTAAGTTTGTCGCTACTGTCTCACATGAGTTACGAACGCCTCTGGCGAACATCAAGGTATACCTTTCACTGCTCCAGAGGTCTAAACAGGAAAATCAAGAGAGGCATCTGGGTGTGCTCAATCAGGAGACGGACCGGCTCACCTGCATGATTGAGGAGTTGCTGGATCTCTCGCGGCTGGAGTCTCAAAAAGAAATCGAGATGGAGCCTATCGAGATCACAGATATCCTTGACCAAGTTGTCGAGCGACATCGCCCAATTTGTCAGGAGAGGGGGATACGCCTGACTCAGGAAACTGAGAGAGCAGGGTTGGTTCTGGGGAATAGCGCTCAGCTGGAACGCCTTTTTACCAATTTACTCGCCAATGCAGCGACATACACCGATCCTGGTGGGATGATCTCCCTGAATATCATCGCAGAAGACGAAAAGGATGGGATTGCATACGCGTGCGTGGAGGTTCGCGACAACGGTGTCGGCATCTCTGAGGAGGACCTACCCTTTTTATTTGAACGCTTTTATCGTGGTACCATGGCACGGAAGCACAAGGTCCCCGGAAGCGGCCTGGGCCTCGCGATTGTGCGGGAGATTGTGAATCTGCATGGCGGTCTCGTGGGGGTTGAGAGTGAGGTCGGAGTTGGCACCGTATTTTCAGTACGACTGCCCCTGATAAAAGGGGAAAGAGGATAGCCATGGCCAAACCATTAATCCTGGTTGTCGAAGATGATCTGGCGCTGCTTGAGGGGGTTCGTGAACTTCTGGAGCTGACCGAGTACAGGGTGTTAACTGCCGCAAACGGACGTGAGGCGCTTGATGTTCTGGAAACACAGTGTCCGGACTTGATCGTTTCTGACATCATGATGCCCGTGATGGACGGATATCAATTTCATGAAAAGGTGAGCGAACAGCCCGAGCTTAGTGCAATTCCGTTTATCTTTCTCTCCGCGCGTGGAGAAAAAACAGATATCCGCCGCGGTAAAGAACTTGGCGCTGACGATTACATCACCAAACCGTTTGATGATGATGATTTGTTGGTCGCCGTAAAATCGAAGCTTCACCGGTGGGAGAATCTTCGTCAGCAACGAGATGAGGAAGTCGCAGACTTAAAGAGCAAGATACTGCTTACACTGAGCCATGAATTCCGAACTCCTCTGACATACATCATCAATTATTCCGATTTACTCGAGCTCGACGGTCAAGAAATCGCAACAGAAGATTTCTCGGATTTCATACAAGGCATTCGTCGAGGAGCCCTGCGGTTGAACGGCCTGGTTGATGATTTCCTAATCTTAGTGGAGATCGAAACAGGCGAGGCGGGGGAGGCGTATCGTTATCGCAGGCGTCGAATTGAAGAGACAAGTCTTTGGCTGCGCGTAATCGCTAAGCCCTACCAACCAATGGCGGAAGAACGAGGGATTACTCTGGTTATGGATATCCCGGCAGATCTCCCGCCGCTTGTAGCAGATGAGGCATATCTCGCGGATGCGATTGGGCGTTTGCTCGATAATGCAATAAAGTTCTCAACGACTGAAAGTGAATGGATCCGGTTTTCTGCGGAAACTGATAAAGACCAGTTAATTCTACGTGTCCAGGATCAAGGGCAAGGGATAAAGGAACAGGATCTGGGCGGCTTGTTCGATGTGTTCTACCAGATCGACCGCGCCAAACGTGAGCAGCAGGGTTCTGGATCCGGCTTGGCAATTTGTAAGGGGATCATTGGGGTTCACGGTGGTGAAGTTGGCGTTGAGAGTGAATTTGGGAAAGGGAGTACATTCTGGCTTTCGCTGCCATTCGAGCCACCGGATTCTCAAGGCGAGATTACGGAGAACGCCTAAGGGTCGAGTCACCCCTGGTGCCTTTGCCAGGGGCTGGACGCGGTCTGTTCCTTATCAAGCTCCTTCAGCTACAGATTGACCAAACTCGAGCAGCCGACTGACCTGTTCGGAGTCACGGGCTTCGGCGTATACCCGCAAGACCGGCTCAGTCCCAGAAGGGCGGATCAGCAGCCAGGAATCGTCGGCTAAGAGGTACTTTGCACCATCCATTGTGTTTATCGTGGAGACTTCAACGCCGCCAATGGATGACGGCGCATCCTCTGCGAGCTGCTTAACCATTTGGTCCTTCACAATCGGACGGGCAAGACGCAGGTCAACACGTTCATAGTGGGCGGGCCCAACTTCAGTGAGCAAATCGGCGACCATCTCATCCAACGGGACGCCGCTTTCTGCGACCATTTCTGTGAGCAGGAGCCCCATGAGAATGCCATCTCCCTCTGGAATATGTCCTTTGAAGGAGATCCCGCCTGACTCTTCGCCTCCAATGAGAACATCATCTTGCAGCATCCACTCGGCAATGTAATTGAATCCGACCGGTGTCTCTATGACCTCAAGACCATATTTGTCGGCCAGCCGGTTTATCATTTGAGTGGTTGACACTGTTTTGACGACTTTCCCCCGAAGACCACGTTTCTCGAAAAGGTATTTGAGTGAAAGGGCCATGATCCGATGCGGATCGACGAATTGTCCGCGACCATCCATGGCGCCGAGACGGTCTGCATCGCCGTCTGTAGCCAGGCCGAGTTGGCCATGGCCTGCAGCTATCGCGCCGGCAAGCGCACCGAGGTAATGCCCAATCGGTTCAGGGTGGATGCCCCCGAAGCCGGGGTTCATCTCTCCGCGAACTTCGAACACCTCACAACCTGTGCCCTGCAGGATTCCCCGTATTTGCCCTCTGCCGGATCCGAACATCGAATCAACGACGATATGCTGGGGATTATCTGCGATTTTATCGAAATCGATGAGTTGTCTCAGATGGTCATAGTAGGCCGGGGTGGGGTTCATGCGCTCGATCAAGCCTTCGGAGCGAGCTTGCTCGAAGTCCATCAAATTTGGTCCCCGGCCTCGAGCTTCGTTGTCGGAAAGATAAACCTCTACTCTCCGGCATTGTTCTCTGGCGGCTGAGTAGCCCTGTGCAGCCTTGAGCTTCACCCCATTGTAGCGAGGGGCATTATGCGAGGCGGTGATCATTAAGCCGGCGATGGCCCCCAGGTGTTTCACGGTGTACGAGACCGCGGGTGTGGGCACATCGGCCGTGGTGAGATATACCTTGAATCCATTAGCCGCGAGAACCCGCGCGGCTTCAGCCGCGTAGCGGTCGGACAGGAAACGGGTATCGAAACCGACAACCATGCGTTTTGCATCTGGTTTTGGTCCGCTCGTTACTCCGTTGAGCCACTCCTCCGAAGCGACGGCATCAGCGATTGCTTGAGAGATACGGCGCAGGTTGTGAAAGGTAAATGTGTCGGAGATCACTCCCCGCCATCCGTCTGTTCCAAAGTGGATGGGCATGAATCCTCCTGGGCAGGATGTAAGTAGCGACGGGATTGTATCAGCCGCTCAGTAAGTGGTCAAACGAAGGGAATTCCCTGGATGAGATGTGAGGTCAATAGATAAGGCCGACAACTAGGTCGTTGAGATTTGTGCCCGTCGGACCGGTGTGAACGAGCGCATCCGCAGCTTTTAAAAGAGGGTATGCGTCATTCTCTTGAAGCGCGTCCCAGAGAACGAACCCAAGAGATCCCGCTCTGGCCGCTGTATCCCCGGTGATGATTGCGCCTGCTGCATCTGTGGGGCCGTCAATGCCATCCGTCCCCAAGCTCATAACGGCCACATGCAGGGTATCTGAAAGGGCAATTGCCGCACCGAGCGCCAATTCTTGATTGCGCCCTCCAAGGCCCTGGCCCTTTATCTTAACAGTGGTTTCCCCTCCCATTAAAAGGCAGGTGGGTTTTTCAAAAATCATGCGCTTGCGGAGGTTTTTTATACGCAGACCGAAACGCGCGCCGACTACGCTTGCCTCACCCTGCATTTTTGTTGTGACAATCTTGACGGAAAAGCCGAGGGCCTGCGCCTGTTGTCCGGCAGCGTGGACGACGCGTGAGTTGTCTCCGATTAATATATTCCTTGGCCGCCGCGCCCTCTCCAATGGAGGATCGGGACAATCAAGAGCAGAACGGATCGACGCGCAGATTTCTGGCCATAACCCGCTCTCCTGGAGTATTTGGCGCGCCTCGGCCCGCGAGGCGCGCTGCAGAACTGTGGGCCCCGAAGCTATGGCTGAAAGACGGTCACCAACAACATCTGAAAGGATGAGGGATAATACGCGCGCCGGAGCGGCTAGCCGCGCCAGACCGCCATTTTTTATCTGCGAAAGCGATCTCCGGATGGTGTTAATCTTGTGAATTGGAAGCCCGGATTGGATGAGAAGTGAATTGAGGCGACGGAGATCATCGAGTTCGATACCTGGAAGTGGAAGTTCGAGCATTGCCGATCCACCACCTGAGATGAGCGCAAGCAGAAGGTCATCGGCGGTTGTACTTTCAAGGAGCAGCGCGGCGGCGTGCCCCGCGGCGAGGCTGCCTGCATCAGGCAGGGGGTGACCGGCACGGAAAATTTGAAGCGAAGGTGACAGATCATCGATGAGGCGCGGTGCAGCGATGACACCGGCCTCGATTTGATTTTGAAGGATTTCAACCGTGGCTCGCGTCATGGCGGGTGCTGCTTTCCCGCACGCGACCAGGAAAATCCGTGCCCCGGGTTTCAACCCGAATAGGTGAGTCCCTGCCTCGATACCTTCTTTGGAGGGACGCAGGTGCTTTTGAACAGCTCGATAAGCGTCGGCAGCCTCGAGTGCGCGCAGAGAGATCTGCTGCAGGTGTTTTTTGTGATCATCAAATCGAGGGAGCTCTATCATCGCCTGAATGAGATTTCCATCACCGGCTGTGATCTTAAGGGTTGGAGAGTGCTTCTGCTGCGGCTTGGGCCGCGGTCGTCGGGGCTTCTCCTCCGCCGATGACTGCTTCGACGGCGTCATAAAGAACGGGTCCTATCGTGAGATAAAGCGATAAATGCGGCATCGGTTGCGTGACGGTGACGAGGCTGTTGGCTAAGGCGGCGTCCGCCCCTTCCGGCCAGACTGCTAAGGATGCGCTTGTAGGGGGGAGCATTCCCAGGGAGTGAGTCCACAAGCCGAGAAAATCAGGTGCGCTTAGCCAGGCGAGCAACTCGGCAACGATCGGAATCCGCTCGGCATCCTTCGTGACGATTGCCCATGACCAAGTTGAGGCGAGGCCGAACCCTTTACCATCCTGTGTTGGTAAAGGTACGGCGGAGAACTTTTCCGGATCGGGTTCTAGCATATAGGAGCTAAAAGGAGCAATTGCGCTGGCGGAACCATTGCCCTGCAGTGTAGACCAGGATTGTTCTGCAGTGGAGATTTGCCTTACGGAATAGGGGAGAATTTGAGCTGTTAGGGCTGCGTTATAAGTGGTCAACACATCGGATAGGACGGCAGGGTTCAAGGCTGGATCTTGGTCAGAGTTGAGGAGAAAACCATCCATGGAGAGATATTGCGCTAACGTAAAGCCTGCCATAGGATCGCCGGCAGGAAAGATGAAATTGCGCGGTTCGCCGACTAGATCATCCCAACTTCTGGGAGGTGAGATATAGAGATCATTGCGGTATGCCAGGATGTCTACCTCACTGGCGAGTGGAAGGCCGAAGAAATCCCCGGCGACGCGAGCAGCGGGGAGACTAAACTCATACCAATCAGGGGTTTCGGGAAGCGGCAGAAGATCGTCTAGCTCGATGATCAGGTCCTTCGATGCAGCCGCCTCCAGATTCGAAGTGCTGAATGTTATCGCATCCGGAAGGAGAGCGGGTGCGGCAGCATTCGTGGCGATAAGCGTCTCTAATAAGCCCGATGGGCCATCGGTGTTCTTAACTCTCACCTGGATTTTCAGCCCGGGATGGATCTGCTCAAAAGCTAGCAAGCGCTCCGTGAGCAAGTCGCCGGCGGGGTTCTCGGAATCCGGTGTAAAGGGCGGAGCGACCCAGAGCGTCAGACTGCGAGGTGCTGGACGTGGAGCCTCTGTTGCAAACGTTGTAGGCCCAGGGGTACTTGGCACCGTCGTCGGTAGGCCTGGAGTCGTTGTGGCGCTAGCGTTTATGCAGCTAGAAAGTGCGATTGTGAGAATCAGGAAGACCGGGATGCGGTACTTGTTTTTTAGCATAGTCCCGCGATTATACTGTCTCCCAGGATGCAATGGGAATACTTGAAGCGCAAGGCTTTTTGGGAAGCCCATTTCCTGAGAGCCCTCGAAGTGAAGGCTTCCCGTAAGTTATGGGTGATCCAGATATGCTAGAATCAGCGCAGTATGGCTGCATCTGATCGTCTCAAACCACTATTGAAGGGAATCCCCAATAAACCCGGCTGCTACCTGATGAAGGACAAGGAGAGTCGGGTGATTTATATTGGTAAAGCGGTCAACCTGCGCAGCCGGGTACGATCCTATTTCCACGATGCCGCCAACCACAGCCGTAAAACAGCCGAGATGGTTTTGAAGATCGAAGATATTGAATGGATTGTTGTAAGCTCGGAGCTCGAGGCGCTGATATTGGAGATGAACCTTATTAAGCGTTATCAGCCGAAGTACAATATCCGCCTGAAGGACGATAAAAGGTATCCGTATATTAAAATTCTTTGGAAAGACCCTTTTCCGAAAGTCACGATCACACGCCGTGTAATAAACGATGGGGCGCGCTATTATGGCCCGTATACAAGCGTCTGGGCTGTCCATCAGACTCTTGATGTGTTGCGCAAGATCTTCCCATATCTCACCTGCGATCGCGTGATCACAGGCGAAGACCAACGCGCATGCCTTTATCACGATATAAAGCTCTGCTTGGCGCCATGTATAGGGAAAATTGATGCTGTGGGCTATCGAATGATGATTGAGGACCTCGGCCGATTCCTTCAAGGACACACGGATCCGATAGTGAGCCGGCTTAAGCAGGAGATGGAAAAATCATCGGAAGCGCTGGAATATGAAAGAGCGGGAATTATTCGCGACCAGTTGATCGCCATCGAGAAAGTCGTCGAGGGACAAATAGTTGTTTCCCAAGATAAGCTTGATACGGATGTCATCGCCTTCGCTCGGGATGAGCGTGACGCATGCGTTCAGATATTCTTTGTTCGCAGGGGTAAACTCATCGGGACAGAATATTTTGTGCTTGATGGGACGCGTGAGGCCCAAGACCAGGAATTGGTGGAAGCTTTTGTAAAGCAATTCTATACTGAGGCGACTCATATTCCGCCGCGAATCCTCCTGCCGATTGAGATAGAGGAGGCGCGCATCATCGAAACCTGGCTCAATGATCGGCGCGGTGGAGCAAAGGTTTACTTAAAGGTGCCACGTCGTGGAGCGAAGCGAGAATTGGTGGCATTGGTGGCGGAAAACGCAGCGGAGACCCTGGCCTCTCTAAAGGCGAAATGGGAGGCGGACCGCAGCAAGCACGTACAGGCACTTAGCGAACTCCAAGAGGCGCTATCCCTCCAGAGCCCACCAAATCGAATTGAGTGCTACGATATATCCAATCTTCAAGGGACTGCCGCAGCGGGTTCGATGGTTGTGTTCGAGCAGGGAGCGCCCAACAAGAAACTCTACCGGAAGTTCACTATCAAGAACGTCCAGGGTCAGGACGACTTCGCAAGTATGGAGGAGATCTTAGGGCGGCGCTTCCGACGTTGGCGAATTGCGAATGAGGAAGCGGGAAAACCGGGCGGAAAGCTGGATAAGAGCTTCGGTTTTCTGCCGGATCTACTGATCGTCGATGGTGGGAAGGGGCAGCTCAGCAGGGCTTGCAAGATTCTGGAGGAGTACAATCTAAAAGAGCGTGTGCCGGTTGTTGGGCTGGCAAAAGAGCATGAGGAGCTCTACCTTCCAGATCGAACCGACCCCGTCATCCTGCCGCGACGATCGCAAGGTTTATACCTTGTTCAGCGGATTAGGGATGAAGCTCATCGTTTCGCCCTCCGACAGCATCGGACTCAACACAGGCGGGGAGGGCTGGCTTCAAAACTCGATGGTATTTCTGGTATCGGTCCAGCACGCCGGAAGGCATTATTAAAGACCTTCGGTGATCTCGAAGGGATTCGGCAAGCGAGCCTGGAAGAACTGGCCGGTATCTCCGGGATCACAATAAAGTCAGCAGAGCAGATTCAAGAAGCACTTACGGGTTAATGGAGGAAAGGATGCGGGCAGTCTGGATTGTTGATGACGACGAGGAGATGAGCCATGCCGTTAAGCTGATGTTGCAGCTTCTCGATTCTACTGTCGAGATTTTCCGCGATGCGCGCAGCGCAGCCAAGCGGCTTCTTGCGGGTGAACGACCGGAGCTAATCGTGCTGGATATAAATATGCCGGAGGTAAGTGGAATCGATTTTTTGGAATTCCTGCGCATGCGCAGCGAACTCAAAGAGATTCCGGTGGTGATGCTCTCGTCGGAGACAACTGATATCCAGGTAGATGAAGCCATGCGGATCGGTGCGAATGCTTTTGTGTTTAAACCCGTGACGATCGAAGAGTTGGAAGAAGCGATACAGATTGCGCTGCCTAATAATTAGTTTGCATTCCTCGTAACTAGAGCACCTTCATAAGCTAACTAAATTGAAAAACTTTCGAGAACCATTCCCCCATTCGCGGGGTGATGTTTGTTTTCTCTGGAGGGTTAGGTGTCTGTGGGCTATGAAGCGTCCTCTTTCGAACCCGGTGGATCGATTAGAAACCCGAGACGTGCAGCAGCCGCCTGCAGCTTGGGCCAATCAGAGGACTGTACGATCGCAGTAGTAGGGCTGAGGATCTCTTTAAGATAACGCTTTGTCGACTTCTTGCCGCGCAGCATATCGAGTACATCTGGCGATTGGACGCGTAAGATCCAATATCGCTTGATGCGCGCCTCAGTGCCTTTCTCAGCCCAGCGAGTTAATGCCAAATCGACAGGACGCGGCAGCGGAGATTCGCAGGTCTTCTCCAGAACAGCCCGGATATGTTGATGGGATAACCCCTGCTCTCTGGCACGCTGCAGCGTACTTGGGGTGAGGCGGTACTCATACTGTTCATCTACAATCGATACCCAATGAGAGAAGCGTGCAATCTGATAGCGAACAGCTCCATTAACCCCGCGAGGAACAATGATGCGCCCATCGGCGTGAACGATTATCGCCTTTTCCGGTTCTTCAACGTGAACGGATGCTTGCGGATCATACAACAGCGCCGATACTGGCGTGAGGCGAAAAGAGGAGATCGCTGTCGATTGAGCCTCCTGCCCGAGATCGACGACTCCAAGCCAGTGAAGTGGGCCGGCGATTACATCGCGGAGAAGGGCACCATCGACCATATTCCAGTTCTCGATGCCATGGAGGAAAAACCCGCTTTGATCCTGAAGATACCAGGAATCAAAATCACCGCCGGGTCGCTGAAAGGCAGGGTGGGTTTGCCGGACTTCTTCCACGAAGAGATTCAGATCCCACCACAGTCCCGGCTTGAGATGCCGCAGGAGAGCAAGAACGCCCTGGCGCGAGAGCCCGGCATCATTGGGCCACGTGTCGGTGCCGCATGTGATGCGAGGGAGTGCAGCCAGGTCGTTCCAAGTAGTGGAATCTTTCCAGGCTAGAAACAGGTCGCGCACTGCTTGTGAGCGGGGGGCAGCAAGGAAGGTGCGGGTTCTCTCGGGATTTGGAGTCCATGGCGGACCTTCGATTAAGGACATATCCTGAAGTATTGTGAGTAGAAGATTTTTTAAACGCGGAATTAGAAGAAATCGCTCCAGGGAAATGTCTTTCTCCCGGGAGAACTCGAACGAGTGGAAGGGAGTACGGCGCATAGCGGCGAGAAGAGTTGTAGCATCATCAACTGCAGCCGAAGTAGCCAACTGGACAAGTTTAGGGTCTTGCGGCAAGTGTGAAAGAGAAGGAACTTTATAGTCAGAAAGTGAATCCCTGAGCAATTGCAGCAAATCTGTTGGGATATAGGCGAATTCCTGAGGACCTTTGGACGTGTCCGCAAATGCTCGACCTATCAGGCCGCGATACCAAAGCATTTCAACCGGAGAAGCAGGGTTGCGCCAGGGCTGCTCGCGATCGCGCTTTCCCGGTCCCATTTCCCGCAATTCTCCTTTGTCCCGTATTAGGTCGGGGAATGCAATTCGGCCGCCCGAGTGGGCGATCCCTTCAAGAGTTTGTTTGGCTGCATCGGGTAAGCTGTCGAGTATTTCTTCAAGCGTGTTTTGATTGAGCATGGCGCGCGAAACGCCTTCAATGATCGAACGATGGGAGCCCTGGGGTGAGTCGAATCCCCATAGTTCACAAAGGATCCGCAGGTAGCCAGTGTCCTGGTCTTCGAGAGTGTGAGGTAATGATCTCATGTGAAGCGAAACAGATTACACATAAGTAGCAGATAAGGTAATCCGCTCTAGATGATGACGCGCAACGCGTTCGGAATGACCTTGATCTGGAGTTCGGTTACTGTGGAGTCGAACCCAGCGAAGACCTCGCCGTCCATATGGATAGTTACAGGATTTTCAGACGTCAATTGCATCTCGCGGAAGTGACCCATTCGCACCGGCTTGAAACGACCGTGGGTGCCATTCATCACCTCCGGGATCAAGCGGAACATCATCGGGCGGGACACGTTCTCAATCATGGCGTAGTGAAAAACACCATCGTCGAAGACAGCATCCGGGGCGACATAGAAGCCACCACCTTCCCTGGGTCCATTGCAGGCGACGAACATGAGGACATTCTCATCGATTTCTTCCTGATCCGTTACGATCTTCATTCTGGGGGCACGGTGGTGGAGAACGATCGTTTGGATCACCGCCCAGAGATACATCGCGAATCCCTGCAACCGAGTGATTTTATAGGAATATATGGTAACCGCGGCGTCAAAGCCGATTCCGATCGTGTTGTTCCAGTACTCCGATTGACCAGAACCATCCGTGGCAACGCCGATGTCGATGGTCTTTATCTCCCCATTGAAAACTCGCTCGAGCGCGACTTCAATGTCCTCCGCGGCCCCGACGTTTGATGAAAAATCGTTCCCAGAGCCTATTGGCACTGAGCCGAGCAAGGGCCTCTTATCTTCAGGCACGCGCATCAAACCATTAACCACTTCATGAACGGTGCCATCACCTCCGATAGCAACGACGACATCGAAACCATCGTGTGCGGCCTGCTCGGCGAGTTCGATTGCGTGCTTATGGTATTCGGTTGTGGACCATTCCGCACCATCGTGTTTATCGATAATGTGCTGAACGGATGTTTCGAGATCCGAGGATCGACCCCTGTCAGCACGGGGATTGAAGATCAATTTCACACGAGGGTTCATGGATGTCTGCTCCTAGTTGTTCGCTAAAATGAAAGAGGATTGTTGTTTCTCGGGTTCAAAATGCTCTCGATATTCTGCATATTGTCTTCGGCGAGTCTATTTATTGGGTGATGCTCAGCCGCTGCTCATAACCAGCGTCATATGAATAACAACACCTGGCGATCAATTTCGATGCTGATCTCCGAGGATTATCTACAACTGGGGTCTCTTCCAACAGGATAGTAATCGGTTGATTCTGCCCGCGTGTTTCGTTCCCGATCGGCGCCGCGACCTCATTTCTTCCTTTGAGCGATAATGGAGGAATGCTTTCACAAGTAGAGGACGGATTCTTATAGGAAATCGTCTAATTGCGTGAGAATAATCGAGATTATAGCCCAACTTGCATCTTTTCTTTCCTTGAGTTGGCGAGGGTCGGAATTTTTTAAGCGTATCGTTGATTGACTCTTGGATGTGAGGTGTCTAAAGTGAAGGTGTAATGAGCCCCAGGCCACCAATGGGCTGCATGTCCCAGTATGCTGTGGCACCCTCCGGCTAATCTGACTGATCCCCAGCTTGTTGCGGCGATCATGACGAAAGCGCCGACCGACTGGAGGAACGCCCTTTCGCCGCAGCGATGAAATTGGGACCTACCGGCGAACGCGGCAATGCCGGCCACCCGGTGAATGGCAGGGGGCTCACCCCTTTAATTCTTAACCCAAGATTCAAGCAAAGAAATTGTGAACGAGATGCTCCCATGCGGGAGTTCAATTCGTTTGCGGCAGGGATGAACCCAAAGCCATTTGGCTTTCGTTCGTTAGGCCGGGGACATGGAACTAGAGAGCTGCTATTGTGCGGGTTCCGCTGGAGCGGCAACTTCCACGTCTGGTAGTACGCGCAGCTTGAACCAAGCCGGGATGAGAGCAAGCGAACCGAGGAGAAAAGTTACCAGGAACGGTATCTTGGGGCTGGTGGCTTCCCATATCTGACCGCCGATCCAGGGAGCAGGGAGAGCGACCAGGCCAATGAGTGCAGGTATCAGAGCATAAGCAACACCGCGCAGATGGGCGGGTGCTCCACGAGCGATGAGCGCATTAACGGCCGGGTCTAGAAGTGCGCCGCCAATCCCCATGATGATCCATGAGATGGCAAAGACTCCGAAACCCTCTGCGAGGATGAATACAAGAAACGAGGAGAGGAAGATCGCCGCTCCAAGGACGAAACCGCTCCGTTCGCTCGATTTGTCGGAGAGCCACCCGCCGATTGGAGCAGCGATAACCCAGGCGATGCCGTGCAGGCCATCAATCACACCTATGCCCTGCTTGTCAATCAGGCCAATATCGCTCAGGTAGACCGGCAGGAGGTTAAAAGAAATATAAGTGGCGAAGACTCGGATGCCATCCGATATCATGATCCAGGTTAACAGCCCCCCAACGAAGACAATCGGGAAGATCTGAGAGAAGGAGTCCTTGAGTGACTTCAGGTAGGGCTTTTCCGATAGTGCGGTGGCCTTTTTTTTCTCGGATCGTAAAAGGAACATGAAAATGACGGCGGCGATGCTGTACAGAATGACTGCCGTGAGGAACATCGTGCGGGACCCGAAGTTCATTGCCAGGAAGCCGCCCAGGGGCGGGGTTATGATCCAGGCCGCGGTGATAAAAGATTTACTGAGCCCGAATACACGGCCACGCGTCTCTGAGGGGCAAGTGTCGGCGATATAGGCCCGGAAGGATGGTTGGATCAACGATGTTGCCACTGCCAGGATAGCAGGACCGATAAGGGCAACCTCCCAGCGATGTGCGAAAGCAAACGGGAGGTAGCCGAGGACACCCGCAAGACTACCGAATAAGATCGCCCGTAGGCGACCGATTGAATCCGATATCCACCCCCCGAAAATCCCGAGCACTAAAGGGGCGATCATCGCCAGGGTGAAAAATAGCCCGACCTGACTGACGCTCGCTCCGATTTCGCGCAAAAAGACCGGGATTTGCACCGCGGTCAACGCACGCGTCGCCTCGGCGAAAGTGAGACCGATAAGAAAGAGGATCATCTTACGGGAAAGAAGTGGTTGTAGGGATTTATTCATGTGGAAGTTTTGTGTCCCCCTTTGAAACAGGCTGCGGAGGGTTTTTGCTTGTGAGACCCGAATCAAACCACACGTGTTTCAAATCGCACTTATACGGACATCCCAATTCTGCCACGAACTGTATAGGATAGCAAATTGAGGATGCCAGTGGATTTGAATATTAGATATCGACAGTGGAGAATTATCTATACTGATAGAAAATTTGGACTGCGTTATCCCGGACGATCGAGAGCTTAAGCTGAAAGGTCGAGGAGACCTTTCAGCTCTTCCAGTACAGCCACGGGGTCTTGGAAGTGGATTCCATGGATTCCCAATTCGCGCGCTCCGCGGACGTTTTCATCGAAGTCATCAATGAAGATGGTGTGTTCCGCGTCGGCGCCCAGACGATCCAGGGCTAATTGATAGATCCGCCGGTCGGGCTTCGCTAATCCCACCTCTGCGGAAATGATCATGTCGTCAAAGATTCCGGCAATATGCCAGAGTTCATCGAGGAAGCGTCGAGTCGAAGGCCATCCATTCGATAAAAGACCCATTTTGGGCCCGGTTTTGTGGGCGCGGATAAAACGAACCAAATCTGTGTCAATCTGATCGCCTGCCCAGAATTCATCCCTCACATGTGCTAATTCACCACTCGATAGTTCGAGCTGCTCGCCAACCCACATCCAAACATCGTCATTGGTTGCTTCCCCTATCGTGGCTTTACGACTCATCTCGCTCTCGAAGACGAGTTTGTATATTTTACCGTTCGGCAGATCCAGCATCCGGTCTAAGCAATGACGAGGTTCCCAGTTTTCGGTGCGCAAAAGAACGCCCCCTAGATCCCAGAGAACGGCTTCGAAGGGGGCAGATTTATGCATACTATTCCAGCTCCAATTCAGTAGAGTTACAAGGATTGCCCTTGATATACCCCAAGATAGTTGCCGTCCATTATAGTAGACATACGGCGAGTGATCGCACTTCTCAGGTCAATGTTGGATTGCCATCCGACGCCTCGTCACTCCTTCCGGAGTTCCTCTCCAGGACGCAGTTCGCACTCGTACGTAACATACTCTCGCTGGACATGCATACCCGCTTTCTCATACAGCTTCGTCGCGCCGGAGAGATTATTTGAGTCGACGCCCAAGCCGGCGCGGGGATTCCCGCGCCGATAAAACTCGCCGAATACATGCCTCAATAAAGCTAACCCCAACCCTCGGCGTCGCCACGGGCGCCGGACACCTAAGACACTCACCCAACCTTTTTCCGGGTCGTCGTCCGCCTCTGCTCGGCACGATACCATGCCGGCAATTTCATCCCCGTCCATTGCCAGGAGCCATAACGCAGGGTCGGGTTTTCGGATTTCAAATACGTAATGTTTCCATCGTTTGAATCCCTCTTCAAAGGGCGTTTCAACATATCCCCAATGGTCCTGGAATGCATCGTCTTCTGCCCGGTAGACGGCTTCGGCATCGTCTGGAAGCTGGATATTCCGGATCGAGATTCCCTCCGGCCATAAAGGAGCGGGGGGCTCTTCCGAAAGGTTGATGAGCATGTTCCACCCATAGCGGATGGCTTTGAAACCCATATTCTGAAGCAATTCCTTCGCTGGTGTATACGTATTTACGGTTCCGGCGTGTGCCGAAACGCGCGCGCCATCGGGAGCGCGGGGAATTGCCTTGTGTGCTCTATCCAGCGCCCAGCCCATCATCGCGGTTCCAATGCCCTTGCCTTCCCACTCTGGATGAACGAGACCCCAAATCCAAGGATGGACGTGCGGCTCAATTATGTCCCATACCTCGATGCAGCCGACGATTTGCCCGGCGTGGGTGATGACCAACCGGGTGTCCCGTTGAAGATCGAAGTTTGGCGCTTGCCATTCCTTTGTATAGCGCTCAACCGTATACGCGTGAGCGCCGATCATTGCCTTTGAACAAAGGTTAAACATTTCGACCGACTCTTCGACGTCATCCAGGCTCGCCGGGCGGATCGCAAAACCCGCTTTCGTGAGTTTGTTAAATGTAAGTTCAGTCATCTTCTTCCCCATCGATATTTGGCGATTGCGTGACTCTTGATATTCACACCCCGCCTAGACCATCGGCTTGCGATAGGCCATCCATAGCTTGATGTTCTGAAATCCAAGATCTTCATATAAGCCCAAAGCGCCGCTTGGATTATCGGTATCCACCCCAAGTGCGGCTTCATCCATACCCTCATCTTTTAGCATCTGCAGGCTATGAGCCAATAATGCCCGTGCCAGACCGCGCCGGCGCCATGGGCGGCGAACGCTGATGTCTTCTGTATGACCTTGTTTTCGGTTGAAGCGTTCATTTTCCTTGTCATTGATGTAGTTCAAAACCATCCCGGCAATTTGTCCGTTGTCCCAGGCCACTTTCCAGCGTTCGGGCTGAAAGTAGGGACTTTCAACCCACCATTGATATTGAGAGTCGGTTGCCGGGATGTGCCCCCAATGATCTTGGAAAGCTTCATCGGAGGCATCAAAGACGGCCCGATACTGATCAGGATTAACAGGAAGGATCTGGAGACCCTCGGGCAATTCGATTTCTGGGATAGCAGCCGCCAGCGGGCGTACCATCTCAAAGAAATATCGAACAGGTTGGTAACCCGCATTTTTCAGCAGAGCCTGCTTATCGCGCTCGGTGTCCGCCAGGTAAACTTCGAAAAAACGCGGACAGCCTTTCGGGGCATGTGCTGCTAGACTTTTCAAATGGTCCTTGGTGTAACGCAGCAAGGTTGACCCAATCCCCTTTCGCCTCCACTCGGGGAGGACGCAGCCATGGTGACGAAAGATGACTTCGCCGTTTGACGAATGAAGCCAGTTCATGCGGACGTATCCGACCAGATCCCCGCGGATCTCCGCGAGCAGAACATCTTGAGTTGGATCGAAGTTCTGCATGTGAGTGAATCTGTGAGCGATGTCGTCGGTAGTTTGGATCTCATCCACGCCATCTGCATCCCAACAGCGCTGAATGACTGCGGCGATCCGAGCAAGCTCCTGCGGATCTGAGTAACCGCGCAAGGTTAACCCCGGTATCTCGGGTGCATAGGCCAGGTTCTTCAGATCATGATTTATTTTCTCTTTCATCTCACACCTCAAACTAATCCGCATCAACTATTCGTATGACTTCTTCTAAACATATGGTTTGACTACTTTCCCCGTGGATGAGTCGTGTCGGTAAAACAAAAAAACCGCGGGCACTGGAGTGCGCCCGCGGCCATCAGTAGAACAGATTTGTCAGGATCTATCTGTCGATAGGCGCACTCCGCGAACGAAAAACGATTCCAGAGCCAATATCTATGTGGCCTTGAACAGCTACAAATTTCTCCATAAGAATGCGCCCTCCTTTCATGAGATAGGGGAAAATTTTACAACAAAGGCATGCTCGTAGTCAAGGTGGATCTGGTGGAGGTAAGAATTACCGCACGGCATTGATGAAATCGGCGAGCAGGCCGTAGGCCGTTGTATGCGGTCCCGGATCGGACTCGGTGATCGTGAGCGGGCCGAGGATGTCGCTGTGAAAGGTGACGGCCGAGGAAGTCCCCATCACATTGTATAGCGGGTCGCTGGGAGCGAGCAGTTCGGGGCGTACGGATGTCGCAATACCTGAGTCTGTTCTTTCGGCGTGGCAAATGAGTTTCCACCGCTTCCCCTCTGCTGAAGCAGATTTAATATCTTCACTATGGAGAGACTCAATCCCCTTGCGCTCGACGGCGGATGGTTTCAGATTTGCGTCCATAAGTACGGTGACGAGCGCCGACACCTTGATGGCCGCGTCCCAGCCCTCGATATCACCGCTGGGATCGGTCTCGGCGATGCCGATCGACTGGGTGTGGGCGACGGCTTCACCGAAGGTCTTCCCCTGTTCCATTAATGTCAAGATGAGATTTGTCGTCGAATTCAGAATCCCACGGAAGGATTGGAGTTCTGCTGCAGGAAGCACTTCTCGCCAGAGAGAGAACACCGGCGCGCCATCCATAACCGCCGATTCGAAGAAGAATTTACGTCCATTTGCCTGCGCCAACTTCGTGAGTTCGCGATAGGCGTGGACGACCGGGCCTTTATTTGCCGTGATGGCATACATGCCGCTGGAGAGCGCGGCGGTGATGTGTTCAATCGCCGGTTGACCATTATGGTAATTTACGGGGGTGTTCTCAAAGAGAACGTCCGCATTGCACGTTTGAACGAATTCAACGCCGTTTTTTGGAGATGGTTCAGTGGATAGCGGCTTGAGTGATTCGCCCGCCTCGATTATCGCCAGCGCGTGCTCGAGGTCTATCCCGTTCTGATTTATCGCCGCCCCATGGTGACCAGTCATGATCCCGACAACCTGCCAGTGCAAATCGTGCTGGGTTAGAAGTTCATCGCCTTTCGCCAGCAGCAGCCGCGCGAATGCCTGACCGACGTTCCCGAAACCAAGAAGAGCGAATCTGTATGTACCCATAGGGAGAAGTACTCCAGAATTACGAGATACAAATTATACCAACGGCCAGGGGTAGAGGCGATCTACACCGGGCGAGGGGTAGACAGGAGATTGAAGGATTCGAGCTATACGTTCTCGAAGTTTATGAAGTTCAGTCTGAGAAAGTAATTGCGAAAGATCACCGCATACACTGTTTTCTGCCTCCAGTTGATCTTGCAGCAGGCGCACGCGATCGAGCAGTTCTTCTGCAATGGGCTCGCCGGCGAAGTCCCAGATCACCGTGCGCAGTTTCTCCTCGTCGTGGAAGCAAAGTCCGTGGTCGATCAACCAGAGGTGATCATCCTCGCTAAGGAGAATATGACCGGATTTGCGATCGGCGTTGTTAATGATGATGTCGAACAGCGCCGTTGGTCGTAATCGTTCCTTTTCTTCTTGGCTAAATGTGAAGTAATGGCGATCGGGATCTACATCCATGTAGAGTTGAAGTGAGCCTGGACCGGCCGGTGCATCCTTGCGCAGCACAGTCGGTGGGACGAGTTTCCAACCCAAGACCTGATTAACGAGGTAGGCCGCCACTTCTCTGTCGGCGAGTGAGCCCTGACGGAAATCCCAGAGAGGCTGCTCGCCGCGTGCAGGTTTATATATCGCCGGGATTTCGCCATCATCACCTTCGATCTGGACGAGAAAGGTGAAATTCGATCCCCAGGCCACCTGTCCCACAACCCCGATTTCGCCTGTATTGAGTAGGCGGGTAATCGCTTCAAGGTTATTAGGCTCAAAAATATTCATCTGTACATTTATAGATGCGATCTATAAAGGAGATTATTTGGGAACTGCGGCGCGCTTGGCTGGAGATTGATTGTCAGCGTTTATGACCGTTTTTCTTCGGGCAGAAATGACCTCGTGGGTCGATGGGCTCACCGCAGTTGCCGCATATCGGTCTTCCGCGAGACGACAAATCCAGACCCCAACTGCACATCCGGCGCATGTGCGAGCGGCTGCACCAGAAACGAACGAAAGAAGCCTCCCCAGGGTCATGATCGAGAGGTTGTGTTTCGCGAGCAACGAGGATGAGCATATCGCTTTTCTCGTCATAGCCCAATCCCATGTGACCTACGCGGAAGGCGGGGTCGATGGGCTCTTCGAGCGCCATCTCTTCCTCGATGTAATCCCCAGAAGATTCGGGGAGATCGGGGAGGCGTTTGTGCAGCTCATCCAGAAATTCCTCAAGGCCGATGGCGAGCGATTGAATCTGCTGTTTTTCGACAATTAGCGTGACCAATTGATCCCCAGCGCGCCCCTGTAGATAGAAAACGCGTTTCCCGGGATCGCCAATAGCCCCGGTTGTAATCCGATCAACGGGATTGAGTTCGTGCTGAATGCCTGCCATTTATAGTTCCATGATTAATATTTGAGCAGCTTAATTTTTCATCGCCCTGCTGAATGAAGTATATCAAACTCCCGGCGTACGATACGTTGCGCGGGTATCGTTCAGACCCATGATGTGGATACCGCTATCGCTTTCCGCCAATACACTTATGGACGCGGGGGAGATCGTTATGCGCTGGAATAGGTCCAGTGGTAATCCGAGATAATGAGCGATGGCAAGTTTGATTGGATCTGAGTGGAACACACAGGCGATATTACTCTTCTTGCCGCGATGAAAAGAGCGAAGCGCTTCAAGCTCGGCGACGATGCGCGCTTGAGCGCCAGGGAAAGACTCGCCCTCTGGGAACTTGGCCAGTGAGGGTGTATTTTGAAGGATCGGCCAGAGTTTTCGCCGGCGCAGAGCTTTGAGTGATTGCCCCTGCCAGGAGCCATATCCGATTTCGATCAGGCCGTCGCGGATGATAATTTCGAGATCCAACGCTTGAGCCAGCGGCTCGGCGGTTTCGACAGCTCGTTCTAGCGGGCTGGCGTAGATTGCCTCGAACTTGACAGAAGAAAGTATCGGCACGAGCGCCTCAGCCTGACGGTGACCTTCTGCGCTCAGGTGGATGTTTGGCAGCCGCCCAGCAAGTTTGCGCTTTTCTAAAAAATCATTGTGTCCGTGACGGATGAGAAATAAGGTGGTCATCAATACCCCGTTAAGTTGGTCTGTTTCTGCGCATTGAGTGTTTTTTCTTGATGGCGTCGATTTCCTGATCCGCGAGATCGGATGGCTCGAGCGTGTCATCAATTTCCAATGCCTTCCGCTGCGCTGTACGCCATCGATCCAGCCGTTCAGCAACCTGCGCCTCGTAACCCTGGTCGGAGGGGCGGTAAAAATAGGTCCCGAGGAGTGAGTCAGGTAAATAACCCTGACCGATGTGGTGTCCGGGATGCGTGTGTGGATACTTATAACCCTTCCCATGCCCGAGGGCTTTTCCATCGCGACTGGCATCTTTTAGGTGCGCTGGGACTTCGACCACCCCTTTATCTTCGAGGTATTTATAGGCCTTGGAATAGGCGCTGGTGGTGTTTGATTTTGCGGCGGTTGCCAGGTAGAGCGTAGCCTCAATGAGGGCGTAGACCCCTTCTGGCAACCCTACGAATTCGAAGGCCTGGACAGCGGCGGAGGTAACGACGAGGCCCATTGGGTCGGCCAGGCCGATGTCCTCCGAAGCCAGGATCAACAACCGCCGCAGAATGAAACGCGGATCCTCGCCGGCGTAGAGCATCTTCGCCAACCAGTAGAGCGCGGCGTCCGGATCGGAACCGCGCACTGATTTGATGAAGGCTGAGGTGGTGTCGTAATGCGCGTCGCCGTCTTTGTCGTATAAAACCGCGCGACGCTGGATGGATTCCTGGGCAACATCAAGCGTGAGGTGGATCATGCCCTTCTCATCAGAAGGTGTGGATTCTACAGCTAATTCAAGGGCGTTGAGTGCATTGCGTGCGTCCCCGCCCGACACGCGGATCAAGTGCTCCAGGGCATCCTCATCGACTTGAATCTGTTTATCGCCGTAACCCCGCTCGACGTTGGTGAGGGCGCGTTGGAGAACCCGCTGTACATCCTCATCTCCAAGCGGACGCAGCTGAAAAATTCGCGAGCGCGAGACCAGAGCGCCGATCACCTCGAAGTATGGATTTTCAGTCGTTGCGCCGATGAGGGTGATGGTCCCACTCTCGACGTGAGGCAGGAGCGCATCCTGCTGAGCTTTATTCCAGCGATGGACCTCATCCACGAAGAGGATCGTTCGCTTGCCGTAAAGTTTACGCCGTTCCTCGGTTGCCTTGATGATGCGCCGGAGATCAGGCTTTCCGGCAAGAACGGCTGAGATCGTTTCAAAGTGAGATTCCGTGGTGTTGGCGATGATCATCGCCAGCGTGGTTTTTCCGGTTCCGGGAGGTCCCCAGAGGAGTATCGAAGAGAAGAGACGATCGGCCTGGATAGCACGCCGAAGAAGGCGATCTTCTCCTACAATTTCATCCTGACCCTCGAATTCATCCAAAGTGCGCGGCCGCATGCGTGCGGCGAGCGGGGCTTCGCGGGCTATGCGATCTTTCATGGCGTGGTCAAACAGGTCCATTCGGTCATTGTACCATCGGGTTGTAAAGGGTTGAGAACCCGATGTGTCGAGGGGGATTCTTCGCAACCGCTGGGTATGTTAGAATTCGCGTATTGCAGGGCATACGCTGCTCGCAGTGGATTAGATCATGTATTGGATGCGGAAGCGTACGAACGTATCAGGCTGGAAACTTAACCTCCCAACCTGGACGGCAGAGATATTGATTGAGGATTACAGACGGTACTGGATGCGTTATTTATGACCTGTATGTTGCTTTTGGCCTCAGGTTCGCCTCGTCGCCGTGAACTAATGGAGCTGACCGGTTGGGATGTCGAGATTTGCCCGGTCCCGATCGACGAAGTTGTCCAGGTAGATGAGCGGGCGGAGGCGGTAGCGATCCGTCTTGCGCGGGCAAAAGCCCGGGCGGCCGCGGTTGAGTGCCCCGCTGGCGAGCTTATCCTCGCCGCAGATACTGTCGTGGCAGACGGGGAGGCGATATTTGGCAAACCCGTGGATGCAAGTGACGCTGAGCGGATGCTTCTAATGCTTCGGGATCGAGAACATAAGGTCATAACCGCGCTGGTACTTCTACAACCAGCCACCGGGGATGAAGTTGTTGAGATATGCAAAACTGATGTCCCGTTGCGGGCATATGACGGCGAAGCGCTTCAGGCCTACATCTCAGGCGGTTCTCCGCTCGATAAAGCCGGCGCTTATGGGATACAGGACCGCGAATTCAATCCGGTGGAACTGAGGCAGCTCAAGGGATGCTTTGCGAATGTGATGGGGCTCCCGTTGTGCCACCTGCAGCGCGCCCTGGAACGCCTGGGGTACGAAATAGAGGGCAATCTCCCCTCTCGCTGTATTGCCTTTACGGAGTATGATTGTAAAGTCTACCAGGAGATCCTGAGAGGTAAATTGTGAGACGAATCCCGATCCTGTTTCTGATTTTCGCGATGCTCATCAGCAGTTGTGGTCTCTTTAACCCCACCGACCCGGGGTCGAACGGAACGCCTACGCTCCCAGATCCTGCACAGACCACTGAGTCCGCGCCGGATCCAGACTCTGCCGCTCAGCACTTCCTGGATACCTGGAATGCGGGCGATTACGCGGGGATGTACGCGCTGCTCAGCCCTCTGACCCGGGATGGTCTGAGTGAGGAGGATTTCATTGGCCGCCTCGAGGAGATCATCCGCGCCGGGGCATTTGTAGATGTCGATTTTCAAATCGTATCCGCTCTCGTAAACAGCCCGCAGCGCGCGGAGGTGCGATATCGCATTGTTCTCACAAGTGCTTCTGTAGGAGAGATCACCCGTGAGACGCGCATGGACCTGACGCGCTCCGCTGGAGAGGATTGGCGAGTGGCCTGGACTGACGCCATGATTTTGCCTGAACTCGAGGGGGGCAACGGATTAAGTCTCACCACCATCACGCCTACGCGGGCGAATATCTATGGCAGGAACAATCAGGCATTCGCCGCAGAGGCGGCCGCAGGTCAGGATAACGCCGCCGCGTTGTGGATCGTCCCGAATGAGATCGGCGACGAAGAAGCCGAAGAGACGATGCTCTCCGCTCTTCGGCGCTTGTTTGATTTGGTGTCAACGGATTCAATCTCGGCGCGCTATGAATCTTTTCGGGATACGGATTATTTCACCCCGCTTGGCGTTGCACCTTTTGAGGACTACAACGCCGTTGGCGGTCTGCTTGCTTCGGTGGGCGGCGTTCGAGCTCGTACATATAGCACTCGCTACTATTATGGCAGTGGTCTAACGCCATTTGCAGGGGGGGCATCGCCGCATACCGTAGGTTTCGTGAGCCAGATTCAGGCGGACGAATACGACGACCTTAGAGCTCAGGGTTATCAAGGCGATGAGTTTGTCGGTCGTATCGGGATCGAGGCGGCATTCGAAGATGAACTGCGCGGCGTGCCAGGGGGGACGCTCTACCTGGTCGATCCCAATGGTCAAATCCTACAAGCGATGGCTGCGCGCGATCCCGGACTGCCGTACGCAGTGTATACGACGCTCGACCGTGACCTGCAGGAAATCGCGCAGCGGTCGATTGAGGGCTTCCAGGGCGCTGTGGTCGTTTTGGAACGTGACACGGGCGCGGTGCTTGCCATGGCCTCCTCGCCCGCATTCGACCCCAACCTCTTCGATTTCCAGAACCCCAATGGATCGAATCCGAATGGCGGTTTTCAGATATTGAACTCTGCTAACCAGCCTTATATCAACCGTGCGACGCAGGGGCTCTACGCTCCAGGATCGGTATTTAAGATCGTTACTATGGCCGCAGCGTTGGAGACAGAGTATTACGAACCCGACGATGTTTACGACTGCGGTCTGACTTTCACTGAGCTGCCAGGTTGGGTAGGCTACGATTGGCGCTATGAAAAAGAACTCCCCGCGGCCGGCGAATTGACTCTCCAAGGGGGGTTGGAGAAGTCGTGTAATCCCTGGTTCTATCACATCGGGTTAGATCTCTATGTCAAGAATCTCCCCAGCGCTATTCCTGATATGGCGATGGCATTTGGGCTGGGAGAAACGACAGGTATCGAGATTGGGGACGAGGCGGGGCAGGTTCCGAGCCCGGAGAACAGCGCCGAGATACTCGGCGAGGAGTGGGCGGCGTGGCATCCAGTGCAGTTGGCGATCGGCCAGAGCGTTCTCCTGGTGTCACCACTGCAGGTGGCTCGTTACGTCGCCGCGGTAGGGAACGGCGGGACGTTATATCGTCCGCAGCTGGTGCTGGAGATATTGAATGCCGAGGGTGATATGCTGCAGGAGTTCGTGCCCGATCCGCAGGCGCAGCTTCCGGTGAACCCAGAGAATCTTGCGGCGATCCAAGAGGCGATGGTAAACGTGGTCGAGAAGTCGGGGGCAACCGCATACCGCAAGTTCCTTGGCATTAACCTCAATGTCGCCGGGAAGACGGGCACAGCCTCGACAGAAGGTGAGCCCCATGCCTGGTTCGCGGGTTATACCTTCGAGGAAAGAGAGGACAAACCCGATATCGCCATTGCCGTCATCTTGGAGAATGTGGGCGAGGGATCGGATTGGGCTGCGCCGGTCTTCCGCCGTATCGTAGAAACATATTTCAAGGGTCGGCCGCTGACGCTCTATCCTTGGGAATCTCGAATCTGGGTTGAAAGAATTCCGGACCCGGATGAAGAAGCGGAGGAAACTCCGACGCCATGAAGTATGTCTGAAGCAGATCTTCTCCCCGGGCTGATTATTAAAGCCCAATCCGGTATTTTCGACGTTGAAACCGAGCAGGGAATCATCCCCTCGAAATTGCGCGGCCGGCTCATGAAGGAACGAATGGAGAGCGATGCCGCAGCGCTGGGCGATCGAGTTCAGATCCACCTACAACCGGAGGGAATGGCGACGATCGAAGTTGTGGAGGAGCGCGTGCGCGTGCTCTCCCGCAAGTCACCGGGTCGTTCTGAAATCGAACAAGTCCTGGTGGCGAATCCGGATCAAGCCGTCTTCGTCTTCGCGTGCGCCGACCCCGAACCTAACTTCCGAATGCTGGATCGCTTGCTCGTCGTCGCCGAGCGAGAAGAGATTCCGGTGTTGATCTGCGCCAATAAGATCGACCTGGTTGTCCCGCACACGGCCAGGCAAGCCTTCGGCATCTATCCGCAGCTCGGTTACCCGGTCCTCTACACCTCCGCGGCGACAGGCAAGGGCGTGCGAGCCGTCAGCAAGGCGCTGCAAGGAAAACTCTCTGTTCTGGCGGGTCCCTCGGGCGTGGGAAAGACAAGCCTCCTGAATAAGATCCAACCCGGATTGGGGTTGCGCACAAGTGAGATCAGCCATGCAACAGGGAGAGGGCGGCACACGACGGTCGTTCCTGAGCTCCTGCCACTTAGTGAGGGGGGTTATGTGGCGGATACACCTGGATTGAAGGCTTTTGCCCTCTGGGATATCGAGCCGGAAGAGATTGACGCATATTTTCCGGAGATCCGGACGCGGGTAGCCGAGTGTGACTTCAGCGATTGCACCCACACCCATGAACCGGGCTGCGCCGTGACCATGGCCCTTGAAAATGGAGCGATCGATCCGGAGCGCTATGATTCCTACCTGCGCATGCGGTCCGGAGCCCTGGAGTAAGTAGTACCCCAGTCCTGTTGCATCAAAAGAGAGAAGTATCTAAGCTTGTAGATGGTTCGTATAGCCAAGAAAGGGGCCCCTCCATCAGGACTCGCCGCATCCTGCCATATTGTATTGTCTTAATCCTCCTGCTCGGCATTGTGCTTCCAGTGATGGCCCAAAGCGGCTCTGGCCGCTATTACTCTGAGTCCGGGCACACACTCGATGCCGAGTTCGTCGAGTACTTCGATCACCATGGTGGCCTGGGCATTCTCGGCTTCCCCATTACGGATGCTTTTTTGGATTACTGGACTGGATTGGTGATCCAATACACACAGAACAGCCGGATGGAGCTTTTCCCAGATCCAGCATCTGATGACATGCAAGTTCGCCTCAAGGAATTGGGGATTTTGTTCGTCGGCGATCGGGCATTGGATGTCGCCGATCCACTCTCTATCAGGTCCAGCGCCGACTGTGAGTTCTACTCTCTTACGGGTCACAGTATCTGCTTCATGTTCCTGGATTTCTACCATGAACATGGCGGACCGGAGCTTTTTGGCTACCCTGTCTCAGAATTCACGATTGAAAATGACCGCCTGGTTCAATACTTCCAGGGCTTCCGGTTGGATTGGTATCCGGAAAATCCTCCAGGGCAGCAAGTTCTGGTAGCGCCTCTTGGGCGGGTTCACTTTGAGGTGATGGATTACGACGATGACCTCCTTCGGCCAAAAGCCCCCAGCAACGCCTTGATGTACGAAGTGGTTGATCTCCAACCCCATGCTTCTGTGGCAAAACCCATCACAGGAAGTTCAGACACACAGCTGGTATATGTCGTCGTCCGCGATCAGAATCTCTTGCCGGTCCCCTCTGCGGCAGTGACTCTCGTGGCGAATTTCCCCGATGAGGCACGCACACTCGTATTTCCACCAACCGACGGTGCCGGTGTCACCCAACTTGAAATTGCATTTGAGGGGCAGACGCCCGGTACGCAAGTTGATTTGGAGATCTACGTTTCATCGGGAACAGTTCTCACGAGGACGAGCGACTCCTTCCGTATCTGGTGGTGACTCCCCAGACGATTAATCCAGACGCCCACAACCGTGGGCGTTTTTTTGTATCACCAAGGGAAACTTACCAACTTTAAATAACGTTTGCTAGGCTTTATCGACAAGGGTGGAGTGGAGAGGTTAGAGCGGTCTGAGGACGCGGTCTACTCGAAGCTGCTTGAACCACAACGAGGCGCCGCGGGGCATGGATTCGAGCGCTGCTTCCTGCCAGGCACGGATGCCAAGGCCTTGAACCGTTTGCGGTCGATAGCCTACAGCTCGCCAGGCGCCGACATGCTGGGCGAGGTAGGGTGGAAGGAAGAGCAGCGATGCTTCGCTCTGGAGTTCTACAGAAGCGGTTTCAACC
>JBARSI010000151.1:0-3589 GCA_049644665.1 Anaerolineales bacterium
TCTTCTACGTGCATTTCGACCAATGGTTTGCAGATCTGAACGGCTGCGTTGTTGACGAGGGCATCCAGGCGATCCGTATTCTCCCGGATAGCCTCCATTAACTCGGAAACGGAAGCGGGTTCTGACACATCCGCCTTGAAGAACGTTGTGCCTTCCGGATAAATGCCTTTGTCCGATCGATCCACAGCCAAAACGGTCCAGCCTGCTTTATTGAAGGCTTCAACTGCAGCGGCCCCAATTCCACCTGCCGCGCCGGTGATCAGCGCAATTCGTTTCATTCTGAAGCTCCTTGATCCACGCACCCCTCATCAAAAGAGGCGCCATCAATAGCTGTTGTTAATTGGAGTATTACTAACTTCTCGATACCATCTCGTCCAAATTTGTGGGAACAGGAAGCTCCAATCCAGTTATCAAGTTACGGAGCGTATTCAGATGAACCCTTTCCCAGGCGCCGGGGCTGCTGTTGGCGTTGTGTGGTGCGAGCAGTACATTATCCATTGTACACAACGGGCTCTCTCCAGGCAGCGGCTCTTTTTCAAAAACATCCAGGGCTGCGCCGGCGATCGATTTCTCACGAAGCGCCTCGATTAACGCCTTCTCGACGACGATTGGGCCACGGGCTGTGTTGATGAGCACCGCATGTGGCTGCATAAGCTTGAACGCCACAGGATCGATCAATCCCTTCGATGTGGGATTAAGATCGCAATTGATGCTGATGAAATCAGCTTGCTTGAGAAGACCCGGGAGATCCAGCATCTGGACCCCTACTTCGGTGATGAATCCCGAATCAATTTCTACGATGTCGTTTCCCAAAAGGCACATACCGAAGATTTGTGCCCGTTTCAATACGGCTTTTCCAATCTTCCCTACCCCCACTACCCCTAACGTGCATTCGCTAAGTGCGCGCCCCGCGATCTTCTCCCACCCCCCATCTCTCATCTGTTGAGTCATCCACGGCTGAGATCGGGCAAACGCGAGGATATAGCCAAGCACGCTATCCGCTACTGGTTCAGTGAACGCCCCGGGTGTGTTCAAGACTTGGATGCCCAGTTCCTTTGCTGTTTCTTGATCGATCGAATCGATACCCGTCCCCCACTTTGAGATCACCTGCAAACGTGGGGCTGCCACTTTGAGGATTTTTTCGGTGAAACGATCGTCGCCGCAAATGACCCCGTCGATTGAGCCCATGTATGCCATGAGCTCATCCTCCGAGAGACACTCTTCAACCTCGGCGAGTACCACCTCGATGCCCAACTCATCGAAGATCGGCTGAAAACGCTCGATCACCGGAAGCATATATGGGGCTGAAACAAGGACACGTAAACCCATTCGGTTAAGTCTCTCGCTTTTCCATACTCGCTCTTCGGACCAATAACGATTCTACAATAGCCATATCCAACTCATCATCGATATCCCAGGCTTCTGAGGCATCAATCTCGAAAAGATGCGGCTTCTCTCCCAGCCTATTCTTGTATTCGAGAAGCGTCTGACGATTAAAAAGATAAATACATGAGTTCTCCTCATAGACTGGCGGCAGATCCTGGGTCCTGAGAAGTTCTGTGGGATTATGGTTTAGGGGTTTGCCATCTTCCGTCCATAACCGAGTCTGAACTCTAGTTACAGAAAACAATGAGGGTTGCTCTCTTTCAGCAAGAAATTTCTGGATCGCCCGCGAGATCGTCTCTGCACGTAATAGAGGGTTTGTGCTGTGTGTCTGAAGGTAGAAAGGAGCAGGTATCTGCTCGACATCATAGAGAAGGATTTCATTCATCGGAATCATGGCACCGCATAAGTGAGTCGGTCTCTGGATCAATGTGACCGATGGGTACTGATCAGAGATCCCTGCTTCGATGACCGGGCTGTCTGTATTTACGATTATCTGATTAATTTCCGGACATGCCAGAAGCGTTTCAATGATATAGCCGTAGAGAGGCTTTCCGGCGACAAGCCTGTAATTCTTTCCCGTGACGCGCTCAGAGTGATGCCGCATCGGCACGAGAGCCACAATTCCTGAATCAACTCCCGGCTTTGAAATCACAAGGCGCTCTCCTCATGCCCCAGCATCGTCTCATCCATCGGAATCATCAGAGCCCCACCTTTGCCTATGCCCAGGACATTATTCCGCATCCCCGATCGAGTGGTCTTCAGAAACAATACCATATTCGATGGGTTGAATTTCTCTCTCCGGAGATATCTGTCGCTTCCGCAAACTTTGAGGGTAATAGAATGTTTCCTTCAACTCCCCAGTCAGGGGTCCTGATAACGTAGAGCCTCGATACGTCCCCCAGAACTGCATCCAGCGAAACCATAATATCTCCCAGAGTTTTGTGAGCTTTTCTCCTTGATTAAGTGCATGCCAGGAATCGCTGACTACATTGGATAGATAGAGCTTCCCAAATTCAGCCAGGTTGAACCGTTCCTGCGGTCTGATTCGATGAAGCGCCATCGCCTCACGGCGGTAGCGATTGAACACGGCTCGGGGAGTCTCCTCATGCACATGGATGATCTCGGCTTCCGCAGCATATGCTATATGAAAACCCTCTTCCATCGCCCATGTTGCCCAATCTAGGTCCTCCAAACCGGGCAGTTCTTCATCATAAGGACGCATCTGCCATAATGAACTGCGGATCGCTGCGTTTGCATTATTACAGAACGGAATCTCCTGGCGGGGTTTCGAGACCTCCGGGAACCACTTTGCATATATTTGGTGCTCGCTGAAGCGTGTCGTTTTGTTCCCGCGCTGTTTCCCGTAAACAAGAGCGACCTTCTCATCCTCAAAGGGTGCTAGCAGGCGCTCAAGCCAATCTGGGTATACCGGGTAAACATGCGCACTGGAGAGAACAATGAATTCTCCCTTAGCGGCAGCGCATCCAATGTTCAATGATCGGCCAAATGTGAACTCTTCCGAGGGAATCGATAGGACCTGAATTGGATACCGCGAGGCAATAGCTAGCGTTGCGTCCGTGGATCCTGAGTCAACCAGGATGATCTCAACAGCGGGCATTTTCTGCTCCAGGATACCACTGAGCAGGCGCCCGATATGCTTCTCCTCGTTGAATGCTCGAACAACAATCGAACATACCGGGTTGGGCGAAGTGACTTTTGTGGAAGTAGACATCACGAAGTTTTCATATCTGAGGGAAATCGAGTCTTACGGCATCCCTTAGCTAAGACCGGATCTTGAATTCATGGGTAGATGCTAGCCGTCGTGGCCAAAGTTTCCGATGACACGCAAGATGTCGAACCCCTCTGCGAAGGGGCGTTCAGCCAGGGATCCATGGCGCACAGATGTCGACCGAATGATCTCGGGGGAGAAGTAATACTTATCCTTATACGTATCGTAGGCCAATAGCGCTTCGACTTTCTTTTCGACATTTTCCTGAGACACTTCGATCAGAAAATGCGGGAAAAATCCATAGCTGCTGCGCATCACATCAAAACCCAGCACCGTCGTGCCCCGGAAGGCGCGTAGAGCCTCCATTGTCGTGACGCTGTGGTCCTGATGAATGTCGGCCTGAGTGTGAACAAAGACCATATCCGGGTGATGTTTGCGATTGAGGTCGAATAAGAACTCCAGGATCTCTTGTCG
>JBARSI010000152.1:0-4015 GCA_049644665.1 Anaerolineales bacterium
CCACAGGTGCGGGTAGGCAGCTTCGGTCCGCCCTGACGCTCCGTACCCCCGGTGCGTTCCCGTCTCTAGTCTAGATAAGGATAGCACCGGCCGCGCCCCAACTACATACTAATAACCATTCGCTGCAACCGACCCCGCGGGCTGCGCGATTTGCATTTGATGGTTCTTGACAGAGAATCTTGAAAAGCAAGCGAAGGCACGAGCAGAGCGGCTGAGCTCAAAACCGTTAGCTGGCACTTTGAATATAACTTGTGGCAATTGGACATTATTGAAACCATGCATTTGGGAGGCAAATTATGGACTCGGGAAAGAAATTTACAGATGAAGAAGCGAAACGAATTGGCGACAAACTCGGCATCAATTGGAATGAAGTTGAACTAAGTGAATTCCGAATCGGGTTGGGAGTTGAGCTTGAACACGGGTCGCGAGATCCTGATACCGATGTAACGAACGATGATGAGATCCTAACCGGGAAGATTGCATTGGCGCACCTTCGTGAATTTCCAGATTACTACACTCGCTTAGAGAAGTTAGAGGCAGAGGCAGACGCGTATTGGGCAAAAGTGAATGGTGAAAATAGCGCCAGCTAACGTCTCGCTGGAGCGGACCCCGCGCGAGGCGCGAAAATCACGTAGGGTAACGTGGCGGGGCCACTCAGCTCGAGGCTGTTATGTATCTAATGGGAATAGATCATGCAAATAACTGATACTCCTTTCGGCATTACGAATTGGTCAGAAATCGAACGAATTGAACACAAAGGTGAAACTGGCGTCGCGTTTTGGAAAACGCAACTATTTGGAGATATACGAGTCCGGATGGTTGAGTATTCTCCTGGCTATTTAGCAGATCATTGGTGCCGCAAAGGACATATATTATTTTGCTTTGATGGCGAATTGCGCACGGAGCTTGAAGATGGTCGTATATTCTTTCTTAAGCCTGGCATGAGTTATCAAGTTGCCGATAATGCAGAGCCTCATCGGTCATCAACATTGGCAGGGGCCAAGCTTTTCATTGTCGACTAATGCCGCTCACATCACACGTCGATAAGTACCAATTACGGGGAGCCAGCATTATAGTTAGAAATACGACCAGAGCAGCACGACTCTCTCGCAGGTACGCACGCTTAGACAATGTGCGTTGTTGAAATCTCGAGTAGTTATTCTCTAATTCTCGATACATCTCTTTGCGGGCTGGTTGATCAAATCAATTTTGGCTAAAGAGGCAACACATAACGTCGGGATGGATCGGACATCGCGCGCGGCCGGGTTTCAATCGTTTTTAGTCTTGCGATGCCGATCATCCCGGAGTTGTTATAGCGATATTGCTATCATATCTTTTTTCGGCAAAACAATTGGTTGTCTACAATCCCATCCTGCTCAATGAAAGAATTGAATTAACGCCCCAATTAATCTTGACAATTCATAAAAAGACGGTAAATTAGTAATTAAGTAAATTACTAAACCAGTAAGGAGATTCGCTCGATGAAGATTCCAACCGAATTGAAACATGCCCCTGTCATTGTTTCCGAAGAATATGATCGAATAGATGGCAGGTATGCTAATAACTCAGATGCAAAAGGATTGTCATTGGGTCTTGCTCAATGGAATGAAAGAGGAAATGTAGATATTTCTGCAAAAATATGGCGTCATACCGGCGAAAAATGGTCCAGACAGTCAGAAGAAATGCCTTTGCACAGAGTTCTTGACCTAGCTATATTAGTTTGTAAAGCAAGATTATTTTTTCTAGAACGGTATCGAAAAGATGAAAATGATTATCCACAATACCCACTCCTAGATCGAGTTGGTTTGCAAGGCGGCGCAATGAATGTGGCTATTTGCACAGACAATCAACATATTGAAGGTGATATCGATTTATTTGATGAGGTCTTACATAAAGATGATGAGATTATTAGTGAAAGACTGAGGATTTTATCTGGAGTGTTGAGAGAAATCGAAGACGCTTAAAGCATGTTTCACTTCAAGCTATTCAATCCATGGTAAAAAGAATTCACATTAACATCGGACCTCTCTGGTGGAATTCGTATTGCAAACCCTATTTATCGGCTTGATCTACCATAGACGGCCATTAATAACGAAACTCGCTATAACGTCGGGATGGATCGGACCTGGTGCGAGGCCAATTTTGATCTCGTTCGCAAGCCCCACCAGGCCGATCATCCCGGAGCCGTTAGGCATCCACATGCTATCAGCCTGCACAATCTTCTGCATCGAATAGGAAGTAATATTGTTTCTATCGGGAGCATTCGTTCATCGGAGGAAGCGGTCATGCTCATTTACTTTGCCGCACCCCTATTCAACCAAGCAGAGAGGGCGTTCAATTCGCAATTGACTGAAGAATTGGAGGAACGAGGTTTCACGGTATTCCTCCCCCAACGAGATGGGGTAGAGCCTAGTAAATCACCCTACAATGAAATGACCAGTGATGAGCTTTGTCAGGCAATATTCGCAGCAGACCAAGACAAGATTCTTGAAGCGGATATCTTTCTCTTTATACTGGATGGTCGTGTTCCTGATGAAGGGGCTTGCGTCGCATTAGGCATTGCCTATGGTCAGAAGCAACTCCCAGAGCGAGACAAACTACTTGTTGGATTGCTGACAGACCTCCGTGGGGCATATCCATTTCTTGGTGCGAAAATCAATCCGATGATCTATGGCTCTCTTGATTTCATAGCGGCCGACAAGTGCGACCTGATCGCTTCTCTTGAGGAATATCGACATACACGGGCGGATAGGGTATAGCCATCTCATGAGAGACAAGTCGAGTGCGAAGGCTGCCTAACGTCTCGCTGGAGCAGACTCCGCGCGAGGCGCTAAAAGGAAAAGGCGTAGGTTTGCGGGGCTGCTCAGCTCGAGGCCGTTAGGCGGCCTACAATAAAGGAGGAATAAGATGGAAAAACAAATTACACTAGGGTTAAAGTATACGTTTCTCGTCCACAGCATCGCGATGGCAATGTTCGCCCTAACCTATATCTTTACCCCGGTCTTGTGGGGCGATCTCACCGGTTGTCTTTCCAACCAAGTTCCACAAGTATTTAGGCTCTTTGGAACCGCCATCCTTGGTTATGCAATTAGCTCTTTCTTAGCTTATAGGGAGAGCTCTTATGAGAAGGTGAAAATCACCACTCAGATGAATTGCGTAATAACTGCATTGTTCCCAATAATGCTGGTATTAGCTTTGGTCTTCTGGGATCTGCCATCGATCGGATGGATGTATTTTGTGGTAATGCTTGGATTTGGCATCGTTTTCAACTATTTCTATTTCAAGACATGATGCATTGCATTTAGATTTCTTTCCGTTAGCGACAGCTATGTAGTTTCAGACCAAACATTCTGTCACTTTTGTAATAAAGGCCACCTAACCAGTCGCTGAAGCTGACCCGCCTCTCTGCTCGCAAAGAAGAGGCGGGTCATGCTAGCAAGACCATCAGGAAAAACGTGGGGCAAAGCTTTAGCCGGCGGGCAACTTAGCTCCAAGCCGTTAGGCGGATTAAATGCCCTCCAAGCATCCGACATGGCATGATGCAAGCAATGCACTTTTCGTAATAGGGGTCCTAGAGTGCGAGCGCCCTACGCACTTGCCGGAAAGAAGTAGGTCTGTACGATCGGATAGTTGAGTACCGAGTTGCACCCGTCCAATGTCTGTTGACGTCCTCGGCAGACGGTGTATAGTGATGAACAATCTGCGTCGAATTGAGGAGGATGTTATATGAATACGCAAGACCTGCTCCTGTTTCTTGTGATTGGTCTCATCGCAGGCTGGCTGGCATCGAGGATGATGCGATCCGGTCCATTCGGCCTTGTGGGAGACCTGATTGTTGGCGTGATTGGCGCCTTCATTGGAGGCTGGTTATTTGGTCTGTTTGGCATTTCAGCTGGAGGCATTCTCGGCTCGCTGGTCATAGCGCTTGTCGGTGCGCTCGTTCTGCTTTATGTGCTAAGGCTGATAAAGAGAGCCTGACTCGGAGGGGAGTCTAGGATCGCAATCCAAGAAAATG
>JBARSI010000153.1:0-1811 GCA_049644665.1 Anaerolineales bacterium
AAGTATAGCCATCCCCGGTAGTAAATGGATAAGTCCCATAAAGAAAAGAGCCGAGGGCTTTTTGCTGCTCTAATTCGCCAAACAAAGTGACAAGAAAATAATCATATCCCTCAGTGCGGTTAATAAACCCCTGGATCACTGCTGGATCAGAAGGATCGTAATTCCCTCCTGCTAATACTTGCATCTCGAAATCTGTTGCATGCGGCCATTGATCGACAAGTGTCCAACCATAGTATCGAAGGCGAGTGTTGTAGTCATGGGTTAGACCGATGATGCTTCCGTCATCGGGAAGTTCTCTACCCATCTTCTTCCATCCTAAGACTTCATCGCGGTAATCGTTTGCTATAAGCAAGGTAATTGACTTCTGACTCAAGAATCCTATGGAAATCAAAAGAACTCCAACACCGATCGCGCCCCAATGTTCAGTTCTACGATCTGTCCACGAAAGGGCGCGCTCCCCCAAAGGGGCCAGTGATAATGCGGCGATAGGTATAAGGATGGTTTGATAATAAGAGTGAGAAATAATCAACGAAGGGACGGAAATGCCGATGAAGAAATATCCCAACCACAGGCTGATGAGCAGCAATCGTCCCCTTCCCCCCACCATGAATATACTTAGAGCGGCGACTAAAAGAGCGGGGATCGTAATAGTACGGTGTAGAGCCACTGCCCAGCGGAAGTACAGCCAGGGTTTGAAGACCAGGGAAGAAAACGGGAAAACCCAATCCGCGAAGTAAGAGGATGCGCTCCCACTTCGGATTGCGAAGTAGTAAATCCCGGGTATGGCAACCAGTAATATCCCCATCAACCAAACCTGAGGATTCTTGATCGCTTTTGAAATCCCTAAAGAGCTCAATACTATTAATAACATCACAAAGACCAGCGGATAAGCCGCGAATACTTTAATCAGAATAGCTCCCCCAGAAAAAAGGCCTGCCAAAACAGCGAAGACGAGAGTAGGTCTCTCCGCCCATCGATAGATAAAATAAATTGATGTCAACATCATTACCGTCATGGGCACATCCGGAAGAAACGACCTGCTTACAACCACCGAGAAAGGGAGAAACAGGTAGTAAGCCAGTGAAACAACGGCTCCCCTCCGTGAGGTCAAACGCCTTGCCAGGAGATAAAGAGGAAGCCCGCCAAGAATCCAAGTCACTATGGCTAGGACCCGCGCAACCCACAATTGCTCCTGGCCGACCAGCCGATACGCCAGAGCAACTATTCGCTCAAAAATAGGTGGTTCCAGGGGCTCAAAACTCCCTAATTGACTCGCCTTCTCTTGAAGCTCGTCATCCGCTAGCGGCAGAACATCGTAATAAAACTTTCTCGCAATTGAAGCAGATCGTAATTGCCGCCAAGCATGGAAATCCAGCGGCGGATTTGTTAAATCGAATAATCTAAGCACGGTGCCCAATATGAAAAGTACGCCAATTAGCGCTAAGAGACGGCTGGACTTATTCTTCACTTTCACTGGTTCCATTAAGGGCTCAACCTCCAACCCATGAGCAAATCACACCGCAGTTACTTCACTTAGCCGGAGATCTTTCCGGCACTTCACTCTCCTGGTGAAAAGGTGGTTCAAGTTATAGGCAGCATGCGCACTCACTTCTGGAACTATGTTCGCTTTCCATTAGCGCTGTCCGCTGTCATCCCTGCAGGAGCTTAGCATTCAGGGGATTTAATACGTAAATATCCTTCTTCAGGGTCCTATCCAACTAGCGCGAAGGACGGTGAGGGACAATCGCCCCTGAAAATCCTACTTCAACCACCAGACAGCCGTATCTCGCTCCAGATTGATCAATTGCATT
>JBARSI010000154.1:0-2439 GCA_049644665.1 Anaerolineales bacterium
AGATGAGTGGGATGACAAGCAGAAACTTGAAAGAGATCCACGGCTGACGAAGATCGGACACCTGCTCCGCCGTTTGAGCCTCGATGAACTGCCGCAGTTCTGGAATATCGTTAAAGGTGAGATGAGCCTGGTTGGGCCACGGCCGATCATCAAAGAAGAAATTCCGAAGTACGGGGAAAGCTTTGATCTCTATACTCAAGTCCGACCGGGTTTGACCGGCCTCTGGCAAGTGAGCGGGCGCTCAGACCTCCCCTACAAGGACCGTGTTTGGCTGGATGCGCATTACGTACGAAACTGGTCTATCTGGCTCGATCTATTAATCCTCATCCGGTCAGTCTGGGTAGTGATCGCCGGAGTTGGCGCGTACTGATTTGGTTACGAAAATCTTTCCGATGGGGTTTGTGGGGATTTGCTGTCTAGATGGCCTTCCTCTCCATTGCCCTGGTGCAGGTCTGGAAAGCATGGGGTCGGACACAATGGTTTCAAGGGCAAGTCCATGCAGGGACGACCTTCCTTGGCTGGCTGGGTGCGTTAGCGACGTTTATCTTCCTACCGCTGATGCAGAGCGTTAATCTAATGGTTCTGCTCTGGTTCTTATTGGGATTGGGTGTGGGACTATCTCAGGTTGAGGATCCGCAGTCCCTTGGTGAATATGCTGATACCGGAGAAGTGGGATAGGTAGAGTATTAGGAATGCGCTCCGAACAAGTAGCATGATTGGTAGATGATATCATCACGGTGGCGCAGTGATTAGAACCCTTGCGACAACCATCGGCGGAACACAATAGGGACATAAAGCAGGACGAATAAGAAAAGATGAAGATTGAAGCGACAACCATCCCGGATGTCCTGGTCATAATTCCAAATCTCTTTGAGGACGAACGCGGCTTCTTCGTGGAGACATATCAGGCGGAGGATTTCAAGACGCTTGGAATCACAGCAAAATTTGTACAGGATAATCACTCTGGTTCCGTACAGGGGGTCTTGCGCGGTTTGCATTATCAGATCCACCAGCCTCAGGGTAAACTCGTAAGAGTTGTGAGCGGTGAGGTTTTCGACGTCGCTGTGGATTTGCGCAGAAGTTCGGACACGTTTGGACAGTGGACTGGAGCTACAATAACAGCAAGTAATAAGCATCAACTCTGGATTCCACCTGGTTTTGCCCACGGTTTCTATGTCCTCAGCGATTGGGCAGATCTCCTTTACAAAGTGACCGACTACTACGCGCCGGAATGGGATCGTGTGATACGGTGGGACGATCCACAGATCGGGATTGAGTGGCCTCTTCTCGGGGGAGCCTCACCCTGGCTATCAACCAAGGATGCTCATGGGAACTCGCTGGCGGAAGCTGAACTCTTCGATTAGTTTCCTCACACTAACTTAGTTGTGTGGGGAAGGAATGAGGACGCAGGGGTTTGAATGAATAAGATCTTGATCACGGGTGGAGCGGGATTTATTGGTTCCAACTTTGTCCATTACATGCTGATTAATGAATCAGGGGTGCAGATCTGGAATCTCGACGCCCTGACCTACGCTGGAAGTCAGGAGAATCTGAAAGACTTCTCAGACCCAGAACGGCATATCTTCCTCAAAGGAGATATCTGCGACCAGCCACTCGTTGAGGGCATCCTGCGTGATAATGGAGTCGATACCATCATCCATTTCGCAGCCGAGTCACATGTCGATCGATCGATCGAAGGCCCGGGCGCGTTTGTGCGCACGAACATCCAGGGGACATTTTCGCTGTTGGAGGCTGCTCGCAAAGTTTGGCTCGATGAGGCATCATTGCCTCATGAAACAGTCCGCTTTCACCATGTCTCTACCGATGAGGTCTACGGCTCACTCGAACCAGATGCCCCGCCGTTTACCGAAGAAACCCCTTATGACCCCAATTCGCCCTATGCAGCATCAAAAGCTGCCAGCGATCACTTGGTTCGTGCGTATGGTCACACTTATGATTTACCATTCACGATCACAAATTGCTCGAACAACTACGGGCCGTACCAATTCCCGGAGAAGCTCATCCCGCTGATGATCCTCAAGGCGCTGCAAGGTGAACCGCTGCCAGTGTATGGAGATGGCCAGCAGATCAGGGATTGGCTTTATGTTGAGGATCACTGTGAGGCGATTTTGACCGTTCTGAAGTCAGGAAGGATAGGGGAGACATACAATATCGGAGGGAATAACCAACCCACAAACCTTGAGATTGTGGAGGCGATTTGTGCTATCCTTGACGAGTTCATTCCTGACTCTGCTCATGTGCCGCATAAGCAGTTGATACAATTTGTGCGGGACCGTCCCGGTCATGATCGACGATATGCGATGAATATTCAGAAAATCCAGACCGAGTTGAAATGGGAACCGGCAGCAGAACTCAATTCGGGTTTGCGAAAGACTGTAGCCTGGTATCTCGAGAACGAGCCATGGGTCAAATCGATTG
>JBARSI010000155.1:0-93401 GCA_049644665.1 Anaerolineales bacterium
CCCCAGGTGCGATTCGAACGCACAGCCTAGGCTTTAGGAGAGCCTCGCTCTATCCTATTGAGCTACTGGGGCTTAACGAGATTATAGCACTCTACTATTGTCGGATTTCAAAATTCCATCACGCCCCGGAAACCTGGATCAGATATGCCGGAATCGGCTCTCTCCGCCCGATGACCTGGATCGGTTCCAGTTGTTCGGCTTCGACTTTGTGGGCTTGCGTATAGGTCTCCAAGCTCAGCAGGATCTGCCCCCCATCTGCCTGCTCTTGGAGGCGCTTAGCCACGTTGACCACATCGCCAACAACAGTGTAGTCCATCACTTTCTCAGAACCGATATTTCCGACCACCGCTTCCCCGGAGTGCAGGCCGATCCCCAGACCCAGCCCCGCCAATCTGTCACCTGATTCGTCTCGTAATTTTCCGAAGAGCCGCTGCATCTCTATCGCCGTGTCGACCGCGCGTTTGGCGTCATCTTCGCTTGTTACCGGCGCACCGTAGAAGGCCATGAAACCATCGCCCAAGTACTTATCGAAAGTTCCGCGATGCTTGAAGACTACTTTGCTCAGCGCCTGGAAGATGCTGTTCAGCGTTTCAATGACTTGTTCGGCGGTGTGTTCAGCGGTGAACTTCGTGAAGCCGCGAATATCTGCGAAGATAACCGTCACATTGTAGCTATCCCCTCCCAAGCGAAGGTAGCGTTCGGGGTCGGTCAAGATGATGTCGGTGACATCCTCAGCCAGGAAGCGGTCCAAGACCTGTCGCAAGAGGCGATTTCGGGCTTCAATATCGTCATGTAACTTCTTCATGCGCAGCAGAGAGCGTACACGCGTTAGCAGAACGATCGAGCTGTACGGCTTGGTTACGAAATCATCGGCCCCGGCCTCGAGCGCCTTGAGCTTCTCTTCCTCGCTGTCTAGTGCAGTGACGATGACAACGGGGACAAACCGGGTCGACGCTGTTTCTTTTAGCGCCTGACAGAGCGTTAAACCATCCATGTGCGGCATCTGCACATCGACCAGTGCCAAATCGGGTGGCTCGTCCAATGCCAGGGCCAGCGCAACTTTTCCGTCCACCGCCGTCACTACATCGCACCCTGATGAAGACAGGTAAGCCTTTAGCAGATCCCGATTCAGCCAATCATCGTCGGCAACAAGGATTCGGGGCGGGCGGTTGAAGATATCGTTCAGATCCATTTGTTTTTTTATCTTCCCCATGGTTATCTAGAATACCACTGATTGGAAGGGGGCGATATTAAAGTGCCGCCAGAACCATTGTTAACAATGTCGAAGCAAAGGACATGAACAAATAGGGCGAACGCTCTTAACTGAAATCGGAGCCATCAGCAGGCTCCGATTTTCTATCTCGTTTTTCAAGTTCGATGTTGTGGAAAAATTTATTCCTAAGACAAACGAAGGTGGCCGTGCGCTCCCCTACGGCAAGTAGCGGAAATTTACTTCGGTGAGATTTTCGCCTGGGTCAAGATTGATGATGTGGAAATCGGGGTCAAGCGTTTGCTGGAGCAGATCACGCCAGAGGCAATATTTACCCGCCGGGACATTGTTAAAACCATAACTGCCATCCGCGGAGCTTGATGATGCAGTAGCGAATGTCGTGGTTCCGGGGCAAGCCCCCTCTTTAAGGAACAGATTCGCTCCCGATATATGACCATCGACAGGGTCGCCGCGCTGTCCGTTGTGATTTCCGTCAATGTAGACATAGCCCCGAATCGATCCTGGAGCGGGGGTGGGAGTCGGAGGAGCCGAACGAATAGGTAGATGACTGGTATCTCCACTCACTGTAGCATACTGCCCCCAGAGCCAGCACTGATAACCAGGATAATCGGGGTTATCCACAACCCAATAGTTTGGAACGCTGCTGCGAGCGAGTATCTCCGTCGTTTCCCCCACTAGCAGCGCCCCCAGCATGTCATACACCTTCCCCGGACCAGACCGACAGTTGGTGTCCAAACTAACTTCGATGGTTGGCACCACAGGGGTCGATGTATGAGTCGGGGTTGGCGTGAGGGTCGGCGGCCCTGGAGTGAAGGTAGGGGAGGGAATGGAGGCTTGCAGAGTCGCCTGCGCATCCTGTGCTTGGATAGCCTGGACTGTCGCCCCAGCGACGGCATCCAGCGCCTGATAGGTTTGTGTGACAATCATAGGATCCGCCCCATCGCCTGTCCCCTCAGGAAGTGTGCAAGCCGAGAGAGCAATAAGAACGGAAATTAAAGTCAGGAGGGAATATGTATTCGCTGTTTTCATAACTTCAAGCATATACCTCATGCACTCATTTCCGCAAGCACCTTTTACGCTCAGGAGCGTTACATACAACATGACGATCATTGGATAGCGCATGAAAATGATTTTTTTGGCATGTAAGCCTTCATAAAAGCTTCTTTTCCGTGTGTGTTGACACTCAAGTCCTGTCGACAACAGTTGGTACGGGAAGTATTATGGAACAGTCACCTATCGATTTTAACGATTATGAAAAAACGTGCCCTAACTCTATCTGTCGTATTATCCATTTGCCTTCTCACCCTGGCGTTTGGACCCGTAGCTCAGGCTGCACAAAGTTCATCTTCCGGCTGGGAGCATATCGCCGCGGGGGTTGATTACAAGATGTTCTCCCTGCCGGGCCCGAATCGTGCACATGTCGCCCGCTTGGATCGAGGACAGTCGGACGTCATCCTCGAGAGCAGCATCGCCCAGGGCAGGCTCTCCGGAGGACTGGAGACCGTCAGCGGCATGGCTGAGCGCTACGATGGTGCCATCAACGCCTGGGGAGATGCATGGGGCGCCCGCAATCGCGTCGTCGTCGCGATAAACGGATCCTTCTACGATCCCGAGACAGGCATTCCCCACGGCGGCATGATCCACTCCGGGTGGTACTCAAAATGGTTTGACGAACTCTCGGGCATCAGCGGTCTGTCCTGGAAGGAGGATCACAACATCTTCCTTGGTCAATGTGTGTACCACCGCCCGGAGAAGCAAGTGGTTACGAATCTTACAACCGGGGACCGCATGGAGATCCACGGGATCAACACCCGCCCCTTGAGAGATCAGTTAATCCTGCTCACACCACAATTCGACCGTGACAGCAAACGAGAGTCCAAAGGTGTCGACGTTCTGGTAGAACTGACACGACCTGCCATGTTGATGCCCTTCCCACATATGGTCACCGGCGTTGTCCGGGAGGTCCGGATCGCGCCGGGCTCAACCCCCATCCCTTTCGACCATGTGGTTCTTAGCGGATGGGGAGATATCGATGACCAGTTGGTGCAGTTTCTAATGGAGGGGGATGCCGTCGGCTTATCGTTCGAGATCACACATCTTGACCAGGATTGCAAGTACGCCGCACCCGAAGAGTGGACCAAGTCGTACGCGAGTATCGCAGGAAATATTATCTTCCTGTATGAAGGCAAGATCCAAGAATTCGAGCAGATTGGTGCCTTGCTTCGACATCCGCGAACCGCAATCTGTTACAACCAAGACTACTTATACTTCGTCGTTGTCGACGGCCGTGACGATGCCTATAGCATCGGGATGACCGTCCTCGAGTTGGCTGATTTTTGTAAGGAAGAACTCCATGCCACCGAGGGTATCAATCTCGACGGCGGCGGCTCATCTACGATGTGGGTGAATGGCGAGGTGGTGAATCGACCATCTGATGGCCATGAACGCAATGTGGCAAACGGGGTAATGATGGTCATCGTCGAGCCGATGGAGAAATCGTCAACATTCTCGCCCGGGACGCGGGTCACCGCTCAATACCCCACTAACATACATCTCGGTCCCGGGACAAACTTCCCCGCCCTAACTTCTGTGGACACAGATATCCAAGGAACCGTCATCTATCAATGGGATCAATTAAACGGGGTGCTCGCGAAAGGCGCCTATTGGTGGAAGATCAATTTTAATGGGGTGGTAGGCTGGGTGGATGAAGCGGCTTTGTCCGCCATCGACGATGACCCTGCCCCTTCGACTGGCTTGCCCTTATGGCAGTAGATATTCGCATTCCTCACTCGAACCCCTTAATCTCTTTCGTTTCTCCGGTGTCAGCCTAAATTTCTTCGCTTATCTGCTCATCTTGACTTTATAGAACGGGTGTGCTAAGACAATTGCGAAGCTCAGGGTCTCGGGGGATTGTGATGACCCATCGCGTACGTCCCAACCGCCCGGCCCGCGCTGTTCTGCTGGCCGGGTCGATTTTTTTCCTGTCCTCTTTTTCTTTTCCCGGACAAAAAAATTCTGTGCCGTGGCTGGATAACCCGACCGGCACTATATCTGCTTTCACTGAAACACCGTCTACCCCGACACAATCCCCTGAGCCACCCCCAACGGACACCCCAAGCGAGACCGCGACCGAAGAACCGACGTCCTCTCCCATAGAGAGTGAAACACCGACACCATCTTCAACCCCTCATCCGCCGTATACACCCACTCTGGGCGAGACAACTTCTACGCCGCTGACACCGACAACCACGCTCTCGCCAACGCCTTCCTCTACCACACATCCACTGTATACACCCGCACCGAGCGAGACGGAGTCAGCGTCGCCGACACCGACAACCACGCTCTCGCTAACGCCTTCCTCTACCAACACTGAAATCCCGCGAACCTATCCCCCGCTCAGCGTCTTGATTAACGAAATCGCCTGGGCGGGCACAGTTGCCTCTTCAAGCGATGAGTGGATCGAATTGCTCAACACAACGGATAAAACCATCGACTTGACTGGATGGCTCCTGACGGATGGCGATGATCTGCAACTACATCTGCAAGGTATGCTCGCTCCAAACAGCTTCTTTCTCCTTGAGCGAACCGATGACAATGCCATCGCGAGTATCTCGGCCGACCAGATCTATTCAGGAAATCTGCGGAACGATGGTGAAAACCTCCGCCTTTTCGATCCCAGCGGGTCAATCGTGGATAGCGCAAACATCGGAGGCGAGGTTTGGCCAGCCGGCGACTCCAGTTCGCGCTCCAGCATGGAACGTCGGGGGGGGATAGATCAACCCGGAAACTGGGTGACATTCACCGGCTGGGGCGGAAACGGCCAAGACAGCGATGGCAACCCGATCCGCGGCACACCTCGATCTTTTTCGCCTCCCCGACTCCATCTTTGACCCCGACCACGGGTACTCATTACCCTCCACAGTACTTGCTCATCAACGAAATCGCATGGGTCGGAACCGTCGCCTCCTCCAGCGACGAGTGGATTGAACTTTTTAACCCAAACACCATCCCCGTTGTTCTTACCGGCTGGTCCCTCAGCGACGACGGGGATACTTCCATCATACTTAATGGCAGCATCGCCCCTTATAGCTACTTCTTGCTGGAGAGAGCGGACGATAACGCCATCTCCAATATCACTGCTGACCAAATCTACTCAGGCAATCTCAATAATAGCGGTGAGCGCTTGAAGCTGCGCGATTCGTCCGGAGCTGTGATCGATACTGCCGATGGTTCTAGTGGCTGGCCTGCGGGTGACAACAGCACACACGCCAGCATGGAACGGCTCGGAGGCACCGACGTCCCCGGCAACTGGACTTCCTACAGCGGGAGCGGAGGGAGCGGCCGCGATGCCCACGGAGGTCCTGTCCCGGGCACGCCGCGTCAAATGAATTCGCCCTTCCTCACCCCGCCATCCCCAACACCAACTTCTCAACCAACGATCTTTTCTCCGTTATCTGTGATGATCAATGAAGTCGCCTGGGCAGGCACTTATGCCTCAGCGAATGATGAATGGATCGAACTGCACAACCCGGGGACGACCCCGATAGACCTCGCTGGCTGGGTGCTTTCCGATGGCAGCGATTTGCGCGTTGCCCTCGCGGGGACGATTGCAGCCCACGGCTATTTCCTTCTAGAACGAACTGACGATGAAACAGTTCTTGGTGTCCACGCTGATCAGATCTACAGTGGCGGATTGAGAAACGATGGAGAGACCCTGACATTGAAGGAACCGAGCGGAACCATGATCGATAGCGCAAATCTGGTTGGGGGCTCCTGGCCCGGAGGCAATCAGGGTACTCACAGGACGATGGAACGCCGGGGAGGCGATGACCGGCGCGGGAATTGGGGAACCTTCACCGGCTGGGGCGGAAACGGGCATGACGCCCGGGGAAGGCAGATCCAAGGGACTCCCCGCCAGACAAACTCTTTACTCTTCCCCACCCCTATGCCGACCTGGATCCCCGGGAAAGTCGTAATCAACGAGGTGCTGATTCGCCCGCATTACGATTGGGAGGGAACCGGCGGGGTTGACCCGAAGGACGAATTTATCGAACTACTCAACCTCGGCCCCTTCGCGGTCAACCTGAAGGGTTGGTGGCTGGATGACATCACCGACGCAGGATCGATCCCGCACAAGCTCCCGGGGGTCACTCTTCGACCCGGTGAATTCGTAGTGTTCTTCCGGGCGCGCACGCGGATTGCGCTGAACGATGGTGGAGATTCTGTCCGCTTGCTCGCGCCCGACGCACGTGTGATCGATCAGATCACCTACAAGCGTGTGTGCGCCTACAACTTGTCTTATGGACGTCTACCAGACGGCTCTGGCCATCTACATTACGGCTTATGGCCAACCGCAGGTGAACCGAACCGTCTCTTTCTTGAGAACGTTTCCGAAACAGAAAATGAAATCGTTGACTTCTGTGTGTTTGGAGAACCCCCTAAACTGCGGTTCCCACGCCTCGGGCGCCATCCCGAATTGGTGAACCGGTTAATATCCCAGGGACACCTGATCTGCTCCAATGGCTAGATCGATCTCGCAGATACAAAGAGCGTCCATCCATCTATTGACAAGTATTTAGCTCTTTATCAACCATCCGGTTAGCTTTCCGCTTCGATCAATATGGAACTCCATATAGCCCTCCTGGGGCCAGCAGGGTGTCCCGTATTGGGATCCAGATCATCCAACCCAAAACGACTGTCAACAGCGCGCCGACCAGGAGCAGGGCAGCGAAAGTGCCGATTGTCTTACCCCAGGACATGCGGTTGACCGATTTCACAGCCAGAAGGGTGAGCAGTATACTGTAAATCCCAAGTGGAATTACCAGGCAATTTACCCAGGGAATCCAACCGATTGCGCCGCTGATGAGCGTGATGGGTGCGGTGATAGCCGCCAGGGTATACGCCAATTCAGCGAAGGTTCCGTTTCCCCCGAAGGCGTTTGCTGTAAACTGCACTATACCCGAATAGAACAGCATGCCCACAACGCTCATAAGAACAACGAGAGGCAGCCCACAGCCATAAACACCGGCGATCATCAACCCCTCACTGAGTAACAATCCCGCTTCATGTTCGAGTGCTTCAAGCAAACTCGGTCTGTCCAAGAGACCTGAAAATAAAAGCTGCACGGATGCGCTGATCAGGTAAGAAATCGCGCTGGTAATGGCGATCCAACTCAACGCTCGACCGAGCGATCCCTTCGGGTCATCGGCCAAGCTGCGGAACGTTTCTTCGTTTGGACGTGTAAGCGCCAGCCGCCAGGTTTCAAGCCAGGAATATGCCCTGTACTCGTTTGGAATAACATCACTCCCTGTCTCTGGGGTCATAGCGCCTCCTCCCCTAAAATTAGACCTCGTCACGTCGTTCTCGCTTCCCTCATCCATTAGGTAAGTTTAGCGTACGGAGTTATCGCGTGTGCATCCTGAAGCCCTGCCGGTGTTTCTAATAAAAAAATACTTTATCGCCCGCCTGATGGGCATTATGATCGCGGTTTTCTTTGTCCTCATTTATAACCTCAATTTCACCGGTTTTAAGCTAACCGTAGCAAGATCAGCTCTGATATTTTGATGATCCAGCCGGCGCTGCTCCGGAAAACTCCGCAAAATGCCACTCGATCTTCACATGGTTTAGCTCCTGTTATGGAATAGTGAGATTCTTCACCTCCGCTATGCTTGAACTCTAGATAGGTCCCTCCTTGCCTATGAATTCTTTGCGCTGACAAAATAATTCTAGCTTTCGCCCTCGTGCACCCGTTTTCTCAGACCCTCGATTATCACTTTCAAAAGAACGTTTAAACACTTAGAATGTTCCTGTCAAATACATATCACACAAGATGACCCTTTCTATCAATACGTTTTTCCCATCTTTTAAAAGAAAGGCACTGGTTTAAGTATGCATGTTTTAGTTACTGGCAGCAGTGGGTTAATCGGATCGGAAGCCGTCATGTTCTTTAATCAGCTTGGTTTCCGTATTTACGGCGCTGATAACAACATGCGCGCTGACTTCTTCGGCACCAGAGGGGACACAACCTGGAACCGCAAGCGACTCGAGGAAACTTGTGTTTATTTCACCCATCACGAAGTAGATATTCGTGATCGAGAAACCGTAGATGCTCTCTTCTCAGAGAATCATTTCGATCTCATCCTGCACGCTGCGGCACAGCCGAGCCACGATTTAGCAGCAAAGCGCCCCTTTGACGACTTCGATGTAAACGCAGGTGGCACCCTGAACCTGCTTGAGGCTTGCCGGATACACTGCCCTGATGCTGTTTTTGTCCACATGAGTACAAACAAGGTATATGGAGATCGCCCTAATAAGATCAAACTCAAGGAGCATGAAACACGCTGGGACTACGACGACCCCAAGTATATAAATGGGATCCCTGAGGACTTTCACATTGATCAGAGCCTGCACTCACTGTTCGGCGCTTCAAAACTCGCTGGCGATATCCTTGCACAGGAGTACGGCCGCTACTTTGGGTTGAAAGTCGGGATATTCAGAGGAGGTTGCCTGACCGGACCGCACCACTCTGGTGTTGAACTTCACGGCTTCCTTAATTACCTTGTGCTGGTAGCCCTGAGCGAAGGTCCCTATACCATTTTCGGATATAAAGGAAAACAAGTTCGCGACCAGATCCACAGCCATGATGTGATAAACGCGTTCTGGCACTTCGCCCAAGATCCAAAGCCTGGAGAGGTATACAACCTGGGCGGCGGCAAGGAAAACGCGGCCAGCCTGATCGAGTGTGTCGATATCATTGAACAGCTCTCGGGAAAACGCCCGGAACTTACGTATACGGACCAGAATCGCATCGGAGATCACATATGCTATTACTCTGATCTCTCTAAACTCAGGTCTCACTATCCGGGATGGGATTTAACATACAACATCGAAGAAATCATTGAAGAGATGATCCTGCTCATGCGTGACCGCTAGAAAACATCAGTGCGAACCTAAAAGCCCGAAGTATGCGATTAACAATTATTAACCAATTTTATAAGCCGGATTTAGCACCGACGGGGCATATGGCTGCCTCCCTGGCTGAACACAGGGCGAAACAGGGAGACTATGTCACCGTCATCACCAGCAGCGGTGGCTATGTTTCCGAATCGACCACAACTTCTGGATCGAAGTCGACGAACCCCAGAGTGTATCGCCTGTGGACACCGCGGCTGGGCAAAGGAACGGCGTTCGCGCGGATCGTGGATTATGTCTCCTTTTACATCTTAGCTTTCATCCGCTCGGTCACTCTTCCAAAGCAGGACCTCATCATATCGTTGACAACTCCGCCTTTCATCGCCTGGGCGGCCATCGGCCATAAATTATTACATCGGTCTACAAAAGTCGTTCTATGGAACATGGATTGTTACCCCGAGATCGCTGAGAGAGCCGGCGTGATCGACAAGGGTGGTTTCTTAAGCCGGCTCTTCCGGAGATTGAACCGTGGATTATTCCGGCGCCTGGACCAACTCGTTTGCCTCGACGGAGCGATGTTGGATCTTCTCGTATCACAATACGTTTCAACCGAGCATGCTCTATCAACCTGCATCATCCCGAATTGGGAGAAGGCTTCGCAGTTTCCTCATGATCTCTCTCCCGATCCCTGGGGCGGGGCTGCAGCATCGATCTCAGATGATGCCTTCGTTATTCTCTATCTGGGAAATGCGGGATTCGGACACCGCTTCGAAACCATCATAGAGGCGGCTAAACTACTAAAAGACGAACCCGTTGCATTCCTCTTTATTGGTGGTGGTGAGAAATGGGTGTGGATCGAACAAGCAAAGATCGCAAACGATCTGCGTAATATCCATCTATTCCGTTATATCCACAAAGATCTCACCCCCTCAGCCCTGGCAATGGCGGATTGCACACTCATCACAATGAACGAATCGGCTCTCGGTGTAATCAGCCCCAGCAAACTGCACGCCTACCTGGCCATGAGCCTGCCCACGCTCTATATTGGCCCGGTGGGGAGTAATGTAGACGATGCCATCAAGCGCTATGATGCTGGCGTAACTTTACAGCATGGGGACGTTGATGGCGTTGTCCGCTTTATAAACGAGCTTCGGGCTGATTCTGAACACCTTCAAGCTCTGCGCAGTAATGCCCGCCGTGCCTTCGATGATGCCTTCTGTGATACCCAGACGCTGCCGATTTTTGACCGGATCCTGGATCAATTGCTTTCTGAATAAACTTGCTTTTTGATTTTTAGTTTTTGTTGGATCATAAATACTCTTCGCTATGATGCCTCTGCTATAATTCACTTGCCATGTCTTTAACTATTGCAGAAGTCCGCCACATCGCAAACCTCGCCAGGCTGCAGCTTACACCTGAGGAGGAACGCCTCTATGCGGAACAACTCTCCTCCATCCTCGAATCAGCCGCTCGCCTGCTTGAAGTCGATACCTCACAAATTCCGCCCACGGCAACCGTTCTTACCCTGCGGGCTCCTTTACGACCTGATATCCCGCGCCCGTGTCCGCCGCGCGAGAAGATCCTCTCGAACGCACCAGAGAAGGAATCGGGGATGTTCCGTGTACCTCCTGTGCTGGATTAAATGATTCCCGGACGTATCACTTCCGTAGGCTCTATAACCCGACCCTATGACTGCTCTTACTGACTTCTCCCTCCTGGAAGCTGCTTCCGCTCTGCGTAAAGGAGATGTCAGTTCCTTAGAATTGACGGAAGCCTGTCTGGATCGCATTGAGGCTCTCGAGCCACAGCTCCACGCATTCCTTTCTCAAACCCCGGATCTGGCGATCTCTCAGGCGAAAGCCGCAGATCAACGGCTGCAGGATTGGCGCAAAAACAAAGAAGAGCCGCTGCCCCTCACCCACGGCATCCCGGTCGCCATCAAAGATGTGCTGTGCCTCGAGGGAGTTCCAACAACATGTGGTTCCCGCATTCTTGAGGGTTTCCGCCCTCCTTACTCGGCGACGAGCGTCGCAAGATTGATCGACACTGGAGCGGTAGTCCTGGGAAAGACTAATACCGACGAGTTCGCTATGGGATCTTCAACTGAGAACTCGGCGTATGGCACGACACACAACCCATGGGACCTCGGCCGGGTACCCGGCGGATCATCTGGAGGTTCTGCGGCAGCAGTTGCGGCGCGTATGTGTTTCGCCGCCCTGGGGACGGATACGGGGGGATCCGTGCGCCAACCTGCTTCCTTCTGCGGGATCACAGGACTAAAAACATCCTACGGGCGTGTTTCCCGCTATGGCTTGATTGCCTACGGATCGTCGCTCGATACCGTCGGAGCCTTAACGCGCTCCGCGGCCGATCTTCTTCCCCTTTTCACAGCAATGGCAGGCCATGATCCCTTAGACTCAACCTGCATGCCAGATCCCGTCCCAGAGATCTCTCTGGACGGCAGCGCCCTGACAGGTGTACGAATCGGTGTGCCGAAAGAGTATCTTATCGAAGGTATACAGGACGAAGTTGATGCTGCCGTACGCGCTGCCGTGAAAGTGTATGAGGCGCTCGGCGCTGAAATCCATGAAGTCAGCCTTCCACACACAGACCTCGCCCTGCCGGTGTATTACCTAATCGCTCCCGCAGAGGCATCTGCCAACCTGGCCCGTTACGACGCGGTCCGGTTCGGTCCACGCATCAAATCTGAACAATTATGGGACCAATATATCGAAACCCGTGGAACTCTCTTTGGTCCTGAGGTCAAACGCCGCATCATGCTCGGGACCTATGCTCTTTCTGCCGGGTATTACGATGCGTATTACGGCCAAGCGCAAAAGGTGCGGACGCTGATTAAGGGTGATTTCGAAACAGTTTTTAAGGAAGTCGACCTGATCGCCTGCCCCGTCGCACCTACAACGGCGTTCCGCATTGGCGAACACAGCGACGACCCTCTTGCCATGTACATGGAGGACATCTTCACGCTGCCCGCCAATCTCGCCGGGGTCCCGGGGATGGCTTTTCCAGTAGGATTCGATCAAAATAGACTGCCGATTGGGATGCAGTTGAATGCACCCCACCTGGGCGAGAGGTCACTTTTCCGCGCGGTTCATACCTACCAAACGCAAACGGACTGGCATCTGCGCAAACCAAATCTATAGAGTCAAAGGGAAGGGTACAAATATGAAAATCGTTATCCCCATGGCTGGCTACGGCACACGATTACGCCCTCATACCTGGTCCAAACCCAAACCTCTGGTAAGTGTGGCTGGTAAACCCGTCCTTGGCCATGTCCTCGACATGTTCTCAACCCTGCCTGACATCGATGAAGTGATCTTCATCGTCGGTTACCTGGGTGACCAAGTCGAGACCTACGTCAGCGAGGTTTACGCTGATTTACCGGCTCGCTACGTTGTCCAGGAGCAGATGCTCGGGCAGTCGCACGCCATATGGCTCGCCCGTGAGGGGCTTGAGGGTCCGATGTGTATGGCCTTTGTGGATACGATTATCGAGGCTGACCTTTCGTTCCTGCCAACCGAGGAAGCCGGTGCGGTAGCGTGGGTGAAAGAAGTGGAAGACCCGCGTCGGTTCGGTGTGACCGAAGTTGGTGATGATGGCTGGGTGCGGCGCCTGGTTGAGAAACCAGAGGATTTGAGAAATAACCTCGCTCTGGCTGGCTTCTATTATTTCAATCGGGCGGAAGCCCTTGTCGCCGCCATCGAAAAGCAAATGCAGCAAGGGGACCAACTTGGAGGGGAGTTCTACCTCGCCGACGCCATCAACGTGATGCTGGAAGAAGGCCTAAAGATGCGCGTCGAAACCGTTCAGGTTTGGAAAGACTGCGGTAAACCCGACGCTTTACTCGAAACAAACCGGTACCTACTCGACCACGGGCGGGATAACACCGCAGAGGCGCAGCAACGAGATGGGAGCCTTATCATCCCGCCGGTGTTCATCCATCCCAGCGCCGAGATATCCCAAGCGGTAATTGGACCACATGTCTCGGTAGGATCCAGATGCGTTATACAGAGATCCGTCATCCAGGACTCGATTATTGAGAACGAGACAACCATTGAAAATGCCTTGCTCTCGGAGTCTCTCATTGGGCGAGGCGCCCGGATCACCGGCAGATTTAAGATGCTGAACATCGGGGATACATCACAGGTGGATGCGTTATAGTCGCTCGCGATCAAAGGGATGCTGCCGAAGAAGATCTCCCGAAAAATGCTCTGTTCCCTCGATAATAATCTCGAAACATGGCCCTTGCGGGATCGGGAAGAACATCGTCCCCCGCATGGCTAAGTGCCACTGGCAACCCTATCCGAATTATCCGACGATGTGGACAACACTGGACTTATTCCGATGGAACACAATCCCGTCGAATGTCTCTCGGGGCATACCTACGCTGAGCGCCCGATTGCTCTTTGGTGGGAGGGGGAACGATTAAACATCATCGAGATCGAAGCCCGTTGGCGAATTCCCGGCGGACGTCGTTTCAGGGTGCGGACTGAGACCGGTCAGATTTTTGAACTGTTTTATATCGATCTACAAGATGAGTGGCAGATTTCGCTCTTATGAGCTTTAACCATCTTCCACTTATCAATCAGCGACCTGAAAAACCTTGTCCCGCAAGAATTCGGTGTACAGGGATTACAAAAAGAGATCTTTACCTTTAAGACCAGAGGAGTAAAACAGAATGCGTGATTTCGTCGCTCGCCGCATCGCCGGGGTTCCCCCTTCAGGAATACGCCGTTTCTTCGACATTGCCGCCACGATGGATGACGTGGTTTCGTTGGGTATTGGCGAGCCTGACTTCGTCACGCCGGAACCCATTCTGAAAGCGGGGATTAAATCCCTGGAGCAGGGAAAGACACATTACACATCCAACTCGGGCATCCCTGAGCTGCGCCAGGCACTCGCAGAGCACTTAAACCAACTTTACGATGTCATCTATGATCCGGAGGACGAGATCCTCGTCACTGTTGGTGTATCGGAAGCGCTTTACCTGGCGCTTGCCGCAGTGCTCGATCCGGGCGATGAAGTCATCGTGCCCACACCATGTTTTGTTTCCTACCAGCCAGAGGTAATCTTCGCCGGCGGCACACCCGTTGTCCTGAAAACACATGTAGAGGATGACTTCCAGGTTTCGGCGTCTGATCTTAAAGCGCTCATAACCCCTAAAACCAAGGCTCTTCTTTTCGGTTATCCCAACAACCCAACCGGCGCAGTGATGAGCCGCGAACGCCTTCAGGCACTCGCCGAGGTCGCCAAGGAGCATGACCTGCTGGTAATCTCCGATGAGATTTACGATCGCCTCGTGTATGACCACGAACACGTCTGCATCGCTTCTTTGGATGGGATGCACGATCGGACGATCACACTCGGCGGCTTCTCAAAAGATTACGCCATGACTGGCTGGCGGATAGGTTACGCCGCCGCCCCATCTCCCATCCTCGGCGCAATGCGCAAGATACACCAATACACCATCATGTCCGCGCCGACAGTATCGCAAGTCGCGGCGCTCGAAGCGCTGCGGATTGGAAATGAACACGTCGAGATGATGGTTGCTGAGTACAACCGCCGGCGGCGGCTTATCGTCGACGGTTTTAACGAATTGGGACTCAAGACCTTCGAGCCTCGCGGCGCTTTCTATGCTTTCCCTTCAGTGGAGGCCAGCGGAATGGAGGATGAGGCTTTCGCCGAGAGGCTGCTCGATGAGGAACGCGTCGCCGTCATCCCTGGCAACGCCTTTGGCGCCGATGGGAATTTCGTCCGCTGTTCGTATGCGACTTCATACGAGAAGATTGAGGAGGCGCTGGAGCGAATGCGCCGCTTCATGCAGCGGCACGGCTGATGTCGGTCGAAGACGGAGTGAAGATATCCATCGTCATTTTATAAACTCGCCTACCGCTGGTATCCTTGTATCCAATGACAAACTCAGCCTTCGAACCCGTTATCGGCTTAGAGGTGCACGCCGAACTGCTCACGCAGTCGAAGATGTTCTGCGGCTGCGCCGTTGTTGATTCAACAATCGCTGAACCGAACACTTCCGTCTGTGAGATATGCACCGGTATGCCCGGTACGCTTCCGGTTATTAATGAGCGGGCCATCGAGTTCGCCTTGCGAGTTGCCCTGGCTCTGCATTGTACTATCTCCGAAACGAGCGTGTTTGCACGTAAGAATTACTTTTATCCCGACCTCCCCAAGGGTTACCAGATCTCACAATTCGAACTCCCATTAGCACATGATGGCTGGCTCGCCATAGAGACCGAAGCCGGGGAGAAGCGTATCCGCATCCGCCGCGTCCACCTTGAAGAGGATACCGGGAAGCTCTTCCATCGCCAAGGATATTCGCTCGTCGATTTCAACCGCTCCGGTGTTCCGCTGCTGGAGATCGTCAGCGAACCTGATCTCAGTTCCATAGAAGAGGCAAAGATCTATACAACCTCTCTTCGGTCCGTGCTCCGCTATTTGGAGGTGACCAGTGGAGATATGGAGAAGGGTGTCATCCGCTTTGAGGCGAACATCTCCGTCCGCCAAGCGGGTTCAACCGAGCTGGGCATTCGCACGGAAATCAAGAATCTAAACTCCTTCCGGGCGATGACCCACGCTCTCGCTTATGAGGTCGAGCGCCAGAGTAATATTCTAAAAGAGGGCGGTGAGATCTCTCAGGAGACTCTCGGCTGGGACGAGGCCAGTTCAAGCACAGTCTCTCAGCGCAGCAAAGAAGAGGCGCATGACTACCGGTACTTCCCCGAACCCGATTTGCCTCCGCTTCACGTCGAACCGGCTTGGGTTGCGCAGATTCAATCCGAATTGCCAGAACTCCCGCTGGGAAAAAGGCGGAGGTTCGTGGCGGAATATGGGCTCACAGCCTATGCAGCCGGCGTCCTTACTACCGAGCGTTCGATCGGCGATTATTTTGAGGCCGCTGTAAAATCTGCCCCCAAGGTGCCTCCGGTAAAAATCGCCAATTGGCTCTCCGGCGACCTCTTCGGTCTGTTGAATCAAGCTGGCATCGAGTTCCAGGACAATGCCATCCCACCCGTAGATCTCGCTCGCCTGGTTGAGATGGTCGAATCCGGCGAGGTCAACGCCACGAGCTCTAAAACTGCACTGGCGGAGATGGTCTCATCAGGGAAGCCCCCTGATGACATCGTCCGCTCTCTTGATCTGAGCATGATCCATGATCCCAAGGTGATTGAGGGAATTGTTCGCCGTGTTCTCGACGAGAATCCTATTCAGGTAGCGGATTACCTGGGCGGCAATACGGGAGTTCTCCAGTGGCTCTTCGGTCAAATTATGAAGGATGCTGATGGCCGCGCCAATCCAGCAGCCGTGCGCACCGCCTTGAGCTCCGCCTTGCATACACTGGAGTAGAGTATCCAGCGCGGAGGGTGAGAATTGTCACTTGACCCGTGTGTGTAGTGGCTATAGGGTTCATCTGAGAATACGTCGATGATTCGAGCCCTCGAAATACAACGACTGGCAATTTTAATTTGTTGGAGTTAATTTGATCGAGCGGGTACCTGATGCAGGTGCCCGCATATCATTTTAGGAGAATGATCTATACGTCTGGCAGAAATTTCTATGTGAAGATTTTGAATAACTCTGCCTACCAGGAAGAAGGTTTGTCCGCGTGCGGCACTGCACTCCAGGCGCATGCCGCTATTATGGTCCTTTTGTTGCGGGCCAAGAAATCACAAATAAAGGTGATATCGTGAACGCATTTGAAATGGCACAATCCGAATTCGATAAGGTCGCCGAAGATATCAATTTAGATAAAAGTATCGCTTCCATGTTGCGTTGGCCTCTTCGGGAGTTCAGCTTCCAGATTCCAGTTCGCATGGACGACGGTAGCATTCAGGTTTTCTTCGGTAACCGCGTGCAGCACAATGACTCCCGCGGTCCTTGCAAGGGGGGTATACGTTTCCACCCAAAGGAAAATCTTGATGTCACCCGCGCGTTGGCAATGTGGATGACATGGAAATGTGCCATCGTTGACATACCCCTCGGAGGAGGAAAGGGCGGAATAGCTGTGGATCCTTCCGTTCTCTCCACCGGCGAGAAGGAACGCCTATGTCGTGGATGGATCAACCAGATATGGAAGAACATCGGCCCTCGGAATGATGTACCTGCTCCGGATGTGGGCACTACTCCTCAGATGATGGGCTGGATGATGGATGAGTACTCAAAGCTGACCGGCTCGTACAATCCAGGTGTCATAACTGGAAAACCTGTTGGTGCAGGAGGCTCTGCTGGACGCACTGAAGCGACGGGTTTTGGTGTCGTATATACGATTCGCGAATCCATGAAGCATCTGAATATGGACCCCAGCCAATCAACCGCTTCTATCCAAGGATTCGGTAACGTGTCACAGTATGCAGCTATTGGCTTCGTGGATATTCTTGGAGGAAAGGTTGTCGCAGTCTCCTGCTGGGATCACAAGGCCAAGGATGCCTTCACATATAGCAAAGCCGACGGAGTTGACCCTCATTTTCTCCAGGGCATCACTGATATCTACGGCACCATCGATCGTGAGAAAGCAGAGGAAGCAGGCTATCAGGTCGAACATGGAGACGCATGGTTGAGCAAGGACGTTGATGTGCTCATCCCTGCTGCTTTGGAAGCTCAAATCAATAAAGATACTGCTGGACAGGTGAGCAAGAAGGTACTCATAATAGCGGAGGGTGCAAACGGCCCCACTACACCAGAAGCGGAGTCCATCTTGCTCAAGAAGGATGTCTTTTTCATCCCTGACTGCCTATGCAACGCCGGTGGAGTAACGGTCTCCTACTTCGAAGGGGTGCAGAACGACATGAACTGCTATTGGAAACGGGAGGAAGTCATCGACCGACTCGATGAGACGTTGACGAATGCTTTCAACTCGGTCCTGCAAAAATCTTTGGAGAGGGGAGTATCAACTCGTGACGCTTCCTATATCGTTGCTATCGATCGTGTGGTAAATGCTATGCAATTCCGCGGCTGGGTTTGATTAGTTAAATTTTAAGACGAAAAGAGATCCGATGTGAGATATTTTCATCGGATCTCTTTCATTTAAGAAAAATCGTTTTTCCAAGAATTGATTACCGATTCGATTTAATCTCAATTTCCCCCAATATAATCATCACTTTTTATATGATTAATTAAGAATAGTAGCCGTAGTAGAGGTTGTGAGTATGTTGAGAAAGAAGCAAAAGGCGTTAATTTCACCCATATAGGGGGGTGTACTTAAATAGAGACAGCATATGTAGGGGCAAAGTGAAGGTTCTGTATCTACAGTGAGCTTGTGGAGAAAAAGTGGAGTAGAGAAGATGAGGTGGGGGATGGCTAGCGGTTGTACTTTTGGTCCAAACAGCATGGGAAAAAGAGCGCTTTTAGGGAAAGTTATTCAGGCTTTCTCCCCCACCCTGGGCAGATATCCACAGCTTTAATCGAGTTATCCACAGGGAATAATGGTCAAGGTCATGGGAGACAACCAGCTTTCTTTCTTCTATTTATATCCCCATGTTCATCCACTAATCAATTGCTGTCATATCCCTCCACCCGATTTTTTCTCCGCCTGATCTCGCTTGCATAGGTTCTGCCAAGTGATGGAGAGTGCTCTCTCGCCCAATGGGTAAGTTTTGTCTCTCCTGTTGGAGGGGAATCCACGTACAGCAGATCAGCCATAAGCCCATCAATTTCATCGCGAGTGATCAAGACATCGCCTACCAATTTCCCGATAAGATTTCCGGCAAGGTAGCCAATGCTCGGGTGAATAGAGATGATGGGCTTACTAACCCCAATAATCTCTCCAATGGTCTCAACAAGAGATTTGTAGGTGAAGGTTTCGGGTCCAATGGCATTAACGACAGCATTATCGTTGTGTTCTCCTGCTTCAACAGCCATCCCCGCAAGATCGTCTACGAAAATCGGTTGGAGACGATACTCGCCGTCACCAAACATGCCAAACAAGGGCAGCTTTCGCAGCAGCCAGGCTATATTGTTGATGAGAATGTCCTCTTTGCCGAAAAGGACTGTTGGGCGAAGTATTGAATAGGAGAGCCCCGAGTCTATAAGAGCCTTCTCGAGTCTTGCTTTCCCACTGAAGTACTCCAGATGCGATTTCTCGGATGGGTTGGTTATGCTGATGTGGACAACCCGCTTGACCCCAGCCTCCCTGGCGGCATCAAACAGAATCATGGTGTTCTTGACGGCATCTTCGTGGCGGAACATCTTGTGATTGAAGCGAACCCAGTAGGTGTTGTAAAGAACAGATACCCCCTTCAACGTTTCAATCAGTTTCGAGGGGTCGGTAAAATTGAAAGGGAAGGCACGTATCTTCTTTCCGAAAGGGTTTGAGCGGTGAGGAGAGTTGGTCAGCGTGATTACGCAATAGTCCTTTTCCAATAATCTCCGTGCAATGTATTTTCCTGAGTATCCATACGCCCCGGTAACTGCATGGGTTTGTGAATCGCTCATGTTTGCTCCGTGTAATTAGTGCATAGGCCGGTCAGTTGTGACGGGATGTCTGTTGGAGTCATAGTGTAGCACCTGGTTCGTTGGATAGAAGGCTGGTTCTTCCTGGAGCGAGATTCTTCGTCGCTTCGCTCCTCAGAATGACGGAGTCGGAAGAGGCAGTCATACTGAGAGAAGCGAAGCATCTAGTTTTTTGTACAGGAGGCTGGCCGTTCAAGTAACGAAATTCTTCGTCGCGGTGTTTATCCTGCGCAGTCCCCGACCGAAGGGAGCGGGGAGCGAAGCCGAAGGGATATTCAGAATGACAGATGCTCATCTTGATCAAGTTGACTTGCTGCTTAAAGATAAGGGCAGAAACGCCGGTATCCAGTCAGTCAAGCCTTGTATTTTTCGTCAAGCAGAAGAGCGGCGAGGTCCAGGGTTCGTTCTAGAATGACATCCGCTCCGGCTTCTGCGAGTTCCCGCCGATCGCCAAAACCACTGAGAACGCCAACCGTCTGCGCACCAGCGGCACGCCCGGCGCGGATGTCGACGGTTGTATCGCCAACCATGAGCAGGGATTGTGGAGGAACCCCAAGCTGCTCCGCAGTCCAAACAATAGGCTGTGGGTGTGGTTTCGCACGGCGCGTTGTTTGGGCGGTAGCCACGCTCTGGAAGTGGTGAGCGAGGGACTCTGCTTCCAGGATGGCTGCTGCGCTCAAGCGGTCACGAGATGTAGCGACGGCGAGAGGAAAGTGTGGGCCAAGGTGCTCCAGCGTTGCCCGAGCTCCAGGGATCAGGGTTATGTCCCCAACCGAGGCGAGCCCGCGCGAGTGGTGGAGCTTGTCAAGCAGCGGTCCTAAAAACTCATCCAAATTTAATCGATCAAACAAGCCGAGCGCTGCATTGACCGGAGTCTCAACGGCCATGACAACGCGACGGGCAAGAGGGGCTGGATTATTGTCGGGCAGGATACGGGAAATGGGGTGCAGCCACCGGGCTGCTCGCGCGACGTACTTATCGTCTGTGTCAACGAGTGTGCCGTCGAGATCAAAACAGATCGCCTGGATACGAGAGATGTCCAGGTTTGCCGTCACGAGCTCGCCTGCACCGGAAGCGGGATAGCCTTCTGCAGGGCGTCTAACGTCCCCTCATCAGGAGCCAGGATCCAGAGCGTCTGGTTGGAGACACGCTCGAAGTATGAGAAGCCTTTTTCATAGATCCACTGTGCTGAAGTAGTGGAAGAAACCTTGGGATCTCCGAAGCGGACCAGCCCGTAATCTTGAAAAGCAGCGGAGAACTCATGCGCATCTCGCATCGTATCCCACTGGGTAATTAATGCTAAGGCCTCAGCGCCGGCATCTTCTTGATAGAAAAACAAGAGCAGGTCACCGCCCCATCCCTCGGTTGCCAATGAGGCCTGGTCGAGCGGCAAATATTCGTTGAGGAGCATGAGCGAGGCCCACTCGCCGAGCACGTCGTGTACGGGCTTTTGCCACTCGGAGTTGAGCGCCTCTGCTGTGCTCGGTGAAACGAGAGCTACCGGAGAATCCTTTGGATAACGCTCTGGATGGAGGATCTGCTCGCTTGAAAGAGGAGGATTTTGATACGCAGCATCAACAGCAGCCCATCCCCCTTCGAGATAAAGAGAGCGGACAAAATGAATACCCCAGAAATAAGGGAAGGTGAGCTCAGATTGTATATAGGCCGGGGCACTTTTAAACACCGGCATCTCATATTCCGCGAAGAATTCGAGTAGATCCGAGCGATCTTCGTCTCCCGCAAATGTCCGCAACCATTGCTCCTGGAGCAATGTAGCATCGCCTTCTAACAAGGCCTGGAGGGCAAAACAGCGCTCGCCATCGGCGGCACAGGCGTCGTTGTTGTATTGAAGTCCGTCCCAGATATCATAATTTTGGTCTTGAAGAACGTGTGTGTATTCATGTGCGTAAGTGAGACGTTCAACGCCCCCAAATTCAGAGCCACAGATCACGGTCATGTCTTCATTTTCGGTGTCGTAGAAGCCGGCAATCTGCTCGTTGAGCAGGTCAGCGTATAGCTGCCACAGATCGATCCCCGGTTCAAGTAAACCAAAAAGAGAGAGCAGGCGAACATCTTGAATGGCTTCTTCTTGAGTGTAATCACCGAGGAAGTCCTGAATCACACGCTCGCGGAGCTGGTCCGCTGTGAGCAAGCTGCAGTTGACGGATTTGTACGGGAGGAGGCCGCGCAGCTGGGTCACCTGGGATTCGATTTCTGTCATCTGGCTGAGAATCTCCGCGTCGAAGGGAGGGCAGGCTGAAGGGGTTGTCTCCTCTGGTGTCGGGATTGGCGTAGGAGAGGCGATTGTCGCAGTAGGCGTGGGCAACGCAATCGTGGGAGAAGCCGGAATATCTGTTGTGCGCGCTCTGCTCTGGCAGCTATTCAGCAGCAATGCAGCGGCAAAAAAGATCCAAAGCAGATGATGTTTGTTTCTCATAAAATTCCCCTATCGGTCGAGATTGTATCACCGCTCATGTGGACATCCCAGAAATGCAATTGTCCAAGAGAACGAGTGGATAGATTCTACACATCTCTAAAAGATGCGAAATGGTTCTATTGCGCCGTGAAAGCGATTTTTGGGGAGGGTGGTGGTCTATAACTGTCGTTCCAGAGCCTTGCATAAGCATCTTGTTCGAAGATCCAACGGGCATCGTCCCACCCCAGTTCAGGCTGCACAACGGCGCGCACGTGATCTATCAGCGGCCAGCCGCCTTGAGGAAGAGTCAATCCCAGGCGAACCCGCCGCATAAGCAGGTCTTCGAGGTGGACGATTCCCTCGGCGCGTGCGGCCCAACGCAGCTCAGCCCAGAGATAGGGTGATTCGCCGATAGTCTCGAGTTCATTATCTTCCGCACAGGCTATGATCGCCGGAGCATCATCACCATATCTGCCGAGCAGCCGCAGGCATACAGCGGGGTCAAAATCGCAGGCCAGAGCGTATTCGCCCGGAGGGTGATTGAACACTCGTTGCATGCGATCAGGCAGAGGTTCCCCGGCGAAATATCTGCGAAGGGAGCGCAGAGCGTCGAGTGCCATGATCCGGAAAGTCGTCAATTTACCACCCGTAACTGTCACCAAACCTCGATCATCCCAGATAACGTGCTCGCGTGATTCGCGAGATGGGTCAACTTTCCCTGTGTCTACAACAGCACGCACGCCAGCGAAGGTGGACAGAATATCATCAGGGCTGAGCTCAACATCGAAAACTCGACGGAGACCCTCCATGAGGTAGTCAATCTCCTCGATGGCCATTTCGGGCTCCATATCAAGGGGGTGGCGGTGTTCGGTATCCGTTGTTCCGTAGAGCGTGACACCCTCCCAGGGTAAGGCAAACACGGGACGACCGTCGCTTGGATGGAGAAAACTTACTGCGCGAGTGAGAGGAAGAGCTTGTTGAGGGAATATCAGATGGCTGCCGCGTAATTTTCGCAGGCGAGGTCTCTTATCAATCATGGAACGAACTGTGTCGGCCCAAGCGCCTGTGGCGTTAATGACTACCCTGGCCTGGATCTCCGCTGTGCGCTCGCGGCGAGAAGTCGAAACGTCGCGCAGTGCAATTCCACATACCGATCCATCGTGCCTGCGCAGCACACTCTCAACCTGAGCATAATTTAGCGCAGCTGCTCCAGCAGCGACGGCTTCGCGAATAACGCGCAATACCAATCGCGCATCGTCTGTCTGTGCGTCAAAGTAGCGGTAACCGCCTTGCAGTCCAGCTGAGGCAAGCTGCGGGCAGAGCGACTGAAGACCCTCCGGACCGTAATGGCGGTGTCCCCATTGGAGACCCATGAGATCATAGAAAATCAATCCGGCGCCGAATACCCAGCCCGGGATGCGGTCATTAGCGTGATTGACAAGCAGGAAACCTAGGGGATTGACCAGGCCCCTCCCTTGTTTGAGGAGCGCTTCCCTCTCCCGCACGGAATGGTAGGTCAGGCGAAACTTGGCCTCGCGCAGGTAGCGGAAACCACCGTGCACCAGCTTAGATGAGCGACTGGATGTGCCGGAGGAGAAATCTTTCCCCTCAACGAGGAGAACTCGCAATCCCATTCGGGTCGCCTCGCGCAGTATCCCTGCCCCGGTGATTCCTCCGCCTATTACAATGAGATCCCACGGTCCCTCGATGCGAGACCAAGCCTCATCGCGCCATCCTCGCTCCCACATGTGTTTTTAGTTTTCCTTTCTCTGTTGGGGGTGCCAGGGGAGGCGAGCGCTTAAGACCATGGCCAGCCCTTCCCAGGGTTTAGAATGCCCTGGGGGTCGAGAGCCTTGCGTGCCCCTTCTAGAAGGCTCAGCCCGGCCGCCCCCTTCTCGTCCTTCATGTAGTTGAGATGATCCATACCTACGCCATGCTGATGGCTGATGGTCCCGCCATTGGCAAGGATCTTGACGGATGCAGCGTGTTTGGCCATGCGCCATATTTGCAGAGTCTGCTCAAGCTGCACAGCGATAGGGAATACGTAGGTGATGTATAGGCTTGCGCCATCGGTGTAGATATGCGAGAGGTGAGAGAAAACGAGAACGCGGGAACCTTCAGATTGAAAAGCCTGTTCAATCGATTGGATGACTTCAGTGCGTGCTGCACCAACCCCCCTCCAGGGAAGTGCGGTTTCCAGCGTGTCCAGGGCATAGCCCATATCCCAGAGCGTATTTCGTAGATAAGGGGTATAGAAACGCGATTTCTCCCACTGGCGACCGATCATTGTTCCGACGGGAAGACCGCCGAAGCGCCGCAGGATCGCGCCGACATCCTGCCGGGCGTTGGATACGAAGCCATGATTGCCGGTGATGCCGTAAATCAACAACGAGCGGCCAGCGCCGTGCCCAAGAAGACGAAGGCCGTAATCCGCGAAGGTGATGAGCTTTTCCCTCCCGGCCAGAGCAAGCGTGGTTTCTGTCTCGAGCGGATCGCTCAAACGAGCCATGGAGATTGGTGCATTTGCCTGGGCCAGAGAGCGCGTAGCCGCCACCCCGCTTTCCCAATCACGGAAAAACGCGCCGAAGAACATCTCCTGATCAGGGAGAGGACTCACCCGGACCTCGGCCTGGGTAATCACACCTAGACGCCCTTCCGACCCGAGCACGAGCTGGCGCAGGTCAGGACCAGCCGCGCTGGCCGGCAGCGAGCGTAATTGTATGCTGCCCACCGGAGTCTCCATGGTCCCGCCGGCGAACAAATCCTCGATTCGGCCGTAGCGGTAGGATTGCTGACCGCTTGAGCGCGTGGCAATCCAGCCGCCGAGCGTCGACAGTTCCCAGGATTGTGGGAAGTGACCCAGTGTGTAGCCATGGGGCTTGAGCTGCGCCTCGATTTCAGGACCGGTTACGCCTGCAGCGAACATGGCTAGGCGGCTTTCAACATCCAGGTTTAGCAGCTTGTTCATACACCTCATGTCGACGGTGAGAGAAGGGATATCTCCCGGCAGGGGGTTAATGTGGCCGACGACGCTGGTGCCGCCGCCATAGGGTATCAGTGCGCAGCCAATTTCCTGGGCGAAACCAAGGAGTTCCCCGATCTCATCGCTGGTCTCCGGTGTGGCGACACCGTCCGGAAAAGTTTCGATATTTCCAGATCGTAATGCAATCCAATCAGGCAGGCTCTGTCCCCGAGCGTGAAGCAAACGGGCCATAGAGTCAGTGGAAATGAGAGGGTGGTCTGGAAGTCGAGAGGGCGGCACAGCGGCGATGGATGTCTGAAAATCTGCGTCTGGGATATGCGCGCCGGCGCCGAGGAGTCCCTCGAGATACGTACGAGCCGCAAGCGGTAAATGGTACGTTCTTTTCGTTTCTCCCCAGCCGTTCCAGCGTTGCATTGTATCCCCTCTAGGCGTCCGCGACAGAAAGGCAGTGCTTGGTTTCCTTTGCTGTGCGGTGTGCGTAATCAGGCAAGATTGTATGTGTATTATGCATCAGGATGGATTAGATATCTACCGATCGCCAAGCGCAGCAGACTGAAGAAGAAAAGCGATGACAGCTGTGCCCAGGGACATGGCGGCGCACAAGTGAAAGATCGTTGCCAGGGGCAGCGAGCCCATGAGCCAGAAGGCTGTCAGGGGACCTAAAGCGCTGCCTAGATCTCCGAATGTAAATATCATGCTTATGGTTCGCCCAGCCATGTTTGGGGGGACGCGATCGCCGACGAAAGCTGTCGTCATCGCCTGGACGATACTGCCTGCTGGAGAGGAGAGTAGAACTCCCAGGAGAGCGACGGGAAAGACAGCGGATCCCATGAACCACAGGCCAATGGCGCCGATGATCAAGGCTATCCCGATAACAGTCCAGCGTTGACCAATGCGGTCAGAAAAGAACCCAGCGAGCGGAGCGCCCAGCACACTGACGGCGGTCCGCGAGGCGACGAGTGTTCCCGTGAGTGTTGCAATCGGAATAATAAAACCAAGAACGGAGGCACTCTCCCCCACGAATTGGGAGAGCCAAATAATTGAAGTAGCGGCGATTACACCGGCGAAGATGAAGCGCATGGTGAAGATGGGAACCGAGGAAATGAGAGCGACACGCCAATGATAACGGGTGCCTTGACGCTGACTCTCATGAGGATTTTCAATGGCTGGTGGGACCGTTTCGGGCAGAAAGAAGAACCACATCAAGGCAGCTGCGGCGGTAAGGGCGGCACTGAGCCACAGACCGCCGCGGTAACCGAGCAGGTCGGTGAACAAACCACCCAACAAGGCAGAAATGCCTATCCCCAGGAAAAACCACATCTGATAGCGTCCACTCAAGTGGCCACGATTATCGCCTCCGGCCAGGTCAAGGACGATAGCTTGCCCTCCAATCCAAAGACCCGACCAGGCAGCGCCCCACAACACTCGCCCCAGGAGCATCACCCAGAATCCCTCACCTGCGGCGTAGACCAGAGTCGATAGAGCGCCGACGGCAAGAGACCCAATCATCAACGTTCTTCTAGGAAAACGATCGATCAGCCTACCGACCGGCGTGTTGAAGATGATGCGTACGAGCCGGTTCACCCCCAGCAAGATGCCCACCTGGGCAACAGGCACTGCTGCCTGGAGGGCAAATCTCGGATCTGGGAGCACGGTGTAGAGCGTGCTATCACCCAACAGCGAGACTGCCGTTCCGATACCGAGGACGGTAAGCACCCGGCGAGGAGAGAGACTAAGTGTTGATTTTCTACTTCGAGTGATGTTTCGCATCGGGGTTTTCATGAAACATGGGGGAATGCTACAGAGCGGTTGGTGTGCTGTCAAGTATGGAAAGTTGGTGAGGGTTTAGCCAAAGATGATTTATCGGCCTTCCTGTCACCTCGACCTTAGGCTGGAGAGGAGGCAGAAGACCGGTAAGAAACAAAAAAACCAATCCATCTAATAGAAAACAACGGGGGTCCACAGTACGTTGTGAGCCAACGTCTGGATTAGTGATAAGGATTCGACTGCGAATGAAAAGAATAAGAAAGTTGAGACCTATGCTCTTTATTGGATTTCTCTCCATTGTCGCCGCTGCGTGTGCGCCATTGACTGCACAGGCCCCGGTGGGGAGTGCATCGCCGGAGGATACTACCGATGAGGTGCTAGAAGCCACAGTTTCCCCAACGCACATAAAAAACGTAGAGGGCTGTGGTGATCCATTTAAGGGAGTCGAAATCTCCTTCCGTCAGACATTCTGGCTCGAACGGACCAATTTCTGTGAGCACAGCGTCGATTTAAGCGAAATTTTCACTGGCAACCCTGTCCCCGACGCGATTCCAGCGATCGACAATCCCGTTTTCGAAAACGTCGAAGAGGCGGATGCGTGGTTGGGAGAAGATTGGCCGGTGATGTTATTTGAGCTCGACGGCGACGTGCGGGCTTACACGCTGGCGATCTTGATTTGGCACGAGATCGTCAACGATGCGGTCGCTGGCGAACCGGTGGCCGTAACCTTCTGTCCTCTGTGCAATGCGACAATCGCTTTCAGGCGCACCTTAGATGATGGGCAGGTGCTGGATTTCGGGACTAGTGGAAACCTGCGCAATTCGGACCTGGTCATGTACGATCGGCAGACGTTCTCCTGGTGGCAGCAGTTCACAGGAGAGGCCATCGTCGGCGATCTGACGGGCACGGCGCTCGACTTCCTCCCATCACAGATTATCTCGTGGTCTGATTTCAAGGCCTCCCATCCAAACGGTAAGGTTCTCTCACGTGACACAGGGGCCGTTCGTGACTACGGGGTGAATCCTTACGCTGGGTACGATAGTATTAACAGCAGTCCCTTCTTTCCCGTGGAGGGTGATGATGATCGCCTCCTGCCGATGGAGCGTGTGGTTGCGATTGACCTCGACGGGGTCACGATCGCCTATCCATTCAGTCTCCTCAAGAACGAGAACGTTGTCAACGACGAGGTTGCGGGAAGCTCAATCGTCGTGCTCTGGCAGGCGGGAACGATTTCTGCCTTTGGCAACAACGGACCAGACACTGGTTCAACCGGTGTGTTCAACCGCGATGTCGAGGGGCAGACTCTAACCTTCGTCGCAAAGACAGGCGGGTTTGAAGACCAGGAGACGGGCACGCACTGGAATCAGCTTGGTCATGCTGTCGCTGGACCCCTGGAGGGTGCCCAGATTGATCGAATCGTCTCTGGTGAACACTTCTGGTTTTCCTGGGCGGCATTTAAGCCGGACACTGTGGTGTGGTCGTTCCCATAAATTCTAGTGTTTCCAGCCACGCAACATGGACAACAGCGCCATTAAATAAAACCTGCGGGAGGTTGATTTATACCTCCCGCAGGTTACTTTTCACTACGGAGGGGAATTACTTGGTCTTTTTGTACGTAGCGCGCAATTCAGAACGAACACAGTTCCAATCGCCGCCGCAGGCATTATTGAATATACCCTTGACGATGCTTATATCCACCCCGTATTGGGCGGCCAGGCGCTCGGCGGTGCGATGGTCCTTATCACTGGTGCCTTCTACCTGGGTTTGATCCATCTCCCTTAATATCTTCCTTACGCAACCCCAATTTCCTTCGCAATCAATGAATAGGGCGTTCATATCCCCCGTGTACTCATATTGTTCGGCCAATCGGGCCGCGGTCTTTTCGTTCAGCTCTTCCTTTCGAGCGGCACGCTCCTCTTCACGAGCGAGTTTCTCTTCGTCACGCAGAAGTTCGCGGTACTCCTGAACGCCCATAGTCAGGATGTTCTCAGCGGTCATGCCTTTATCAGCCATGCGGTAAGCCTGGGAGATCTCTCCCCAGCTGTGATCGAAGGACTTTGCCGCTACTATAGCGTCGAGTTCAGCACCGGTGCGCTCAGCGATCTTGGCCATATGGCGAAGCTCTGAAAGGCTGGTGCCACCATCCAGGTACACGTCCAATGCCGCGGGGTCCATCTCCAGGTCCTGGGCCAGCTTGTAGAATTGACCCAGTTCGCCGGCTTTGGCGCCCTCGCTCAGGCGTAATAGCGCATCGCTGAGATCCGCTTCATAGCGAACGGCAGCGCGGGCTGCGGTGCGGATTTCACCCACGGTATTGTCGCCGTTCACGACGAGGTCAAAGAGATCGCGAATGCCGTATTCATCCAACGCATCAGCGAAGCGATTAAGCTGGGTTATTGCGCCCCAACTGGAGCCGTCCAGCTTCCAATCGCGGATCTCCTCCCAGGTAAGATCTGGAATCGTCTGAGTAAGTTGATAGGCGTGCCACAAACGGCCGAAACCGGTATGGTTGCCTGTCAACGCACCTTCGAAGATGTTGAATATATCCTCGCATGTATAGGTAAACTCGGCTCTATCACTGAGGAAGATTATACTGACGGCTTCGGCGATCTTTTGCGCAGTGGGATGGCATGCGTCCTGGGGGTCGGCCTCCGGATCTACAACAACGACGGTGAGGGTATCCGTGTGAGAGAGCCCGCATGTGCCGCTATCGGTGACCGTTACGGCGGCTTTGTAATTACCTCCCGCGGTGTATTTGTATGGAGCAGTGTCGCCGGTCAACCCTGTATCCGGTAAATCGTCCTCATCGAGGTCCCAGGAGTAGAAGTAGGGTTCTACCCCACCAGTGACCGAAGTTATGAATTTGATTGACGCCTCTCCCCCGTCGATAGTCAGGAGCGGTGGGGAGGGCATGCTGTCCAGGGTAACGATGGGTCCGTCTATGGTAACGATGCCTGTTGTTTCTTTCTCAACATCATTGTCGTCGGTGATTGTGAGATTCCACTCGAAATCGCCTCCGTGGGGATAGAAGTGAGGCTCAGGCAGTTCGAACAGCCCGGCGGACGGCACGGTAATCGTGTAAATCTCCGTATCACCGAAATTCAACTCGATAGTGTATGGTCCGGAGCCACCGGAGAAGGCGACAGAGAACGTCAACTGATCGCAGTTCACGCTTGTCGTCACCTCGTCAATGGATAGCACAAGCACATCCTGAGCGAAGGTGGAAACTGGCGCACCCAGCAGGAGTACTAGAATAATTGCCGCTTGAAAGATTTTTTTACCTGTCATATCTGCAATCTCCTTCGCTATCAGCATATATCGCTGTTGATCTTCTAAAGGGAAGAACATTAATAGCCGCTGGCCTCTCACCAGATACTGTTCCTATAATGGATAACGGATTATTACACTTGATGTTACAGGGGCGTGGTGGTACTCAGGTACATGTAAAAACGCGCATTCCCGGCAAGCTCAACGTTTCCAGGATGATGCGGAGGCTTCGGCGTGGAAAGGTGTGATGAATCTGCACCTCATTTCCTTTGCTGCTATTGCGGATAAAAGGGCCATCGCCAAACAAGATGATGAAAAGTCGCACAAGAGAGCCAATTTATGACGGATCGGAGAAAATAGAATGCATCACCCAGCAAGCAGTGTCCCCAGTAATCCAACCAGGAGAGGGGTTGACAAGCCGAGACCTAGTCGGATCACGGTGAAGCGCCAGCCAAGGAACGGGAGCTCAAAGGAGATAGAGAGCAAGGCGAGAGTGGCCCAGGATGTGATCATCGCCAGCGTCGGCCCCAGACCGGCACCAGATTTGAAAAGAATGGCGATGAGAGGAAAGACCACATACGGTCCGCCGGGGAGGAGCATGCCGGCGGCTGTCCCGATCAGCACGCCTCGCAACCCAGTTCCGGGACCCATCCAATTTTGGACAAGGGACTGAGGTTCGAGGGCGTTGACATAACCGACGATGATGAAGGCGATTATCAACAGCGGCAATGTGCGCTTCAACGTTTTCCATCCGCCCACAGCGCCTTTAACGTGGCTTCCGTCTTGGCGGCGCCAGGCGATAATCAGAAGGCCAAGAGCGATCAAGATTAGGATGACGGTGGACTCGATCATTGCACGGCCTCGCGGATGCGCTCAATTGTATTCCCGAACAGGGTTTCGGTGAGGTAGCCGAGCAGTGGGGGGAAGATTAACGTCAGGGCGTAACGCACGAGCGTCAAGCGGGGTCCAAGCAATGCGAACTCGTAGGGAAGCCGCGATACAGACCAAAGATTCTTGGCGGTGACGAAGGCCACCAGCACGCCCAATCCCGCGCCGGATTGCAGCAGACTGCCGGCGATCGGGTAGTACACATAGGGTCCGCCGGGGATCAATGCGCCCCCGATGCAGCCAAGCAAGATGCCGCGCCAGCCTGCACTGGTCGCGAGCCAGCGCTCCACTAACTCCTTTGAGATAAGAACATTAGTTAAACCAGCCGTAAGAAAAGCGGCGATCAGCATCGGTGTGACAGAAACGAGGGTTCGCAGACCAAGCCTCAATCCCTCCAGCGCAAGGTCCTGCCCACCCCTCAACCAGGCGACGCCTGCTAGGGCGAGCGCCACACCAGAAAGGGAAACCATTGTCCAATCAATCTTGAGCTTTTTCATAGAATAGTGGTGGGATTGTCTATTGAGAGGGCAAGAAGAGCAAATGGAAAGGAGACTGGTTTGGGCACGAGCAATCCGATAATTATTATCCGCTCATCCACACTCTTAAATTAATCACCCCGCAGGGAAATTGATCAGGCGTAGAGTGTTTGCACTGCCGCAATCAGCGAATTAGCATCCGCCAGGTCGTTGTAGCCCTGGAAGGAAAAACGCAAGAATGAGCGATTCTGCCATTGATGGACGGGTACCTCGATGCTGTACTCCTCAAGCAGGCGGCGCTGGATATCGTGATTGGGTTCTGGCAGCTCAACCGCAGCCATCTGCAAGGCCCATTCCTGTGATTCAGTCAACTTGGTAGTTCCAAATATATCAAGTAGACGATTCCTCGTATCCTCAGCCAGTTCGATGCAGTGACGGCGGACATTATCCCATCGATGTTTGCGTTGAAACTCGATCGCAGCCGGGACTGATAGGAAAGCCGCAATATCGCGTGTGCCCTGCCATTCATGATGGTCGATGAAACGCGATGTTCCCGGTTGTTCAGCCTCCCAACCCCAACTTACAACCAGAGGCTCGAGGATGTCCTGCAATTCTGGGCGTGCGTACAGGAAGGATGCACCTTTCGGTGCGCAGAGCCATTTATGGCAGGCGCCGGTGTAGACATCGGCGCCGAGCTCTGCCAGATTGAGATGAATCTGACCTGGGGCGTGGGCGCCGTCGACAATGGTTATGATTCCCGCATCGCGCGCCCGTGCACAAAGCTCTTCTACGGGAAATTTTAAGGCCGTCGGACTGGTGATGTGGCTGATGAAAATCACCCGTGTGTGTTCGTTTACTCTGGACCAGAAATGTTCAATAAAGTCTTCGTCTTCCTGAATTGGAAGTGGGATCGCGCGCCTGATGTAGTGTGCGCCGCGACGATTGCAGATAAAGCGCCAGGTCCGGTCCACAGCGCCGTATTCGTGGTCAGTGGTGAGGATCTCGTCTCCTGTTCCAAGTTTAAGGCTGCGCGCGACCATGTTGATCGCCGTCGTGGGGTTAGGGAAATATACCAGGTCATCTGCTCCGCAACCGACGTATTCGGCTAGAGCAGTACGTGCCTCGGCCATTAATCCCGGCGCTCTTCGGTCGAGGAAATCCACCGGCTGGCGCTCGAGTTGGAGCTGCCATTCCTGATAAGCCTCGAAAACAGGTCTTGGACAAGCACCAAATGAACCGTGATTCAAGTAGATTAAAGCAGGGTCGAGGAGGAAGAGTTGACGTAAATCCATACAAGAACCCCTTTCTTTGAGTACAAACACTGTACTACTTTCGATACTTTTATGCACCCCCGGTGCCCAGGGAGTTGTTGATTCGCAGCCCAGATAATCAACGATCGCTGACCTAGCGATCTTCCATGATTCAAGATTAGATGAGAGTTTTTTATATTGAAGCAAGAGATACAGATCGTGGTCATGTTCCTGGCGAGAATCAAAAGCAGGGAGCGTAGATTTGCACCCTACAATGCTCATCTTAGTTAAATAATACTCAGTAACTCAGGGTAGGAAATTGTGCGGGTTTACCCGCCCCCAGACATCGCTGCGCATCTCGAAATGCAGGTGAGGGCCGGATGAGTTCCCTGTGATCCCCATCGTGCCGATTGTACCGCCCTTGAAGACAGCTTGACCGCAGCCGACGTTGATCGTATCGAGGTGTGCATAAAGTGTTTGCCAGCCATTACCGTGGTCGATCACTACCACGTAGCCATACCCATAGTTATTCCAACCCGAATAGACTACGACTCCATTATCGGAGGCGAAAATGCCGTGACCGATGGCGCCTCCAATGTCAATCGCTTCGTGGACGCCAGGAATGTAGGGATATCCCGAGAGCCATCGTGAGGAAGTAGGCCAGTCGAAAAAAGCCGTCCCAATCGGGCCGCTGGACACGGAACCGCAGAATCCCGGGCCCAAGATGCTAGCCGCGGCCGGGTTAGAGCGGGTGATGGTGACCATCTGCCAGGTCGGCGCATCGCGGCGCCCACCGGTTATGAGAATGAGCGAGCCATCCTCGATGCCCGGATTGGCGAAGTCCACGTCGAAGCCGAGGTTGTTCCCGGGCCACTCGAGGATCGCCTCCGGTTCGGCGTGAAAAGTCCCGGCTACCTTTGAGATATTATCGCCCTCCGACCAGGAGTAAAGGACGCCATCGACGGGTGGGATATTGAGTTCCTGACCCGGCTTTAGCGTATGCGGATCTTGCTCGAGCGTGTACCAGTTCCCCCATAGGACAGACTCTGCTTTAAGACCATATTTTTCGGCGATGCCGAACAGGGTGTCGCCTTTCTGAACCAGATATTTTTGGATGTCGAATCGTGGCCGGTCGGGGATGATCGTATGCAAATCGGCCTTAAGGTAAATACCGCTGGTCTCTCCCCCGGGATCGAAGGAAGGCAGAATTTCGGGGTCGAGAGTGCTTACGGGATCTGGGGCTGCAGTCTCGACGGATGCGGTCTCATTACCAAGAGCGGTGTCCGGGGAAAGGGTTTCGGGATCTGAACTCGTTGCGCAGCTCGCCGCAAGAATTAGGACCATGCTTGCCAGAACGATTTTGATCCGGCTGGCGATGGAGATTAAATGATCTGGGTCAAGGCAAATATCCCGCGTGCGCATTTTTGATGGTCTCCGGCGCGTGATCATATCAGCGCAGAAGATCACGGTCAAGACGGCAAGCAAACAATTGATTTCAGAGCATGAGAACTGAAGGGAAAGCGGGGTCCAGGTTTCCGCTTGCGCGAATACTATGATCGTTTATCCAGCTTGCGCACAAGTTGACTCCGAACATGCTCTCAGGGGTGGCATTGTTCTTGCATGATTCTCGCATGAATCGAAGGTAGTATCTTGTGTCAAGCGTCAAGAATCAAACCGAGATCGCTATGCCAGGATTCCTATTTGGATAATCTTTCAAAAGGCCCAGAATGTAGTGGCAGGGAAATTTCTCCGCTATGCCAGTTGAGCGACCGTTGGAAGTGAAGAATCTCGGTTATGCTTTAAGACGTGAGGTCTGGCGAGAATCTTCGTCGCTCCTCAGAAGGAAAACACTCCGATATGCCCGAGTAGTTCAGTGGCGGGTTTGATTAAACGTCCGGTTGTTAAGGGAAGTATCTGAATGAAGGTTAGATCGATATGCCGCTCTGCAATCATTGGCCTGTTATTTGGGTTAATGCTGGGTGCCTGTATGTCTCCCGGGGTCTCTCCTGAGGTGGAAAAACCCGAGACGAATACTGCACCAACGGCAACGTTGACGATTGAGCCGCTGGTGACCCCTCAGAGCGCAGAAGGAGCCCGACGGGAAGCTGCCATACCCGCCGCGCCGCGCCCCCCGGTTTTCCCGACGACAGCTCCAGAACCCGAAGTAACATGGCGGCCCCCGCCGTACCCTGTCCCCTGGGCCATTCAACCGGAGGACCATTTTTTCTTCGGCCGTCCCATCCCTTCGGGGGAGGTCAATTGGCCAAACGCGCAATATCGGTACGGCAGCACACTATTGGGTGCGGAGAACATGCACACAGGGGTCGACATGGGCGCAGAGCGGGGCACACAGGTATTGGCGGCCGGTCACGGCGAGGTAGTCTGGGCAGGGTATGGCCTGTACCGCGGGATTGATGATCCTACGGACCCGTACGGTCTAGCGATAGCGGTTCGCCACGACTTCGGTTATAAGGGGCAAACACTCTACACTGTATATGCCCATTTAGGATCGATATCAGTCTGGAGTGGCCAACGGGTGAAGATGGGAGATTTGCTGGGCACGGTAGGCGAAACGGGCCACGCTACTGGTCCTCACCTTCATTTTGAAATTCGACTGGGAGAGAATCGCTACTTCAGCACCCGCAACCCCGAGTTGTGGATAGTTCCCCCAGATGGCTGGGGAGCCCTGGCGGGCCGCGTGGAGAACTCCTTTGGCGGGGACCTTCGCGAGCAGTTGATCCAGATTCGGTCTCTAGAAACAGACCAGCGCTGGGACGTTTGGACGTATGCCGAAGGCACAGTACATCCGGACGATTTCTACAACGAGAATTTTGTGATCAGCGACCTCCCCGCAGGCCCATATGAGGTAAGAATTGATTTTGTTGGGCGACCGTTCACAGCGCAATTCCTGCTCCTGCCCGGCAGGGTAAATTTCCTGACCTTCCATGGGCGGGACGGTTTTGTGATCGAGCCGACGCCGACCCCGGTCGACTTGACCCGCCCTCCAGGCCCTTAGACGGCAGACGGAGCACACCCCCCCGCCCGTAGCTTTCCGATACTCGAAATTCATCGATTAACATCAAGAAAACATCCGATAGACGCTTATGTATAATTATTTTTGCAGGGATGGATGTCGCCATTGGTATGTGACACCCGTCACATTGTCAGGGCGACCTTTTGAGTTAATATAAGGGTACCCTAATTATAGGGTTCCCTCTTTTAGGGAGGTGGAGTTAATTGTTAAGGGGAAGCAGGATGAAAGAGCTGCATGAGTTCGCCGAGAGCGAAGAGATGTATTTGAAGACAATTGCCGAGATTTCTCGTCATGGAAATCTTGTTCCGGTTACAAATATCGCTGACCGGCTTCGTATCTCGACCGTTTCCGCAAGCGAAATGGTACACCGCCTGCAGGATCGCGGTTTGCTTGAGCACACACCATACAAGGGTGTGAGGCTGACGGCTGATGGCCGGGATCGGGCGAATGGCATACTGCGCCGACACCGCTTATGGGAATGCTTTTTGATGGAACACCTCGAGCTTCCTTGGAATCTGGTACACGATCTTGCCTGCAAATTAGAGCATGTTAGCGAGGATGTGTTGACGGATGCATTGGATGAGTTCCTTGGCCTCCCTTCTTTTTGCCCACATGGCAACCCCATCCCGCCCTCCCGTGGTGTCCTTGAAATTAGGGCGGCAACGCCGCTTTCTGATCTCGATGTTGGACAGGAGGGAGTCGTCCTGTGTATCCGCGAGGAGGAAACTGAGATATTGAAGTATCTTGATGCTCGCACAGTCCGACCCGGAAGCCGGGTTCGAATCGAGGAGATAGCACCGTATGATGGACCTCGCTCGGTCTTGGTGGGAGGAGAAAAGCAGGTTCTGGGCCGTGAGGTAGCAGAGCATATTCTCGTCGAGTTAGTGCACGAAAATGAAACGGAGTGACTTTTGAGCCCAGACACAGAACGCGAATATAAAATCAGACTTCTCGGCGATGTGCCATCTGGTGGTCGCGTGCGCATGGTTGGGTTTGCGCGCCATGGCAGGAGATCTCGGCGCCTGGCAGAAATGGGAATTAACCCTGGTACTGAAATCACGGTTATTCAGGCGGATCCCGGGCAACCGCTGTTGCTGAGGGTGCGCGGATCACAGTTGGCGATTGATCGCATGGTAGCTAATCATTTACTCGTCGTCCCTCTGGAGGCGATGCCTAAATTGTTACATGGGTGGAGGGGCTGGCACCGCCGCGGCCGCGGGGGTGGTCCAAGAGGGCGCGGGTGGAGAAGCGGCCGACCTCGAAGGGGGAGAAATAAAGCATTCCATGATGTTGCCCCGCTGCGAGCCGATAGAGATGAAGATGAAGCGTAATGCGGATCTAATAATTGCTTTGGCCGGCAACCCAAATGCCGGAAAAACCACGGTATTTAATCGACTCACCGGCTCGCGGCAGCATACCGGGAACTGGCCCGGAAAAACGATTGAACGGAAAAGCGGGCGATACAAGCACGCCGGCTTGTCGATAGAGGTCGTTGACCTTCCGGGGACGTACAGTCTGGCGGCGTATTCCGAAGAGGAGATTGTGGCGCGCGATTTTCTACTTGAGGGACAATCGGACGCCGTTGTGGTCGTGGTAGACGCCTCAAATCTTGAGCGAAACTTATATCTTGTAGTGCAGATCCTTGAGTTGCAGCTTCCAGTCCTCGTAGCTTTGAACATGACGGATATGGCAGAGATGATTGGTTTCGAGATTGATGTCGAAAAAATGTCAGATGGGCTGGGCGGTGTCCCGGTGATCCGAATGGCAGCCGCTCGCGGGATGGGGATTGAAGAATTGAAAGAAGCGATACTCCTTTACACGAAAGAACAAGTCATAAACCCTTCGCCGGACCCGATTGTATGACGAACCCTGACTCCAAACCTGCTTTTCAGATCGATTATGGACTTGTGATCGAGCCTGAAATTGAGAAACTGAGAGCGCTCATTGAAGAGCGCTTCGTGCTCCCGGATCAAATTAAATCGCGCTGGCTTGCTGTAAAGGCGCTTGAAGGGGAGACAGATCTTCTCGAGCACTTTCTCGGTGTCGAAGATGCCCGTGTTGTACTCGCACAGGTTCATACGATCCGCAAGCGGCTCGAGGCGCAGATCCCCGAAGGGCTGGAGATTGCCATTGCTGACGGCCGCTATGAGCGTGTGGGTAGGATTGTGGAACATTCACTTACGCGCCCTAAGGAACCTGCCCACTCGCGCGCAGAGCAGGCAGACCGGATTGTCACTCATCCGTGGTTGGGAATCCCGATATTTATGGTCGTGATGTATCTGGTCTTCAGCCTGGTTGTGAACGTATCAGAGCCGTACCTGGAGTGGATCGACGCGGTTATTTCGGGGCCGATTTCAAGCTGGGCAGGAGCTTTGCTTTCTCTAATTGGTGCCTCCACCTGGTTGCGTGGGTTAATCCTGGATGGCGCGATTGCGGGCGTCGGTGGTGTTCTGATTTTTGTCCCAGGTCTCGTGGTTTTGTTTGCTTTCATCGGTCTACTAGAGGATAGCGGGTATTTGGCCCGTATAGCGTTTGTGATGAATCGCTTCCTCGCATTCTTGGGCCTAAACGGTAAGAGCTTTGTGCCATTAATTCTTGGCTTTGGCTGTGCGGTCCCAGGGATTTATGCCACGCGAACGCTGGAGGGACGCCGTGACCGTTTACTCACGGCGTTGCTGGTGCCGTTGATGTCGTGCTCGGCGCGGCTTCCTGTGTATGTTGTGTTTGGGATGGCTTTCTTCGGCCGAAGCGCGGATCGGGTCATATGGGGTTTATACGCGCTCGGAATTGCAATGGCGGTCTTGTTGGGTTTTCTATACTCGCGCACGTTGCTTCGATCTTCTGAAGAGATGGCTTTCCTGATGGAGTTGCCCTCTTATCGCCTGCCAAGAGTGAGCAATTTGTGGATCCATGTCTCGCTGAGGACGGGCGAATTTCTGCGCAACGCAGGGACATTAATCCTGGCTGCATCTCTGGCTGTATGGCTGCTTCTGAACGTTCCGCCTAAAGCTACAGAATTAGAGCAGAGCGCATTTGGGAAAGTCAGCGGTTTTGTCGCCCCCGTGCTGAAACCAACGGGTTTTGGGACCTGGGAGGCTTCAGGATCGCTATTAACAGGCATGGTCGCCAAAGAGCTTGTGATCGCGACGATGACACAGATCTATCTGGATGAGCCCGGAGAGAGCGAAGCAGAAAGTGAGATCGATCCGTTTCAGGACCTGGTAGATATTGGAAGGGGCTTTGTCGGGGCTACTATTCGCGCAGGGGAGCGGTTATTGGACACCCTCACTCCCGGGGTCCAACTCTTTGGAGGCGAAGGCGAGAGAGAAGAAGAGGGTACGGCACTCAGTTTTGTATTACACGAGTCCTTCACCCCTCTTTCCGCTCTGGCGTTCATCGTATTCGTCTCGCTTTACACGCCCTGCATGGCCACGCTGGGGGCCATCCGCGCGGAATTCGGTGGGTGGTGGGCGGTCTTTTCCGCGGTAAGCCAGACCGGGATGGCCTGGCTTGTAGCGACGCTTATTTTTCAACTGGGCCATTTGTTAGGTTTTTCCTAAGCGAGGAACAGAAAGAATCTATGCTGGCACAAATCCTGGCGGAATTTGATCGCGAACGAAGCCCTCTATCGAGCCGTGAGTTGGCAAGTGTGCTCGGCAAAGACCTCGCAGCAATTGAGGGAATGCTTGAAACGCTGGTGAGGTCAGGACGGTTGGTGGAACTGGGGAATGATGGACCCTGTGATAAATGTCCAGCACAAGGTCTTTGTATTGTTCTCCCACTTGAGGGGCGCCGATTTTACCTTGTGCCGCACGAAGGGACGGAGATCCTCGAAGAACACGGATATTGTTGGGAAGCAAGAGATCGAGGAAGGGCATAGTGAACCTGTATTCTTGGAACGTTAACGGCATACGCGCGGCCCAGAAGAAGGGATTCTTGGAATGGGTGACCAAGACGCGCCCTGATGTGATTTGCCTCCAGGAGACAAAGGCGCAACCCGAGCAACTGGATCAAACTTTGCTCGAGCCAGAGGGCTACAAATCTTATTGGGCATCGGCAGAACGCAAAGGGTACAGCGGGGTCGCTCTGTATACCCGAATTGAACCGATGAGTGTGCAGGTGGGCCTTAGGATAGAGGAGTTCGACCGCGAGGGCCGAACCATCCTGGCAGATTACGATGATTTTGTCCTGCTGACGACCTATGTTCCTAACGGCTCCCGCGACCACAGTCGGGTTCCTTTCAAAATGGCATATAAAAAGGCGCTGCTCGATACTTGCAACGCCCTGCGATCCGAAGGCCGCAGCGTAATATTCTGTGGTGATATCAACACGGCTCATCGCGAGATAGACCTGGCGCGCCCCAAACAGAACCAGAAATCGACCGGCTTCCTCCCCGTCGAGAGGGAGTGGATCGATGCCGTCGTCGAACAAGGCTACATCGACACCTTCCGCGAACAGCACCCCGAGCGTGCCGCGTATAGCTGGTGGGCTTATTGGGGCGGAGCGCGCGAGCGCGATGTGGGTTGGCGGCTGGACTACTTCTTCGTCACCGCGGATCTCGCAGAAAATATTATCTCCGCTGAAATACATCTTGACGTCCTTGGCTCGGATCATTGCCCGGTCAGCCTGACGCTCCGTTGATGTACGATCTGGGTTAAACGGTCTTCTCCCTCGATCGAGTTACCCCTTATTCCCCAAAATAGATTGCACCCGCTCTTGACAGACGCACACTTTAATGCAAGATAGTAGTTAGTAGACGAACTACTATTCTGGGCGAGGCGGATATGGATCTGGTTGCTGAGTTAAATAGCATTGGTTTTACAGAATCTGAGGCGAAGGTGTACCTCGTATTGCTGCGCAACAACCCGGCCACGGGCTATCAATTAAGTAAAGTGTCTGGTGTGCCGCGCTCGATGGTGTATGAGGCCCTCGGCCGCCTTGACGCGCGTGGTGCAGTGTTGAAATCTGCCGAGGCGAAAGCCACGCTCTATCGTCCCCTCCCTCCGGAGGCCTTGTTAGAGAGCGTGAACATGGAGCACCACAGAAAGATGCAGTCGCTTTCAGGCGGCCTCTCTCGCATCTATGAAACCGGATCGGGGGATCTTCTCTGGACGATTACGGGAGAGACTTCAGCGATCTCCTATGCCGCCGATATGATTCAATCGGCACAGACCGAGTTAATGCTTGTGCTCTCTGACCCGGGGTTGATGGAACTTCAAGATGTGGTGCAGGTTGCATGCGATCGCGGTGTTCGCGTAAGTGCTTTGCTCACGGGCGACCTTAAGTTGGGGTGCGGAGAGGTGGCGTACCACCCGCCGCATGAGAGTGAGCTGCAGGAATTAACCGACACCATTGTTGTGGTGGCAGATGAGCAGGAAGCTTTGATTGCCAGCGGGAACGAAGAGATGAGCGCCACGGTCACAACCAATCGCAACCTGGTCTTGATCGCCCGCCAATTTGTCTGGATGGAATTGTTTGCTCAGCGAATCTACTCTCGCCTTGATAAGGATTTGATTGCCAAATTAAACCCAGAGGACCAAAAGCTAATTAATGGATTCGCACCAGTGATGGGAAAGCGGGTGGGCTGAAATGGAAGCATCCCTATTAAATGCCTTCTGGGCGGCAGTGATCACCACGTTGGCGACGGGGCTTGGCGGGTTGCCCTTCGTCTTTATGCGCCGTTTTCCTGCCCGGCTTGCTCACTTGGCATGGGCAGTCGCCGGCGGGATGATGCTTGCGGCGTCTGTTTTTAACCTGATCTTCCCCGGGATCGAGGATGGTGGATTCAACATCGTAGCCGTCGGCATGCTCGCTGGAGCCCTGATCTTCGGCCTGGCCTCGCGGCGGATAGCGCACCACGATTTTACAATAAGCGGGGTGAGCGGCGCGGGAGGGAATCGCATCGCTCTGGTTCTTGGGACAATGTTCTTCCACAGCTTTCCCGAAGGCCTGGCGGTAGGCGTAGCTTTCGGATCGGGGGAAACCCACCTGGGCATAATCATCACTATCGCCATCGCAATTCACAACATACCCGAGGGAATTGCGGTCTCACTGCCGCTGCGCGCCGAGGGGGTCAGCGGCTGGAAGTGTGTCGGCTGGTCAATATTCTCGAGCTTGCCTCAGCCGATAGCGGTGATTCCAGCCTACCTGGCCGTGGTTGCATTTCGACCGATTCTTCCCTTCGCCTTTGGTTTCGCAGCCGGGGCGATGTTCTTTCTCGTCCTCAGCGAGATGATCCCGGAGAGCCTGGCCAGCGATGTGCAGCGGCAAACGAGCGCGCTGGCAGCAATGGGCGGATTCATCGCCATGATGCTCTTTCAGAACGTATTCATTATGTGATCCTGTCCTCCTCTTGTAATTTAGTTTCAACTAATATTATAATAAGGCCATACTTAATTCTCGAATTGGTTGATCCGCTTCACCATGTTGAGAATCTCCACAGGACCACCCGCGCTCAGGGCGTTAAGGGGCACGGAGGGATTCTTACAGGGGTTGGCCACGAGGCAGGGAATGTGTTCCGAAAGGAAACGAGAGCGGTATGAGTGATTCGTTAATAACACTGTTAATTGGACTTGGCATGCTATCTATCGGCCTGTGGTTTCTTTGGCCGGAGGACGGTCTTTTTGCGCGCTGGCAGCGGGGGCGAAAGATGAACGCCCGCATCCGCCGCGAGGACGCATTGAAACACATCCACAGCTGTGATATGGGCGGATCACCGGCATCGATCCAGAGCATTGCCGGCGCATTAGGAGTCCACCTCAACGAGGCGTTAGCTACACTATCTGAGCTTGAAGCGCATAATTTGGCACTTATAAGCAACGGCGGTATCCGCTTGACGCCCGCAGGTCGTGAGTCGGCGCTGTATATTTTACGGGCACATCGCATGTGGGAGCGATACCTGGCAGATGAGACTGGATACAGCGAACAGGAATGGCATGATATCGCCGAGCGTTATGAACACGAACTGACACCCTCTGAGGTTGAAGCGCTCTCAGCGCGCTTGGGGTATCCCACACATGATCCACACGGGGACCCCATACCCGCGGCAGATGGTGAGATTGTCCATCATGGTGGTGAGCCGCTCACCGCAGCCGAGGTTGATGTCCCCCTGCGCATCGTACACCTTGAGGATGAGCCGGACGTGGTCTACGCTCAGCTCGTCGCCGAAGGGTTGCACCCAGGCATGATTCTGCGTCTCGTCGAACGAACGCCCGAGCGGCTGCGCTTCTGGGCCGGGGGTGACGAACACACCCTGGCTCCAGTGGTCGCGGCGAATATCTCTGTCTTGGCTCTTGCCATGGCGGAGGCTGAGGAACCCGTCGGCAAGCCGTTGAGCCACTTACAGTCCGGCGAATCAGCTGTTGTCCTATCGATTTCACCGGCAAGTCGTGGTCTGGATCGTCAACGGTTGCTCGACTTGGGCCTGTTGCCGGGAACCAAAGTGGGCGTCGAGTTGGTTGGTCCGGGTGGAGATCCGAAAGCCTACCGGATACGAGGAGCGCTGATCGCTCTGCGACAAGACCAGGCCAATCGCATATTGGTTGAATGAGGAGTGAGTGGGATGGTAGATAAGAAAAAGAATGCTCCGCTGGACGAATGTGCAAGCTGCCCAGTACATAATGCTGCAAACCTATTGAAGCTGGGTGTCGACATGCAGGATTGGGATTATGTCGTCGCACTGGCGGGTAATCCCAATACCGGAAAAAGTACCGTGTTTAATGCCCTCACAGGTCTACACCAGCACACAGGCAATTGGCCTGGGAAGACTGTCACCCGGGCCGAAGGTGGCTTTGAGTACGCCGATCGGCGCTTTAAATTAGTGGACCTTCCCGGCACATATTCGCTGTTATCGATCTCGCTCGATGAGGAGATCGCCCGGGATTTCATCCTCTTTGGTCAACCGGACGTCACCGTGGTGGTTGTGGACGCAACTCGATTGGAGCGGAATCTGAACCTGGTGATCCAGGTATTGGAGATTACCGATCGGGCTGTCATCTGTCTGAATTTAATGGACGAGGCTCACCGCCACGGGTTGGTGGTGGATGAACGCAGCCTTTCACGCGATCTGGGTGTTCCTGTTGTGCCCACATCGGCGCGTTATGACAAGGGACTGGATGAATTGGTTGCAACGATTAGTAACGTCGCTTCCGGTAAGTTCGCATACCGTCCGCACAGAATCCAGGCAGTCTCGCGCGCGCTGGAAAGCTCTATCAAGACCCTAACCAAAGAAGTGAGAACGGTCTACCCGGATCTACCAAATCCCCGTTGGGTGGCGATGCGCCTCCTCGATGGAGATGAACGAATCATCGAGGCAATAATCAAGGGCGAATTGGGTGACCTGAGACAAGCGGACGATGAAATCTCGGGCGCGGACATGGGGCAGATGCAGGAGGCAGTTTCGTGAGCGGGAAGCGAGCGGCATCTCCCGAGAAACTCTTGAAGTCTGCCCAGGCACTCCGCTGGGAGGTGGGCAGCAACGTGCATGAGGCGCTCACCGAGGCCATATACACTGACGCGGCGAGCATTGCCGATCGAGCCGTGAGACGCTCTGATGTGAGTCCGAAGTTTGATCTCGATCGGACGATTGACAAGATCGTGACTCACCGGTTCTGGGGATTCCCGGTCATGATCCTGCTCTTCGCTCTCGTCTTCTGGATCACCATCACCGGGGCGAATGTTCCCTCTGGTTGGCTCGCCTCTCTGCTGCTTGGAAAAGGGCATCCCTGGTTGTCGGAAGTCGCCTTGTTGCTAGGCTTCCCGCTCTGGTTGAAAGGGCTGCTGATTGACGGGATGTACCTTGCAACAGCCTGGGTTATTAGCGTGATGCTGCCACCGATGGCGATCTTCTTCCCGCTTTTCACCCTATTAGAGGACTTCGGGTACTTGCCGCGCGTTGCTTTCAACTTGGATAACGCTTTTAAGAAATCCGGCGCTCATGGCAAACAGGCGCTCAGCATGATGATGGGCTTCGGCTGCAACGCCGCCGGTGTGATCGCAACGCGCATAATCGATAGTCCGCGCGAAAGGCTCATCGCCATCATCACCAATAACTTCGCACTCTGCAACGGCCGATGGCCGACCCAGATCCTTTTAGCGACGATCTTTATCGGCGCCCTGGTTCCCGCTCAACTCGCAGGGATCATCTCCTCCCTCGCGGTAGTTGGGATAGCCGTTTTGGGAGTCTTATTAACTTTCCTTGCCAACTTGATACTCTCGCGCACGATGCTCCGCGGGCAGCCATCCAGTTTCAGCATGGAACTTCCGCCATATCGGCCGCCGCGAATCTTGCAGACGATCTATACCTCGCTCATAGATCGAACAATCTATGTGCTTTGGCGGGCAATCGTGTTTGCGATGCCGGCGGGCGCTGTAATCTGGTTGAGCGCGAATATCACCGTCAGTGGAGTGACACTAGCCGAGCACCTCGTTCGCTTCCTCAACCCCGCGGGCATCCTCTTAGGATTGAATGGGGTGATTTTACTGGCTTATGTCGTTGCCATCCCGGCGAATGAAATCGTCATTCCAACGATCTTGATGTTGACTGTTTTGATGACCGGCGCTTCGGGTTTTGATGCTGGGGAAGGGGTTATGTTTGAGCTTGACTCGAATGCGAGTACTTTGGCCCTGCTTCAGGCAGGAGGTTGGACATTGCTGACGGCGGTAAATTTGATGTTGTTCAGCCTGGTGCACAACCCCTGCAGTACGACAATCTACACGATCTATAAAGAAACCGGAAGTTTGAAATGGACCACCGTGGCGACGATTATGCCCGTTATATTAGGTGTTCTGATGACATTCTTTGTGGCTCAGATATGGCGGGTTGTGGCTGGTTTTCTGTGATCGTATCTACGACGTGGTTGTTTGTGCCACATGTTAGTTGACCGATCCCGAATCAGAGCGGACGAGCGGAGTTAGATTATGCGCGAACAGCTAACGCATGCACACGAGGACTATCTTAAGGCCATCTATAAGTTATCGGCCATAGGCGGGCGAGCCACGACGACGGAGCTTGCCAAGCTATTAAACGTCACCCCAGCCTCGGTCACCGGAATGGTACAGAGACTGGCGAGCGACGATCCCTCTTGGGTCGATTATCAGAAACACCGTGGGGTCTCGCTAACTCCGCAAGGAGAACGTGCGGCGCTGGAGATCATCCGCCATCATCGTTTGATAGAGATGTTCTTGCATGAGATCCTTGGTTACCCATGGGAAGAAGTACATGATGAAGCGGAACGACTGGAGCATGTGATCTCTGAGAAATTTGAGGAGCGGATCGCCAAGGTATTGGGTGACCCCACTCACGACCCTCATGGGGACCCCATCCCCACGCGCGATCTAAAAATCCCTCCAGCATGTGATATGCGCTTGAGTGATTTGCGCCCGGATCAACAGGCAATGGTCATGAGGGTGCACGATTCAGACTCTGATTTTCTACGACACCTTGCCGGGTTGGGACTGAAGCCGGAGACGAAGCTATCAATTCTGGAGCATTCCCCTTTCGACGATAACCTGAAGATTCAAGTCAACGGTCAGCCTGAGCCGATAATACTGGGGAGAAAGATCACACAGCAAGTTTTTGTAGATATCATCTAGCCACTTTGAATGCAGCCCATTCCAGTAAAACCTTATACGGGACGCTTTGGTCGAGGATCATTGGAAAAACAATCCTGTGGAGCGTCTCTTTTGTCGGTGCGTCACCCCGAGGAATAGTTTGTGTATAATCCCAAACGATGCCCATAGAAGAAGCGCTGGAACGGCTAAGGCTTGACCCAGTATTTATGAAGAATGTCTCAGCATGGGAGCGGATCACTGCTCGGCCAGCTCGCTATGCAGAATTCCCTCCGCAGGTATCTTCACGGCTGATCGACGCCTTGCGGCGCAAGGATATGGCGCCGCTATATTCGCACCAGGCTGCGGCCGTAGAGGCAGCCCTGAGGGGAGAGAATGTTGTAGTTGTTACTGGTACAGCATCCGGCAAGACGCTTTGCTACAACCTGCCGGTGCTGCATACACTGCTTTCTGACCCAGAAGCGCGCGGCCTATATCTCTTTCCTACGAAAGCACTCTCTCAGGATCAATCGGCTGGCCTAAATAGTTTCCTCGAGGCGCTGAACGCTGCCGAGCAGATCCCGGTACGGACCTATGATGGCGACACCCCGCGCGCGCGCCGCCGGGCCATACGCGATGACGTCCGCATCTTAATCACAAACCCCGACATGCTCCATGCGGGTATCTTGCCTCACCACCCGCGCTGGGCGGCATTGTTCGAGAATCTGCGCTGGGTCGTGCTCGATGAGCTGCACGTTTACAGGGGCATCTTCGGATCGAACGTCGCCAATCTCCTGCGGCGCTTGCGCCGAGTGTGTAGGTTCTACAAATCAGACCCGACATTCATCCTCACCTCTGCCACCATCGCCAACCCGAAGGAACTGGCCGAACGCCTGATTGAATCGCCGGTGACCCTGGTGTCGCAGGACATGGACGGCTCACCGCGGGCCGAGAAGCACGTGGTGATCTATAACCCGCCGGTCATTGATCCGGCGTTAGGGATTCGCCGGGCGTATACTCTTGAATCAACGCGTGTTGCCGAGTTGTTTCTTAAGGAAAAGGTACAGACAGTGGTGTTTGCTCGGGCGCGCATGACCACCGAGGTACTCCTTGGATATTTGCGCGATTCGTACGAACTGATGAATGGCGACCCAATTGCGATACGCGGCTATCGGGGCGGGTATCTACCGCTCGAACGCAGAGAAATTGAAAGAGGGCTGCGGAGTGGTGAGGTTCTCGGTGTGGTCGCGACGAACGCATTGGAGTTAGGCGTCGACATCGGTCAATTAGGCGCTGCCGTAATCGCCGGCTACCCGGGCACGATAGCCAGCCTTTGGCAGCAGGTGGGGCGCGCAGGCCGGCGCAGCGAGGTGTCGGCCGCGGTGCTGATCGCCTCGGCTGCCCCGCTCGATCAATTCGTAGCCACTCACCCGTTCTACTTATTTGAACGCTCGCCGGAAATGGGGTTGATCAATCCAGACAACCTGGCGATCCTGCTGCGCCATTTGCGCTGTGCTGCCTTCGAACTGCCCTTTGAAGTCGACGAGAGGTTCGGTTCTGTAGAAGACGTATCGGTGCTTCTTGATTTTCTGGCCGATGAAGGCGACCTGCATCGGTCGAATGGGAGCTATCACTGGGTGGCTGACACCTATCCAGCAGAAGGAGTTTCACTGCGCGCAAGCAGCGATGAGACCGTGGTGATCCAGGATGTGGGCGGCGGACGACCGACTGTGATCGGAGAGGTGGATTCTGCGACAGCCCCGATTCTGCTCCACGAGGGGGCAGTTTATATTCATGAAGGACGGACCTACCTCGTAAGAAACCTTGAGTGGGACAAGGCCATCGCCGCGGTTGAGCCAGCCCAGCTTGACTACTACACGGATGCATCGGAGACAGTCGACCTAGAAGTGCTCAAAGTGTATGAGGCCGATGAAAATACGCCTGCAAGCCGTGCCCATGGCTGGGTGCGCGTCACGGCTCAGACCGTCTCCTATCGAAAAATCAAACGCTATACTCATGAGACTCTCGGGTATGGCGTAATTGATTTGCCGCCGCGCGAGTTTGAGACCAGTGCTTATTGGATGTGGATTGCGCCGGAGATGGTCGAGCAGATGGAGGCGGAAGGCGTACTGCTCCCGCCTCAGGATTATGGTCCCAGTTGGGCGAGCGCCCGTAAAGCTGCTCGTACAAGAGACAGCTTTCACTGTCGGCAGTGTAATGCACCGGAACGCGAGGCGAGGGCACATGACGTCCACCACATCCGGGCATTCCGCGAGTTCAATTTCATCCCCGGTGAAAATCAAAATGACCGCCTGGCGAATCAAATAGACAACCTGATCACGCTCTGTTCGCTCTGTCATCAAAGAGCCGAATCTGCGCGCGGCAAGCGCAGCGCGTTAGGTGGGTTAGCCTACGCCATTCGTAATATTGCACCGCTCTACCTGATGTGCGATCCGCGCGATCTGGGAGCACTTACGTCGGTGCGCGATAAACAGACCAGAGCGCCGACAATAACGCTCTACGATCGGATTCCGGAAGGACTTGGGTTGGCGGAGCGGCTTTATGAAATGCACGACGAATTGCTGGCCGGCGCACTCGATCTTGTGCGGGGCTGCCGTTGTCAGGATGGCTGCCCGGCTTGTGTGGGGCCGGTCGCTCCAGGCGGCGGAGAGGTGAAGGTCCTGACAGCTAGATTGCTGGATGCATTGCTCTAGAAACACAGGATCAGAAGCTCGATAAAACGAACCCTCTGCATCCCAGCAGAGGGCTCTTTTCGCTTGAATTCACTTTATGTGGTGCAGCTTCCCCCTCGGAATATGAGAGACGATCAAAACACAAGGTTGTGCTAAGAAGAATCGCTCAACTGGCGTGCAGATGATATCAAGTACCCATATGTCACAAATGATTTGGGCGCGCTGGCTTCATTCTTCCACCACCAGGCAAGTAAGCGTGTCTACTACACCCGGAATGGGTTGGATGCGGGCGGCCATGATTTTACCCAATGCCTTGATATCCTCCGCCATCACGATGGCCACTGCGTCATAGGGGCCAAAGGCCATATTCGCCTCAATCACACCATCCACACGGCGGAGATGCTCAACAACTTGTTCAATCTGCCCGGTGTTAATTGTAATCAATATATACGCTTTCATTGTATGTCCTTTCGGTTCAACGTTCGGAATGGCGCAAAAATATAGACCAGTACACTGCGGCGACGAAGATCGAGCCGCCGATGATATTGCCGATAGTCACCGGGAGTAGGTTATTCATTAAGAAATTACCCCAGGTAAGCTTTGTGAGTTCTAGGCTTGTTGTGGCGATAAAAGCCGGGTCGAAAGCCTTGATCATCAATCCGACAGGTACAAAATACATATTAGCGACGCTGTGTTCAAAGCCGGCGGCAACGAAAGCCGTGATCGGAAAAATGATTGTAGCGATTTTGTCGATCGTGCTGCGGGCGCTGAAGGTGAGCCACACCGCCAGACAAACCAGGATGTTGCATAGGATGCCGAGCATCAATGCCTGAAACCAATCCAAATTGACTTTGCCATTGGCAATTGCTAACGCGCTAGCTCCGACCATACCTCCGCCGAAGGTGTATTGCCGGCTTAAGAAGATCAGGATTGCCGTTCCAACGGAGCCCACGAAATTGCCTGCGTAGACGATTCCCCAGTTGCACAGCAATGCTTTTGTGCTCACTTTGCGGCTTGCCCAGGCCATGACGATAAGGTTGTTTCCCGTGAAAAGCTCAGCGCCGCCGATGACCACAAGAACCAGCCCAAGGCAAAAAACGAAGCCGACGAGGAGCTTCGTTACGCCGAATGGCAGCTCGCTCGATGTCCCGGCGGAGATTGTGGTGGCGAAGATCGCGCCTAAGGCGATAAAAGCCCCCGCCAGGATAGCTAAGACGAAGGTGCGCAGCACTGGAGCTTCTGCCTTGCTCACCCCGATATATTCGGCTCGGCGTGCCATCTCTGGGGGGAGCAGGGCGTCGATACTCAGTTCTCTATTCATGGCTGGTTACCCTTCCGCTAAGTATAGATTGTCAGACAACCGAACGATACCCCCGACGGCGATGTCCGGCAAGGAACAAAGGTCACTTGTGAAAAATGTAACTAAACTGATTGGGCAGGGTGTCGCCGCGAGGCGCTGAGCAGCACAGCGGCCGCGAGTACAAGCCCCCCGCCCAAGGTTTGTATTGTGGTGAGGAATTCCCCTAGAAAAACCATGGCAAGAAGAACGGTGAAGACCGGTTCGAGCGTGCTGAGAAGCGATGCGGTTGTTGGGCCGACGCGCTGCATCCCGGCTAAGAAAGCCCCCAGGGCCAGGATCGTGCTGAGAGTCACCATCCCTAAAAGGATGAGGACACCCTCGAACCCTATTTTAAAATTCAGATTATGGGAGAAGGCGCCCGCGATTGTGAAGCTGATCGCTGCACCGAGCGAAATCCATACCAGACTCCCCCAGGGTTCTGCCGGGCGTGAGTACCGATCGACACTTATGATGTAAGCGGCATACCAAATTGCGGATCCTATCACCAAAGCTACACCGATCAAGTCAATAGACCCGCTACTGGCGTTTTGTAGAATTTGAACTGGGTTAAGGGTGAGGATCACTCCGAAAGACGCTAGTGCGAGAGCGACCCACTCTCGAACGCTCAGGGCACGGTGGTTAAGGATCCAGTTTAACAGGGCTACGAAGGCAGGGTATACGTATAACAGCATTGAACTAATGGAGGCAGAGTTTCGTTCAAGGGCGGCGAAGTAGAGTGCGGATTGCCCGGCGTAGCCGACCGCGCCGAGCAGAAGGAGAATAGCCACCTGGCGGGCATCGAAAATCAACTTGCGGCGGTGGAAGAAATACAGATACACCGCCAATAGAACAGCGGCTCCAGTGAATCGAAGACTCAAGATTGTCACAATGTTGATATCGGTGTTGAAGGCAAGCTTCCCTAATATCGAGAGACTGGCAAATCCTGCAGCGGATACGGTGCACAGGCCTGCGCCAGTGAGTCTGGATCGATCCTCGTCGCCGCCATTGCGTTGTGTCGACGCGAATAAAATAGAGGATTGGGGCGATCCGTTGGCGGAGTCAACTTGGTCCATGGCAATGAGTATACTTACGCTCTTTCGATTACCAAGCGCGTGATAAAAGAACCCACCAGGGTTTCGCGGTAGAATGTCTTTTATGCATGAGGGAACCATGAAAGATAACGAAATCAAAGGTGATATCATACCGATATCCAGTCAGGATCTACCGCCCCGGCGGCGACCGGAATGGATTAAGGTGAGCGCACCCTCGGGCGATGCCTACGAGCGCCTGCGAGGCATGATGCGTTCCAAGTCGTTACATACCGTTTGTGAAGAGGCCCGCTGTCCGAACATGGGGGAATGCTGGGGTTCCGGGACGGCGACGTTTTTGCTTATGGGTGACGTGTGCACGCGCTCATGCGGCTTCTGCGATATAGCCACCGGGCGCCCCGCCCCGTTAGACTGGCTCGAGCCTGAGCGAGTAGCGCGCGCCGTACAGGCGATGGATCTACGCCACGCAGTAATTACCAGCGTAAATCGCGATGAGCGCTCCGACGGCGGCGCACCGGTTTTTGCGATGGTTATCCAGAGAATCCGTGAATTGCAGCCAGGCTGCTCCATCGAAGTTCTCATCCCGGACTTCAAAGGTTCTATCGAATCGCTGAAGATCGTTATGGATGCCCGACCTGAGATTCTCAACCACAACGTTGAGACCGTGCCGCGGCTCTTTAAGAAAGTTCAACCGCAGGATCATTTTGAGTGGGCGCAGGCTACACTTACCAACGCTAAGAAATTAGACTCGGAGGTGCTCACGAAGTCAGGCATGATGGTTGGGTTGGGAGAGACCATGGAAGAAGTCAAGGCGGTCATGGATGACCTTTGCTCTTGGGGGGTCGACATCCTCACCATTGGTCAGTATCTCCAACCCACGAAAGAGCATCTCCCGATCGAACGCTACTATACCCCGGAGGAGTTCGAAGAGTTCGAGCGTTACGGTAGGGATATCGGTTTCAGGTGGGTTGAAAGCGGACCGCTGGTGCGTTCTTCTTACCACGCTGAGCAGCAGGTGCGAGCCTTGAGTGTGGTCCACCGAAAGCTATATGAGGGTGAAAAGAAAAACTCGTGAAAGCGCCCGTCACTAATTGAATGCAGAATGCACGGGCGGCAGAAGGCCAGGCTTCAAGTAAGTCTCACGGAGTCCGACGATGATTGAACTGAGGGTTTTATCCGTTGGCGAATACCAGACGAACTGCTATCTACTCGTTGACACCGAATCGTATGAAGGAGTACTAATCGACCCCGGAGATGAAGCGCAGGAGATTCTCGATTGGTTAGGAAACACAAGCATTACCAGCATCTTGCTTACCCACGGACATCCGGATCACGTTGGGGCGCTTCAGACGGTAAGGCAGTCATTGGGGGTCAAAGTGGGGATCCACCCAGCCGATGCTGACACTTTTTCCATACCGGCTGATTTTAAATTATCAAAAGGCGATGTTTTCGGGTTGGGGGACGCTCACATCGAGGTTGTTCATGTTCCCGGCCATACACCCGGAAGTGTCGCTTTAAAGCTCATCGAAGCTGATGGATTCCAACATGCCCTGTCCGGGGATGCGATTTTCCCCGGAGGGCCAGGACATACGAAGACCCCTGAGGCGCTGGCGACAGCGCTCGAATCATTGACCCGCACGGTCTTCACCTGGTCTGATTCGGTTCGATTGCACCCAGGGCATGGGGAGTCGACGACAGTGGGAGCAGAACGCGCAGCCTTCGAAGCCTTCCGGGACAAATTGCTCCCGCCCGATCTCTGCGGCGATGTTGCCTGGGGTTGATGAATATCGGGACGCAAGGGGAGCGGATGGATAACGTATGAAAAAGCCCGGTTTGATTGGGTTAGGATTTATACGACATTCTTCTGATGAGTACAATCAAAGGTCAGGCACGAACAATCTTACAGCCATCCCATGGTGGCACCCCTGCTCCAGGGTTTGCAAATCCAACCCCACTTAATGAAGTGGACCGTAGCTGAAATAGCCGCCATGTGAGGTGTAATGGGCGAATACCGTTTTTTTCATTCGATTGAGATCCGCTATGGGGATATTGATGCACAGCGCCACGTAAACAATGCCCGCCACTTCACCTACATGGAGCAGGCGCGATCGAAGTACATCAAGGAGCTTGGTTTATGGGAGGGATCAGACTTTGACGCGATCGGGATTATCCTGGCGGAGCAGAGCTGCCGTTACATTAACCCAATCCAATTAGAGAGCGATATTAGAGTAGGGGTTCGTACCGTGCGTCTCGGGGAGAAAAGCATGGAGACTCAATACTCAATACAGGATGCTCAAACAGGAGAAGAACTGGCTGTTGGGCAGGCAATATTGGTTGCATATGATTACCAACTGGGGAAATCCATCCCCATTCCAGATGACTGGCGGGTCGTCATCACATCTTTTGAAGGTATGTAAAATTCCAGTCAGAAGGAATACGCGAGGTTTCGCGACGCTATAGTCGGACGGTTTCGCTTTATCAAGTTACATTACCCGCGATACCATCTCGATCGATGCGGGATTATGAGAGGAATCGAAAAATGCATTTAGATGTGTCGCTTCCCCCGGTGTCACTTAAGGATGTCCCGGCTATAGCCGCGGCGGTTGAGGGGATGCGCTTTGATGGTCTCTGGTCAGCAGAGACCCAGCATGACCCTTTTCTCCCCTTGGCTCTGGTTGCAGAGCACACGAGCGAGATTCGTTTTGGTACCGCGGTGGCGATCGCGTTCGCTCGCAGCCCGGCGAATGTTGCCCATACGGCATGGGATTTAGCGGCCGCATCGCAAGGGCGATTTATCTTGGGGTTGGGGACGCAAGTCAAACCGCATATTGAGCGGCGCTTTGGGATGACCTGGCCCGATTCACCCGTAGGTAAACTGCGCGAGTTCGTTATGGCCGTGCGCGCATTCTGGTCAGCGTGGCAAAAGGACGAAAGACTGAATTATCGGGGTGATTATTACAAACTCACATTGATGACGCCTTTCTTTAACCCCGGACCGATTAGTCACCCTGAAATACCGATCTATTTGGCAGGGGTGAATCCCGGGATGTGTCGATTGACGGGAGAAGTGGCCGATGGTTTCCATGTCCACCCACTGCACACGGAGCGCTATCTGCGCGAAGTTATCCGGCCCGCGATCGCGGAAGGCGCCAAGCGAGCTGGACGAGATGAAAGCAAAATCGAGCTTTCAACCTCCACATTTATCGTGACGAACGCACAGCAGAATGCGTTTGTGCGTTCGCAAATCGCATTTTACGCATCCACACCATCCTATCGCCGAGTGATGTCGCTCCATGGGTGGAATGACACTGCCGAAGAACTTTCTTCCCTGGCTCGACAGGGAGAGTGGGAGGCGATGCCAGATTTGGTGGATGATGAAATGTTGGCGACCTTCGCAGTGGTTGAGAAGTCCGATGCGCTGGCAGGCGCGATCAAAAAGCGCTATGAGGGGCTGGTGGACAGGATCACGCCATATAGGGCGTTTCTCCCCGGCGATGACGATGAGTTCTGGCGCGTCCTCGTTGATGCCTGGAGGCGAAACTGATCATCGTAGATGGCCATGAAGATCTGGCGTGGAACGCGCTCACTTTCGATCGTGATTACACACGTTCCGCTCTTGAGACACGGGCGAAGGAAGAGGGGACATCCATACCAGAGTGGAACGGTGACACGCTGCTTGGTTGGCCGGAGTGGGTACGGGGCGGCGTAGCGGTCGTATTCGCTACGCTCTTCTCTGCGCCACTTAGATGGAAGAAAGAGTCCTGGGATGTTAGATGTTACGCTGATGCCGAGGAGGCGCATTCGCTCTACCGCTCCGATCTGGCGTATTACCATCAACTGGTAGACGAACATTCCGAGAAGTTCCGTTTAATCCTCGACAAACACGACCTTGGAATCACAGAGTCGATCTGGCAGAAGGCGGAGGATGAGCAAAGCGTGGGTATGGTTTTGCTCATGGAAGGTGCGGATGGCGTTCGGTCACCGGAAGAACTGCAAGAGTGGTTCGATGGGGGCGTTAGGATTCTGGGCCCTGCTTGGGCCGCCACGCGATACGCTGGGGGGACTGGAGAACCGGGTCCTCTAACGAATCTCGGCCGCGAGCTGCTGGACGTCATGGCCGAGGTTGGAATGGTCCTGGATTTATCGCATCTGGCCGAAGAGGGGGCTGTAGAAGCGCTGGATCGTTTCCAAGGATCGATCCTGGTCTCACATACAAGCCCGCTCACCCTTGTGCCCAATGCGGAGAAACCCGAACGGCACATCACCGACCTCGTTATCCGACTAACCGCCGAACGGGACGGGGTGATTGGTTTAGTGCTGGGGAATCGCTTCTTGAAAGATGGGTGGGAGCCTTCGCAAGGTAGAGCTATCGTAACACTTGCGGACGTTGCTATGGGGATCGATTATATTTGCCAGATGCTGGGAAATGCTATGCACGTTGGCTTAGGAAGTGATTTTGATGGAGGTTTTGGCTTGGACAAAGTCCCGCAGGGGCTTGACAGTGTCGCTGACTTGCGGTTAATTGGCGAGTCGCTTGACGCACGCGGCTATAATCAAAAAGATATCGAAGGAATACTTGGGGAAAACTGGCTGCGATTTTTACATAGAGCATTACCGGAGAGCTAACTTTTATGCCCGCACTCACTCGATTGCAGACACGTCTTGCGCGACTCTGGATGACGGTAATGTTCATCGGCCTCCTGATCTTTATGGTCGGCATACAACCCGATCTCATCGGAATGAACCGCAGCGTTGCTGTTGGCTTTGTCCAGATCGGTGTCTGGCTGACGGGGCTGGCGATTCTGCTCGTGGCGGCTTATTCAACTGTGCGGATGGTACGCAACGGCAAACCCACCTCTTTACGAGCTGACATTGGAATCAGGCTAATCGCGACAGGCTACGTCGTCGCTGCGGTCGGGTCGCTGGCCGACTTCATCGGTGTGGGCTCTCATCGAATGCCCGCGGTCTACTTTGGACCTATTCAGTTGATTGGGTTGGTATCGGGTGTGTTTCTCAGCCTGCTCGGTGTGATCCTCTATATGCCCTGGACAAAGAAATTAGAGACTGAAGAAAGTGTGCCAGAACCAGACGAATAGACTCCAAATCAAGGGAGCGAATGGCTCCATTGCCCCCCACCGGTTGTAAAAGCGCGTCCAACATTGGCTAGGAATCGGCCTTTCAACAAGGCCGGTTTCGGTTAAAGGCTTCAATAAGAGCTGAGGGCGCCGGGTCATTGGGGAGATAAGCGGGGAATCGACTTGTCTGGGTATTTGAGAGTTTGTGCTACTCAGTCATTTTCTCGCTGGAGTGACCGGGGAAGACTTTTCCATCAGGCTTGATCGCGGCATAGGCATAGTTGACCGCTACGGTGACCTGGCCGTAGCCAACGACGATTAAATTGAGCGGATCGAGATCCTCTTGTAGAGCGACGTCGCCAGCAGCGTATACTCCCGGGAGATTAGTTTCCATCTTACTATTGACTTTAATGTAGCGGCGGCCGATTGTTTCCAGCCCCCACTCACGAATAGGTCCGAGGTCGGCTTTGAATCCAAGAGCCAGGATGCCGGCATCGACATCGATTGTTGTTTCGTTGTCTGTACGATTGTCGAAAAGCACAGCGCGTTCAAGGCGTTCGTCACCCTGAAACTCGCGCAATTCATAGAAGACACGGGTATCGACGGACGATTCCATCAAGGCATTCACGGAAGTATCGTGTGCGCGAAAACCCTCGCGACGATGAATCAAGGTCACACGCTCGGCAACCGGCTCAAGCGCTAACGACCAGTCCACAGCGCTGTCGCCGCCTCCCACGATGAGTACGCGCATCCCGGCAAAGTCGTTGATATCCTTGACCCAATAATACACACCCTTATCTTCAAAGCGCGTAATACTCTCGTTATTAAGTTTGGTTGGACGGAAGGCGCCAATACCTGCGGCGATCACGACAGTGCGAGAGTAGTGGATGCCCTTGTCAGTCTCGAGGATCCAGCACTCCTGCCCATAATCATCTCCAGGGAATGGTGCGAGCGTGAGCTTTATGGCTCTTTCTTCAAGCGCCATAGTCGGCTTCCACTGAGAGGCTTGCTCGGTCAGGCACGAGGCAAGCTCCTTCGAAAGAATCTCAGGAAAACCTGGAGTGTCGAATATCATCTTATCGGGATATAGCGCGATCAACTGACCGCCGGGTTGCGGTAGAGCATCGATGACCTTGACCTTCATCTCGCGCAGACCGGCGTAGAAAGCCCCAAAGAGTCCCGTAGGACCGGCGCCGACAAATGTGATATCAAATAATTCAGCTATATTCTTGGGACTCATCATTTTTGGAGAATCCTCCATACTGCGCAGACTGACAAAAGCAGATTATAAAGGCACTAAAGAAGGAGCCTCAATTGGAAATGCGGCCAGGTTCATGGGAATTGCCCCCTCCTAGGTGATTGTTCTAAGCGCCGGCAGTTAAGTGCCGGCCAGGAAAAATATCACCACTAAAGCAAGAGCTGACAGAAACCCGGAGGCCGCGAAGAAAAGCACTCGGGTTGCACTCCATGGCCGCCGATCCACCAATCGGCCATCGTCCACCGACGCCCAGGTAACCTCATAGCGGGGTCCAAGGAACAAAGTGAGGGCAGCGCCAGCCAGCAAACCGCCCAGATGACCCCAATTGTCAATTCCATCCACAACAAGACCGAAGCCCAAATTTAAAAGAGCCACAAAAACGATTTGGCGTAATTGTTGACGGCCAAAACGACCGAACAGATCACGGTGAAGGTACAAGAAAGCTCCCAACGATCCAAGTAGTCCGAAGATTGCCCCGGAAGCGCCGGCCGAGCGGTATGGGCTGAAAGCCAGGCTTAGAACAACTCCCGCGATTCCGCAAAGCAAGTAGACAGCAACAAAACGAGCTGTGCCGAAGAAGCGTTCCACGGCTGGGCCTATTGCGTAGAGCGAGTACATATTGATAAAGACGTGAGGAATTGAGAGGTGCAGGAAAACCGGGGTAACGAAACGCCAGATTTCACCAGCCAGGATTTCGGGACGGGATTTTGCCCCCAACTCTAACAACCAATCGATTTGAAAAAACTCTATCGAAAGGAATTGCCCCATAAAAAAGGCTAGCGTGATCGCGATTAAGCTATAAGTGCCAGGGAATTGTTTGAAACCAGGGCGTGATTTTGTGGGTTGTGCATCAGGCCTAGCGGGAGGGAGAGACATGGTGGGATCCTGCGGCGGAATTCCTTGTGTCACAGGCGCACTTGCCTCGGGTTCGAACGGCGGTGTTCGGACTCGATGATTGCTGCAATTGCTCCTACCGTTTCGTCGAGATGTCCATCGGCGTTAACTACGTAGTAGTCGAAGAGATCTACCTTATATAATTCCTCGCGCGCGGTATCGATCCGCAGCTGAAGCATCTCCTCGGATTCCGTTCGGCGCGCCTTCAAGCGTGCGATGAGCTCCTCCTCCGTCTGCGTCGAAAGAAATATCAACAATGCCTCGGGATAGAGTTGGCGGATAGTTTCAGCGCCTTGCACGTCGAGGCGCATGACGACATCCCGACCGCTGGCGAAAGCATCCCGCACTTGCTGCCTGGGGATCCCTTTATGCTCATTATAGACAAGCGCATGTTCAAGCAGCTCGTCCCGTTCGATCATCTCGAGAAACTCATCCGGGGAGACAAAGAAATAATCGACTCCCTCAACTTCACCCTCCCTCTTCGGTCGCGATGTTGCTGTGACCACGAAGTGAAAAGGTAGTTGGAGCTCCTTCATGCGCTGAAGGACAGTGTCCTTCCCAACGCCTGAGGGCCCGGAAATTACGACGAGCAGAGGTTGCTGTTGTTTATTGATGAACTCACGGTACATGTATTGATGCCTCCCGCCGCGGTCAGTATAATCTATTTACCGGAGGTTAAAATGCCGACGTATGATTATAGGTGCCGTGAGTGTGGTAGGCACAACTCGATTTATCAGACATATGAGGAATACGATATTGCCTCTGTGGTTTGCCAGTATTGCAGCAGCCAAAAACTAGAGCGAATTATTGACAGAATTAGAGTCGCGCGTTCGGAAGAATCTCGAATTGAATCACTGGCGGATCCGAGTTCTTGGGGAGATGTAGACGAGTCCGATCCCCGTTCAATGGCAAAGATGATGCGCAAAATGGGTGACGAATTGGGCGAAGAGATGCCGCAGGAATTTGATGAGGTCATCGGGCGACTTGAGTCTGGCGAGAGTCCAGAAGAGATTGAGAAGAACCTCCCCGATCAAGGAATGGAAAATGGCTATTAGGCTGAAGTATCGAATGCAGTAGAATGTCCCCTCTGGCCCTCCCCAATTTCTGTGCTTCATCCAGCTCCCGCGAGTATCGCCCGCACTCGTTCGGCGACGGTCAACCCGAGCTTCATGTGTTCAGAAGCCTCAAGGTGGAAACCGTCAATGTCGCTGGAGCGGATAACCTCGCCGGCATTTAGAAAAGCACAACCGAAATCCGCCGCGATCGACATGTACCGTTCGGCAAATAAGTGCGATTGGGCCACTACACCCGCAAGGGTCTCTGTTTCATCGGCCAGTGATCCGATGGGTGGGGGAGCAAGAAGAAGAATGGCGGGATTACCCCCTCCAGGACCTGCTCCGCTGTGGTGGATGATGTCCAATAAAACATCGATCCCCTCACCTACGTCATAAGGAGAAACGGAGAATCTCATTATTAGATCATTGGTGCCCAACATCAGGATAACGAGATCCACGGGGCAGTGGTTTGCGAGGGTGGCACCGAGATCGGCTTTGCCGTTTGAAAAACCATATAGCGGGTTACCCTCGACAGCCGTTCTTCCGTTTAAGCCTTCTTCAATTACCCTATAGTCATCACCCAGTTCATTGCGTAGAACGCCAGGCCAGCGCACATCAACCGGATAACGTTCACCGGTAGCCGGGTTAAAACCCCAGGTGTTTGAATCGCCAAAACATAGCAATGTGATCAATTTCGTTTTCCTTCTTTGAGACCGCTTCTATTATTGAAAGGGAACTGGGCCGCAGGAGAATCCCGCCTGGCCATCATCGAAAGCCCGGGTACGAGTAATAGGTTGTACCTTGAGGGCGGTTTCCCGGCTATCCGTTCGTATCTACCGGTTCTGACTTCAAGCGGGCCATTACTGTGCGTCGAATTTCTTCTTGAAGTGTCTCAAAGGATTGCTCGGCGCTGAGGATAACCCAGCGTGCTGGAGCTTCGGCAGCTAGTTCGAGATAACCATGACGTACGCGGCGGTGGAAGTCGACGTCGTATGCGTCCATGCGGTTCCAGTTTCCGTCAGCCTCGCGGCGGCGCAACCCTTCTTCGACGGGAAGGTCGAGCAACAGTGTGAGATCGGGAGTGAGGCCACTAGTTGCGAAGTTGGTGATCGCCTTTAGTATTTCCAATGGTAAGCGTTGGCCATATCCCTGATAGGCCAGTGAAGAGTCAAAGAAACGGTCAGAGATGACGGTCAAGCCGATTTCCAGATTGGGGCGAATAACCTCGGCAATATGCTGCGCGCGTGAAGCGGAGAAGAGCAGAAACTCTGTGCGCGCATCCATGTCTGTGTTCTCGAGCTCCATAATCACATTCCGGATCTGATCTCCTATCGGAGAACCGCCAGGCTCACGGGTGAGCAGAACCTCGATGTTTTCGGCGCGCAGGTACTCTGCAAGGAAATGTGCCTGCGATGATTTTCCCCCTCCGTCCGGCCCCTCCAACGTGATAAACAGATTCATTTGCGAAAAATCCTCACGCGTCTTAGTGGTTCCTTCCCGTAGGAATGTGAAACAAGGTTTGCCTGGCGAGCCAATTGATGCTGCAACCGGCGGAAGTAGGAGGATGTGGGGGAGAGATCGATAGATCGAGTGCCATCGAGAACTCTCTGAATTGCGTTGTTCGCATCCTCAAGTGCCTTTTCCATGGATGGGTCGTCGACGCTCGATGAACGTAAGTTGTAGAGGTCAATCAGGAACCCCTCCATCTGATTGACGGTATTGGAGCGCAGAACATAAATTGGCATCCGCCGGTTTTCTGCGTCCTTGATCACTCGTGGGCGTTTACGGAAATTGGATCTCAGGGTAACAAGCACTTCTGCATTACCAAGAGAATCTGCCAGAACCGAGGGTACGCCCAGGCGCTTGGATGCCTGGCGTAAGCGGTTGCGTGCGACGCCGAAGGGAAAGATACGGATTGGGGTCAGGGGTTTTCCGGGCATGTGGGGTGCAGTGGGCGAATAAGGGAGTCCCTCAGTGTTATTCTGCGGAGCGGTAGGGAGAGCGGCCTGCCGCCGATAACCAGACTGCGGAGCGTGGCTGGCTGGTGCCGCCGCCCTGGGTGTTTCGATTTGTATTTCTCCGTTCTTGTCGCGGTAGCGCAATTCGGGATGCAGTGGTCGTCCACGCAGCATGGCATCGACGGCGGCAGAGACATCGTGATGGACTGCTACTCGTTCGCGGTCCAGGATCTCGACCAGAACATTAAAAGTAGGTGCTGCGCGGCGCTCAAGGACTGTCTTTTGTGTGCCGCGTCGACGCGCCTCATCATCTGACAGCGTCACTGACTCTATGCCGCCGATTAGGTCCGAGAGGGTTGGATTGAGCAGCAAGTTCTCAAGCGTGTTTCCATGGGCGGTGCCGATTAGTTGAACGCCGCGCTCCGCGATCGTCCGCGCCGCGATTGCCTCAAGCTCGCGTCCGATCTCGTCGATCACGATCACTTCTGGATTGTGATTTTCCACGGCCTCGATCATTACCTCATGCTGAAGCGTAGGTTCTCGCACCTGCATGCGACGGGCGCGACCAATAGCTGGATGTGGTACGTCGCCGTCTCCGGCGATCTCGTTGGAGGTATCTACAATGACGACCCGTTTTTCGTCTGCCAGGATGCGCGCCGCCTCTCGCAGCATTGTGGTTTTGCCGACGGCGGGGCGACCGAGGAGGAGGACGCTGGTGCCGCTCGTAATGAAATCCTGGATAATGTCGATCGTTCCGTAAACGGCTCTGCCCACACGGCACGTAAGGCCGATGATTTCCCGGTGCCGGTTGCGTATGGCCGAGATACGGTGCAGGGTGCGCTCGATGCCGGCGCGGTTGTCGGCGTCGTAGTCGCCGATGCGGGACACGACATACTCGATCTCCGCAGAAGATACTTCTCGTTCGCTGAGTTCAACCTCACCATCGGTGAACCTCGCAGTGGGAACGCGTCCCAGATCGATGATGATCTCCAGCAGGTCATCGGGGCGATTGATCTTCTCAAGCGCACTGGTGAATTCGGGGGGCAGGACATTGAGGATGTCGGTTAAGTTATCGGTAATGCGTTTCTGGGTCATAGGCTGTATGTGTGCATCGATGATGGTGTGTGCTGAACGACGTTGGTAAAAGGCGCAGATGGCTCGGGTTGTGTCCCGTCGAGCGCTGGAATCTCTACTCGGACTTGACGGCGTATTGGAGCGGCGAGGCGCTTAACCATTACCGCCTGGCTGCTGCATGTCTCGAAACCGAGTCGGTTAAGTGATTGGTTGAGTCCTCCCTGGTATGAACGAACGCAGATAAAAAGCGGGCGTTTCTGGCTGGGTGACAAGCTGAGCATGATTCCCGTTAAAAGCTCATCGCCTAACTCGGCCGCAGGGTGGAAATAGGGCTGTACCCAGATACCTTGCGGTCCGTGCTCAACGTCCAAATAACCGAGCAACTCACCCTGTGACCAGTATACAAGACCTCGCCCGGCACGGGATGGAGGAGGTTCGACTTGCTGGACCAGGGCTGGGACAAGGTTGGTGTATAGGCTTTGAATCGCGATGCAGTCGCGGTCTATGGCCGGACGCCAAGTCTCCTCGTGCCGAGCTGGTTCACCCTCGACAACTCTCTCAAGCCTTAAAATCCGTTGCCGTGAATAGATCGCGAAACCTGCTGCGTGTAAGCCATCGAAGGCGGGGTCGCGCTCGTCGATCTCGGCGATTAAAGCGTGTGCGCCCCGCTCTCCCGCCATATGGGCCATTGCCTCAAGCAGGCTGATCCCTTCAGGCTTAGAGAGAATCTCGCACGGACTGATAAACACCAGACGTGCAGGAAGCTGATTGTTGCGAATTAGAAATTGGCCTGCAGCTGATAATTCACCTGAATAGTCAGCACGGGAAACCAGGGTGCAAACATTAGGGCCAGGGATGAGTGTGCCTAGCGGCTGGTGCCTCAGTGTATGTACACCACGCGTATACATGAGCTTGGAGTCAAGGCACATCCCGCTATTGCGGATTCGATGTAAGAGTATCAGGTCGCGCCAATCATATAGGCGAATAGTCATAGATCACGTTTTCAGAAGGGACAGGAAGTAGCGGTGAAAGCGATCGTCCCCGGTTAATTCCGGATGAAAGCTTGTGGCAAGGAAATGTCCCTGCTTGGCGGCAACGATAATGCCATTATCGTTGCTTTCGGGCAAGCGGGCGAGAATATCGGCCTCGGGTCCGACACGGGCGATCAGGGGGGCGCGGATGAAAATCGCCGGGAACGGCGTCTCGGGATTTTCCAGGACGGGCACGTGAATATCAGCCTCAAAGCTATCAGCCTGGCGACCGAAGGCATTGCGTTCGACCGTGATGTCCATTAATCCCAATAGATGCTGCCGTTCTCGGGCGTCTTTCGATAGGAAAATTGCGCCGGCGCATGTGCCCCAGATAGGTCGCTTTTGGCCGAAGGCACGCAGTGGGTCCAGCAGGTCGAATGCGTTGGCAAGTTTCCCGATCGTCGTCGATTCGCCCCCTGGAATAATCAAGGCTTCAATGTCATCCAGATGGGAAGGCAGTCGAATCTCAACACCCTCCACTCCCAGTCTGTGCAAAAAGGCAAGGTGCTCGGTGAAATCTCCCTGCAGCGCCAGGACGCCCACCTTCATGATCCTGCCACCTTTTGTTTCCCGCTCCAGGCTTCGATCTCCATTGCGAAAACGGAGGTTTGCTGCAATTCCGTATCTGTTATGGGAGAGTAATCCTCGCCCGGTTTCAACTGCGGGAAATATTTATCGAGCAGACCCTGTAACCCGTATTGTTGTTCCGAGGCATCGTCTGCAATGCGAGCGTTCCCGAACACCGTCACGCTGGCATACTCGTTGCTGAATTCAATCGCCGTCTCGGCGGGAAGGAGTTGACCCATGGTTGCGACGCTGAAGCATATCTTGGGGTTGGTTTCAATGTTACTTCGTGCGCGACCCTCGAGGGCTGTGTGGAAATAGATGCGCTGGTTCTTCTCGTCGTACCAGAAGAGGTTTGCGTGAATGAAAGGTTGATTCTCACACGTGGTAGCGATAAAGCCGAACCGAGACTCGCGCAGAAATGCCCTTATCTCAGCCTGGTCTTTAATTTGCCGGTCGTGCCTTCGTATCCGGGTTCTATCGTCTGCGGAGTGGAGAATCGCCGCCCTCCCAAAGAAATCTACCAACCTCTCTCGGCCAACCGTTCATTCTCGGGAAGATCCGCCACTTCAATGCCGACCATCGGTTCGCCCAGGCCTTTGCTGATCTCAGCCAGGATATTCGGGTCGTTGTAGTGTGTAACAGATTCCACAATCGCCTTTGCGCGCTGAGGAGGATCGCTCGATTTAAAAATGCCCGAGCCGACAAAAACACCATCCACACCAAGCTGCATCATGAGCGCGGCGTCGGCTGGGGTGGCGATTCCTCCGGCGGCGAAATTGACAACAGGAAGATGTCCCAAGGCCTTGGTTTCCTTGATCAACCCGAATGGGGCGCCGATCTCTTTGGCGAAAGTCATCAACTCATCGTCAGGCATATTCTTAAGCCGGCGGATCGCGCCTAAAACAGAGCGCGCGTGTCGGACAGCCTCAACGATGTCACCCGTTCCGGCTTCGCCTTTCGTGCGGATCATCGCTGCACCCTCTCCAATGCGGCGTAAGGCTTCGCCCAGGTTGCGGCAGCCGCATACGAAGGGGATCTTAAACACGTGTTTATCGATGTGGTGAGCTTCGTCCGCTGGCGTTAATACCTCTGACTCGTCGATGAAGTCAACCCCAAGAGCCTCAATGATCTGGGCCTCAACGAAATGACCGATCCTGCACTTCGCCATCACCGGGATTGTGACAGTCTCCATGATCTCCTGGATAAGTGCCGGGTCGCTCATACGAGCCACGCCTCCGTGGGCGCGTATGTCAGCGGGGACGCGCTCTAACGCCATCACGGCAACGGCGCCGGCCTGCTCGGCGATGCGGGCGTGTTCTGCCGTGACCACATCCATGATCACGCCACCCTTAAGCATCTGGGCCAAGCCTTTCTTAACAGTGAAGGTGCCTACTTCCTTTTCCATAATTATCTCCGTGCAAGTGTCTAATAACCTTAATCCGATTCTACCACGATAGACAATATGCCCTGAAGTCGACCCCAAGCATTTGCTGCTTGACACATAAACGTCAGCGATGTACAATTAGTACAATAATACAAAGAGACAATGATACAATTGGGACAATAATCAAATGTTTACAGAATTGGATTTCCGAAGTCATATCCCGATCTATACACAAATGGTAGAGCGAATAAAGCACCTGGTTGCATCCGGTGTGCTAGAGCCAGGCGATCAATTGCCTACCGTGCGGCAGATGGCGGCGGAATTGAGAGTCAATTTCAATACGATCGCCCGCGCCTACCGCATACTCGATGAAGAAGGTGTGATCTCCACACAGCAGGGTCGCGGGACTTATGTATTGGAGCCTATGCCACCGGAAAGAGCCTCACGGATCCGCGGCGCTGCGTTGGAGGGGATGACGAAATCCTTCCTGGAGCACGCACATCAAGTGGGATTCAAGCCGGAGGAAGTTTCGATGTTGCTGGATGAATTGATTGAATCCTGGCGAGAAGAAGGCGAGCCGCCTACGGCCGAGGATTGATCGGATCTTATTCAATAAAGTAGAAAGGATGGATAACAATGGGTAAACGACGTTCTATCTCTGAGCTAGAAGCCATTCGTATCTCAGACAAGGAAACGCGCACACGCATCCCCGGCGTAGCGCTCTTGTTCTTCCTTGTTCTATTACTGCTCGCGGGGTTAGCGCTGTTTTTGTTAGTGAAATACGACGCACGAGATATTTGGGTTTGGGTGACGGCAGGGACGAGCGCCTTGATCGCCACGTACGTTCTCCTGGCGCTTAAGGTGGCCGACCAATGGGAAAAGGCGGTGGTGCTGCGCTTCGGCCGCTTCACGGGCCTGCGAGGGCCGGGAATCTTCTGGATCGTGCCAGTTATTGATCGGATTCCGGTTTGGATCGATCACCGCGTGATGGTGACTGCATTTAGCGCGGAGAAGACGCTCACGAAGGATACTGTTCCTGTGGATGTTGACGCGGTTCTCTTTTGGTTGGTCTGGGATGCTGAAAAAGCGGCGTTAGAGGTGGAGAACTATCGAGTGGCAATCGCCTGGGCCGCGCAGACCGCTCTACGGGAGGTGATCGGGCAGATGGATTTGGCCGACATCCTGATTGGTCGGGCGCGCATGGACCGCGATCTTCAGAAGATTATTGATGAGCGGACAACGCCCTGGGGGGTGACCGTGCAGTCCGTCGAGATCCGCGATGTTGTAATCCCACAAGAATTAGAGGATGCAATGAGCAGGCAGGCGCAGGCGGAACGCGAGCGCCAGGCGCGAGTGATTTTGGGTGAATCCGAAAAGCAGATCGCGCAATCCTTCGCTGACGCCTCTCAAGCGTATCTCAATAACCCGACCGCACTGCACTTGCGGGCGATGAATATGCTCTTTGAAGGGCTAAAAGAGAAGGGAGCGCTCGTGATCGTGCCCTCCAGCGCCGTAGACACCATGAACCTGGGAGCCGTAGCAGGCATAACTTCGTTAGCGGCAGTAACCGGTTCTGTAGACGAACACATCGAACAGGGGGGTAGGTAAGTGTCACCGAATAACGAATATCGAGTTGAGGTTCTCGGGGGTTCGATGGTAAGCGCAAAGCCCGAAGACATGGAAGCCATGCTCAATGAAGCCGCGGAAGATGGCTGGGTGTTTATGGCTACCGCGCCTCAAAATAACTCGGCGCGACTCTGGGTCATATTGCAGCGACCGCTTCGAGAAGCGCGTAAAAGAACACGGCGAAGCGGCCACTGGTTTTCTGAGTGGGGATAAGCGAGAAGAGTGGGTGTTTCACGTGAAACAAAGTTATCAGGTTTCACGTGAAACATTTCGTTGGGCGCGGAAACTTGGATGATGGCTGGAATTATTTGTTCTATTCATTATTAAGTGCTGGCAGGACGGGCATCCTCATTTCATAGAAGAAACAGGATAGAATAATGGCGCTGCGGCAGAGGTCCGGGGGCTCCTGGGCTGCGGCGTTGGGTGTGTGGTTCGGGCCGCGTCCAGCGAGGCTCTTTGAGTCGTCTTGATAATGAAGTGTCCGCCTCGCAGGTCTCCGGGAGTTACCTAATATGCTCGCTGCAGCGCATTTATTCAACGGTTTGTTGATGATCGCTATTCCCCTGACGCTGGGAGTCTTCTTGGCGAGGCGAAGCCGGCTTAGTTGGAGTTTGTTCGGCGCGGGGGCGTTGACCTTTGTCGCTTCGCAGATTTTCCATATCCCCTTCAATAATCTGGTTCTGACGCCCTTTGTGACAGGGCGGGGAATGTTCGCGGTTGGCGGGCTGGCGTTTATGGGTGCCGCGCTGCTGTATGGTCTTTCTGCGGGTATATTCGAAGAGGTGGCGCGCTTTGTCGTCATGCGTCGCTGGGCACACAAAGCTCGAAATTTACCGAAAGCGCTTATGTTTGGGGCTGGTCATGGTGGAATTGAAGCGATTATCCTTGGCGGGCTGGTTCTGTACGGCTTCTTTCAAGCCGTGGCCTTGCGCGGGGTGGATCTTTCAAAGTCTCTGCCCCCAGAGCAGGTGGAAGCGGCCGCGACACAGTTGGCGCTTTATTGGGGGATGCCCTGGTATCAGGCCCTGTTGGGTGCCGTCGAGCGAGTGGGCGCGATATGTTTTCACTTAAGCGCAAGCGCGTTGGTGCTCCAGAGTGTGCGGCGCGGTGGATGGGGCTGGTTGGTGGGAGCTGTAGCGTGGCATACGCTGTTCAACGCAGCGATCCTAATCGTCATGAATCGATGGGGCGTCTACGCGGCCGAGGGGACCGTCATCGTTGGTGCAGGAATTAGCCTGCTCATTCTTTACGCAATGAAAAAGAAAGACGGACCGGGAGAAATGATCGAAAAACGAGCGCTGAATACGAAGCCGCCTCACGCAGAGGTGCAACGGGTCAGCGAAGATGAAGTATCAGATGATAGTCTGGAAGATAGCCGCTACGCTTGACATTGAGCGGAGCTGTTGCGAGCTGGGCAGCGATCTAGTTTGAGGAGAATGAGAATGATTGTTGCGAAGGGATTAACCAAGCGCTTTGGTGACGTGTTGGCAGTTGACGACCTGGATATGGATGTCAAGCCGGGTGAGATCTTTGGTTTCTTGGGGCCAAATGGCGCGGGGAAGACGACGACGATCCGTATGCTGGGCGCGTTGATTGCACCGACTTCGGGAGAGGCCAGCGTCGCCGGGTATGACGTTGGACGAGAGGATAACGAGATCAGGCGCAGCGTCGGGATACTAACCGAGTCTCCAGGCTTGTACGATCGCTTGAGCGCGGAAAGAAACTTAAATTTCTTCGCGGAATTGCATGGTGTAGATGACGTGGCCGGACAGGTGGAGCGCTATCTGCGATTATTGGGATTGTGGGATCGGCGCGGAGATGTAGCGGCAACATTCTCAAAGGGAATGCGGCAGAAGCTGGCCATCGCACGGGCGATGCTGCATGAGCCCAAGGTTCTCTTCCTTGATGAGCCGACAGCGGGACTCGACCCGGAGATGGCGCGCTTGGTGCGGGAATTCATCAGCGAGTTAAAGGGAATGGGACGGACAATATTCCTGTGTACTCATAACCTCGACGAGGCAGACCGGCTGTGTGACCGCATCGCAGTGGTAAATACTCGGTTGCTTGCGCTAGACACACCAGCCGCGCTGCGGGAGAAGCTCTATGATCGCGTGGTCGTATTTCACTTGCGTGCAGTCTCTCCTGCATATGAAAAAGCGGTCAGTGAACAGCCCTTTGTGCGCTCCGTTGAGGCAAAAGATAACAAGCTGGTCGTCGCCCTGGATGACCCCGAGAAGAATAACCCGGAGCTGATCCGAAATTTGGTGAGTGCCGGTGCTGATATTCGATTTGTCGGCGAGCTGCGGCGGTCCCTGGAGGAGATTTATTTACACCTGGTAGGTTAATTTTTCTCTTTTCCATCGCTTAGCGGCTGAGATATCATCCAGGTGTTACTTTACATAATTACACCATGCTGTTGTGTGTGTATCGGGGCGGAGGGAAGGCAATGCCCGTAAAGAAAAAAGATTCTCGTGTGAGAGGTGGATAATGCGGAAAGTCTGGGTGATCGCGCGCAAGGAATGGGCCGAGGTGTTCAAGAATCGCTTTGTGCTCTTTACGGTGGCTTTCATGCCGCTCATTATGACTGCCCTGCCGTTAATTATCCTCTACACAATGGGTTCTCCCGAAGAGATGGCCGGGTTTTCGGCAGCGGATATGCCCGCCGGTTTTACGGACTTGTGTGAGGGATTGGATGGTGAAACCTGTGGACAGTACTTCATCGTGAGTCAGTTTATGTTGTTGTTTATGTTGATGCCGCTCATTATTCCAGCGACCTTCGCTTCCTACAGCATTGTGGGCGAGAAAACTACGAGAACGCTGGAGCCGGTACTGGCGACGCCGGTGACGACTCTTGAACTTCTCGCCGGTAAGGCAGTCGCTGCCGCGCTGCCCGCCATCGGCGCAACTTGGCTGGGGTTCACAATATTTTCGCTAGGGGTGGCTATCATCACTGAGGGGAATGCGTTATTACGGCAGGTTACAGACCCTATCTGGTTGTTTGCGATCGTGGTGGTTGTACCGTTGCTGGCTGTTGCCGCTGTGAGTATCGCCATCATGGTGTCCTCTCGAGCAAACGATCCCCGAGTGGCCGAGCAGATATCTATGCTTGTCATCCTGCCGCTTCTCGGTCTTTTCATTGCCCAGATCACCGGGTTGATCTTTATCAACGAAACAATGATCCTATGGATGGCAATTGGGGTCACCGTACTCGATGTTGGTCTGCTGGCTTTCGCGACGCAGCTCTTTCAGCGTGAGGCAATCCTAACGCGCTGGAAATGAGGAGTGAAGATGAGAAAGGCGACAATACTCTTATTCATCCTGCTGGCTATTTTATTAACTATTCCAGCATATGCCCAGGATGTTGAGGATGGGTTAGATCTCAACCTGCGCCGTGACTTCGGGTACAAGGCTGGTGTACGAATTCAGGGACGGTTTACGATATCTACCGATGGACCGCAGGATCTAGAACGGGTTAAATACCTGATCGACGGGGATTTCTTTGCGGAAGTCTCAGAATCTCCGTTTAGGTTTTCCTTCAGCACAAGTGATTATACATTGGGCGCACACACATTATCAGCTATTGGGACGACGGCGAGCGGCGCAGAGGTATTCTTTGAAGAGATAAGGGTGGAGTTCATCAGCGCGGATGAGAGCTGGCAAAAGGCGGCCGATATCGCCATCCCGCTGATTGTGGGGGTTGTTGTACTCGTAGGGCTTGGAGCTCTTCTTCCGGTACTCATGGGCCGCCGCTCTGGTAGTTTCAAGCTTGGAAAGTATGGTCCTGCCGGGGGAGCGGTCTGTCGGCGCTGTGGGTTTCCATACCCCAGGCATTTTCTTTCGCCAAATCTATTAGTAGGGAAACTTGCGCGGTGCCCGCATTGTGGCAGATGGGCGATTGCCCCGCGTGCGAGTCATACCGCGCTTGAAGAGGCAGAGACACGTTTTCGCGCTGACGCGGAGGTGGGATTGCTGGAGCAGGAGCCCGAAGGCAGTGAGGCGCAGGTGCAACGCAAGCTGGATGAAACGCGATATTTCGATTCATAAATTTGACTGTGCGGCTGACACCGCGAGATTGAAGGAGTACAATTGGGATGATCTTTCGCCGGGCACGAAGGTGACCGGCGTTTCCATGGTGAAACATGAGCGAAAGCCGTCCCCCGATTTGTGATTATGAAGGCTCAGATTACCAGGAGAAATTCTGGGAACATGGGAGTCGGGAGTATGAGGATCGAGTAGAGGCGATCGCTCTCAAGCGTTTGCTGCCCGAGGGTGGAGCCCGGTTGTTGGAGGTGGGCGCAGGCGCCGGGAGAAATACAACTCGATATCAAGGTTTTCAGCAGATTGTCCTGCTTGATTATTCACGAACGCAAATTGAATTGGCGCAGCAGAGACTTGGCGAAAGTGACCGCTATGTTTATGTCGTCGGCGACGTCTATCGCTTACCCTTCGCTCACGAAGTGTTCGATGCTGCCACGATGATCAGAACGCTTCATCACCTGGTGGAACCTCAAAGCGCGCTGAGCCAGATAAGGCCTACGCTTGTCCCGGGATCAACCTTCATCCTCGAATACGCAAACAAACGCAACATCAAAGCCATCGCTCGTTGGTTGATTCGACGACAGGTCTGGAACCCCTTCGACCCTGAAGCAATCGAGTTCACAGAATTAAATTTCAATTTCCATCCACGAGTCGTTTTCACATGGTTGAAACAGGCCGGTTTTTCGCCCGGGCGAAAGTTAACAGTTTCCCATTTTCGCACCAATCTCCTCAAGCGCCTTGTTCCCCTAAATGTATTGGTGGCAGTTGACTCAATGATGCAGCGCACGGGGGATTGGGCGCAACTGACCCCTAGCGTTTTCCAATATGCCTCGGTTGAGGGTGCGCCCGGGCGCGTCCGCGAGGGCTCGATTTGGCGCTGTCCCGAGTGTGGGTCACTTGAACTGCAAAAGACAACAGAGGGCTTGGGCTGCAGGGGATGCAAATATATTTGGCCTGTGCGGGACGGAATCTACGATTTCAAAAATCCGGTGTAGACAGGGGCAGGAATACAAAAGGCACGGAGCAGACAGTAATCTAAATTCTTTGACCAGGCATTCAGGATTATAAGAGGCAGAAAGATTAAGACGGTAAAAGAAGCGCGACTTATCCATATCTTCTGCGTAAATCGAAATGGGAGGGTGAAATGGAGCAAGGACAACGATCAAACTTGGTGGCCGGGTTGCTAATCATCCTGATCGGCGCCGCACTCCTGGCAGCACAATTATTTCCCGACATCTTCGCGTTCATAAAACCAAAGGATAATTGGCCCTTGATTGTGATTGCAGTGGGCGTATTCCTTTTATTGATGGGATTGCTGACCAGCACGCCATCCCTGGCGATTCCAGCCTCGATCGTAGGCGGGATCGGCGGAATTCTGTATTGGCAGAACACAACGGGCAACTGGCAGAGTTGGGCGTATGTCTGGACGCTGATACCCGGGTTCGTGGGTGTGGGCGTGATCGTCTCCGGCTTACTCGCGGGTAAAACTCGCGAGGGGTTATATGATGGAAGCCGGGCGATCATGGTGAGCCTGATCATGTTCGCAATTTTTGGTTCTTTCTTGGGCAGAGGCCAATTCTCCGGATTGCTGTGGCCGAGTATATTAATCGGCGCCGGCTTGATGATCCTGTTGGGCCCTTTGTTCCGCCCGCGTTGAAGCGAGCCATCGGCTGCTAGAGAATGAATCGGGTAAATGGAATTGCTCGGCTTAAGGAGTGAATGAAATGAATAGTCGCTATCGTAGACCCAGTATTACAGGGCCTGTTATCCTGATTGCCCTTGGGGTGATTTTTCTGTTAAACAATTTGGGGTTGATCGAATTGAACGTTTGGGATGTTGTCATGCGCTTCTGGCCGATCCTGCTTATCGCAGTAGGGCTCGATACACTTATCGGTCATCGCTCGGCCTGGGGAGCGGCAATTGCATTAATAGTAGTCCTCGCCATCCTGGCTGGCGGCATCGTCTTCTTCGACAAGCAACCTCGATGGACAAACGCATCTGAGAAAATAGAGATTCCTTTGAGAAATGTTGAGAATGCAATTGTTACCATCGATCCCGCTCTTGGATACCTGCACCTTGGCGCATTACCAAAGGGAGCACATACGCTGGTAGAAGGTGATGTTCGCCCTTTCATCGGCGAGGAGATTAGTGAGACGATCGATTTCTCTGGCACACGTGCGACTGTCGATCTGCGGACCAAAGGTTTCATCGTGGTCCCATTCTTCAGCGGGTGGAGCGGTCAACCATCGTGGGATCTCGCGCTGCACCCTGGTGTGGCCATTGACATGATCGTTGACTTCGGTGTGGGGAAGGTGGAGCTCGACCTCAGGGATCTCCAGATTGGCGAAATACAGGCAGAGCATGGAATAGGGCAATTGATTTTGTTGCTGCCGCCCGAGGCAAATGACGATATTTTTCTTAAGGGGGGCATAGGCGAGATCCTTGTTGTGATTCCCAAGAACGTGGGTGTTCGCTTAAGTGCCGACGTTGGTATTGGGAACGTACGCGTTCCAAGCGGTTATGCACGCGATGGGGATTTTTATATCTCGCCAGGTTATGCTGCGGCCGAGAAGCAGATTGAGATGGTAATTGATCTTGGGATTGGTAGTGTGCAAGTACGCTAAGCGAAATTCAGCGCCAACTTCACGGCGAATCTTCGTGCAATAACTCCGCCGGGGTGCATTTCTTTGCACCCCGGCTGACTATGTATGTATTCCCCCGTTGAAGGACTGGGGGTTGGGCATGGTGGTGGGACAGCCGCGGGAGAGAAATAAGATGAGCGATAAGGGGCTGGAAATAAAGAGAGGGAAGAAGTTTTCTCAAAGGCAGAATCTCTTTATCGACAGAGTAGGCGCGATTCTATATCACTAGATCCTGCTTCGGAGTTCCCATCGTTAATGTTGAAGTTGATATAATGGATGATCTTTGAAGGGAGAAGTGATGTCTGAAGGTCAAGGAACGAGGCGAGGATTAGAAGACAAGATTTCACAAGAGGGCAGGCTCCCACCGGGACAATCGTTAACGGTTAAATTCCCGATTTTGCATTATGGGCCGGTTCCAGAATTTGACCCTTCCACTTGGAATTTCCGAGTTTGGGGTGAGGTGGATCAAGAATTGACCTGGACTTGGGACGAGTTTTTAGAATTACCGCGCACGAGGATCAAGATGGACATCCACTGCGTAACCCGCTGGAGCAAATTCGACACGGAATGGGAGGGTGTTTCATTACAGGCGCTCGTGCAGCAGGAGATCATTAAGGTCAGCTCATCGGCGAAGTTCCTGTTGCAGCATTGTGAGTACGGTTATACGACAAACACACCCATATCTGTTGCCATGTCGGATAATTTCTTGTTGGCCACACACTTTAACGGGCAACCCATTACGCCTGATCACGGTTATCCGCTCCGTGGAGTCGTCGGAGCAATCCCCGGAAGGGAAGATCTGAAAGATATTTATCTTTGGAAAGGTGGGAAGTGGCTGAGAGGCTTGGAGTTTTTAGCGGAGGATCGACTGGGCTTCTGGGAGCAGGCTGGTTACCACAATGATGCGGATGTATGGGATGAGCAGCGTTTCGTTTCTGACGGTTGATAATTACCAAGCATCCACTTTTAACCGACATTTACCCCTGTATTTTACCGGGCAAACAACGTTTTCGCGGATATCAGCGCCGGCGTATAATCAAAGATAGCAAGCATGTCTGAGAAAGAAGCCTATTCCCACGAGCGGAAGCGCATGGTAGACCAGCAAATGGTCAGTCGTGGGATCCGCGATGAGCGCGTGCTCAAGGCGATGCTTACCATTCCACGTCATAGATTCGTATCTCCAGAACAAGCTCGCCTGGCCTATATCGACGCCCCTCTCTCCATCGGCAACAATCAGACCATTTCCCAGCCATACATCGTTGCGCTGATGACCGAACTTCTTTGCCTGAAGGGCGATGAGACCGTACTCGAAATCGGCACAGGATCGGGATACCAGGCAGCCATTCTGGCGCATTTAACAAATAAAGTTTACAGCATAGAGCGGATTCCGGAATTGGCTGCGCGGGCGCGGTCTTTGCTGCATTCGCTGCAGCTGGATAACATCGAAGTGGTTGAGGGAGATGGATCTTGTGGTCTACCCGAGCATGCGCCGTATCAGGCCATCATCGTTACGGCGGCTGCGCCCGAGGTTCCAAAACCGCTCGAGGATCAACTCAGCGATGGCGGAAGATTAGTCGTCCCGGTGGGAAGTCGGGCGGGGCAAGTGCTTGAGATCTGGAAACGTGAGGGGCAGAAACTGGCTTGCGAGAAGCTGGCTCCGGTAACTTTTGTTCCCCTCATCGGTGAACACGCCTGGTCTCACGAAGGAAAATCTCGACGGCAGTAGTTATTGAAGCGTGCGCATTTCTCCCGAGTTTTATTTTGCGGCGGTAGTCTCATCCAATCCCCACCCACACCAAATGTGATTTACTGCTACAGCCCGGGCCACGTCTTCAGGTGGAACACTGGCGGCATTGCCGGTGTCTTCATACAAAAGATGCTGATCAACAGTAAGGTTGGGCAGGGAATGTGGAGAGGTCAAATAAAAAAGGTCCTCGACAATCGTAGAGGACCTAGTAAATAATCAGCAATTCGAAAGCGAAAGGCTGGTTATCGCCCAAGATGCATGGGCATTATGACATGCAGGAAATCATCGCGGCCGACGGGACGCACCAGGCCGGGAGACGAGGCTGATGTCGTCTCGATGGCGACGTTGGGTGTATCGATCACGGTCAGGACGTCCACCAGGAAACGCACATTGAAGGCGATTTCCATCGCCTCACCCTCTATAGTTGCATCGACGATGGTCTCATTTGATCCTGTTTCGGCGGCTGTTGCCGAGACTTCCAGTGTTCCGGGCTCGAGATCGCTTCCGGGAGTAAAGCGTAGACGAGCAGAATGAGCGGCCTCGCGGGCGAAGATATCAGCAGCCTTACATGCTTTCAGAAGAGCGCCAGTTGAGAGCACGCTTCGAGTAGCGTGGGTGGTGGGGATGATGCTGTGGTAGTCTGGAAAGGTTCCGTCGATAAGCTGAGAAACGAGTTCAAAATCGGTACCGCGAAAGATCACCTGCCCACGATTGGGCGGTAGAGTCATGCTGATTGTTTCATCGCCAGTGCTGATGATGCGTGCCAGTTCACTCAAGGCACGTGCGGGGACGATTGCTCTGACCTGGTTGGAAGAGGCTGAGGTGAGTTGCGCGGTGCGGACCGAGAGGCGGAAGCCATCCGCTGCAGCCATCGTCGCCTTATCATCTTCGACCTCAAGTAAAACGCCGGTTAAGACCGGACGGGCGTCATCCATCGAGGCAGCGAAAGTTGACTGTTGGATCATCGAGCGCAAGTTTTCAACATTTAGCGTCAGTCCATCATCGAGTTCGGAAGGTGGCAGAGGTGGAAAATCTTGGGCGTCGATACACTTGATGTCGTTGTTGAAAGAGCCGCAACGCACATTCAATGTTTGATTGCGGATAGTAAGCTCCATGGATACGGTGTCGCTTGGGAGTGTGTTTACCAGGTCAACAAAAGTGCGCGCCGGTACCGTTGTCGAGCCTTCCTCCTCAATCTTCGCGCCAATCCAATAACTGATTCCTAACTCCAGGTTGGTTGCAGAAAGGCGCAGCCGACCATTATCGGTGGCAACTAAAATATTACTCAGCACTGGAAGAGTGCTGCGGGGCGCCACCGCACGTGACACGACACTTAATCCACGGGCCAGATTCTCTTGAAGACAGGACACCTTCATGGGGAGTATTCCTTATTTTGTGAGCGGGTGATTAATAAGCTTATGAAGTATACAACGATCGCTTAGGAGCGACAATGGTCTTGTAGACAAGGATGGTTTGCTGACATAAACTTACAGAGTGATGAATACTCAGACTGAGGATGAATTGAAGCATCTTCGCCAGATGGTTGTACGGCTATCCAGATTGGTTGAGATCAGTATCACACTCAACTCGACACTGGATCTCGACCGCTTGCTTCAATTCATCATCCACTCTGCAGCTGATCTAGTCGAGAGCGAGGCTGCCTCAATTCTGCTCGTTAGCGATAAAACCCGCGATCTGTACATCGCCGCAGCAACGGACGCCGATCCAGAGACACTTCAGAAAAAGCCGGTTCCGAAGGAAGGGTCAATCGCGGGGACAATCTTTCGAGAGGATCGACCACTCATTCTTAACGAGCTGGGTGCCACGGCGCAACATTATTCCGAAGTTGGAGAGAGCGGGGTTTTTTCGGTGCGCTCCATAATCGGTGTACCGTTGCGGATCCGCGACGAGGTGACTGGTGTGTTGGAGGCGGTGAACAAACGCCAGGGAATTTTTGATGAGGTAGATATTCAAACCCTAACTAATATTGCCTCGTTAGCCGCCGTAGCGCTTAGCAACGCGCGCCAGATCGATGCGCTCAATCGGGCTTATGAGGCGCTAGGGAAACTGGATCAATTAAAAACCGATTTCATCGCTATCGCCTCTCATGAGCTGCGCACACCACTGGGCTTGATCTTGGGTAACGCGTCATTGCTCAAGGAATTAGCTGGAGAAAAAATCTCTGAACACGCGGATGCGGTACTCGCTTCCGCCTTGCGAATGCGTGCATTAATCGAGGACATGACCAATTTGAATATGCTGCAGGCGGGATCAGCAGATCTGGTGTTGTTGAAGCAGCCGCTTCAACACATCGTTCAGATGGCGTATGAGGAAGTTGTTGGCTTAGTGGAAGCCAAAGGGCAGACCCTCAAGCTCAATCTACCCGCAGAAACGCTCGAAGCGAAGGTCGATGGACCGAAGATAACGATGGCTTTAACCAATTTACTTAATAACGCAATCCGTTTCACACCGAAAGAAAGGGAACTATGGTTAACTCTGGAACATCATGGTCAAGAGGCCTGGCTCCGCGTGCGCGACACCGGAATAGGCCTGGCCACCGATGAATTGGATACGGTCTTTGACCTGTTCTATCAAGTGGAAGATCACCTGACTCGCCAACATGATGGCCTGGGATTGGGGCTGCCCATTGTAAAGGCCATTGCCGAATCAAATGGAGGCCGCGCCTGGGTGGAGAGTGAGGGCCCTGACCAGGGCGCAATATTCACCATTGCGCTGCCGCTGGTGTCGTAATTCGCCCCATCAATGTAGCGATGGTAGCTGTCGCCATCTGAATTCCCAAATCATTCAGTTTCAATTAAACCAGAATCTTGAGGGAGCGAGGCGCGCTTATCCTGGGACCCATAGGGATTCAATGAGTTGGCGGACCCGCGATTTTTACTCCGCCAGGCGGAAGGCGGTATCCCCGCGCCGAACTCGCTGATCGACTTTCACAGCGACCTCATCGCCAGCTTTCGCCTCAACGACAACCTCATGCTCGATCTGCATTGAGCGGACCTCCTGCAAGAAATCGGTGTGTGCACCGAGGAAATGGATCTTTTCTCCTGCTTGCAGAGGGTTAGTTAGTTTGATGACGGCCACCGAAATTTTGTGATAATAGTGGACAATCTCGCCGATACGCTCGTCGTTGGACAGCATATGTCTCCTCCAAGCGCTGAATATGGGGTCTTGTCTGATTGTACAACGAGTGATGCCCATTCCCCAAGCGACTTTATTGAGGACCAGATAATAATTCCTGTATCGCTGGTTATTGCCTTGGCGACTTAATTAATTGGGGGATGCCGCGCAAGGCGACTACAGAGAGAAGAAAGAGACTTGCGTAGATGGCAAAAATGATGAGATATCCTAGACCGGGTTGAATCCGGTTGAAAAAATCTGCCATAGGTCCGCCGATTCCTGCTCCAACAATCCCCGCACCTGCTCCGGCGAGATTGGAGATGCCCAGGTAGCGCCCAGCCTCTTTGGGAGGAACCAGGTCTGTGCCGAGGGCCCAATTGGCGGCCATGAACGCACCTGCTCCAACACCGAGGATGCACCCGCTTACGATTACCATTGGCATAGTTCGCAAGAAAAGTAAAAGCAGAGTCCCGGCGGCTGAAATCAAACCGGCAAAAGCGATCAACTGTTTCCGCCCGATCCGATCTGCAAGGTATCCACCGACCAGAGTAGAAGGGATCAAAAACAGCGCCACAACAGCTAGAATGATGGTGGTCATCGTTGCCGGGTTTTCGACGTGAAGGACATCACTGATGAAGAATTGGAAAAATCCAAGAATAGACCCCACTGCCGCCAGAAAGAGCAGGCGGTTGATGACCCACCAGATGAAGGGTTTGTTTGATCGAGCCTCATCGCCGATGCCCACCCACGCACCAAAATAAACCCCCATGAGTATCGATCCAGCCATGGCAATAAAACCAGCGAACCCCATCAAGGCAATCTGCAATTCGGCAGAGACCTCCCGGCTGCTCAGGAATAGACCTCCGGTGCGGACTACCCAAAGCGCACCCTGCGTAACACCGACAAAGATCGCTGTGAGTGCGAGAATCCTTAATGGGCGAGAGGCATTACGCCGCCTGGGCTTCTCGCGCAAGGGCTCTTCGCGCACGAAGATTATTGTGAGGAGCATTGTCAGAGTAAGCGAGCCGCCGATTATGCCGACGGCAAGCCAAATTCTGCCGGAGTCTATGATAGGACCGATGAAGACTGCAAAAAAGCTCGGCAAAATTTCGAACACCGATTTTACGCCGGAGGAGGAACCGCGCTGATTTTCAGGTATCAGGTCGGGAATCAAGCCTTGCTGAGCCCCTTGGGCGGTGTTGGATGAAGCTTGTAGGAGTACGAGTCCAAGCAGTAAAACGGCATATGCGGCGGAGAAACCCAGGAGCGGGCGTATCGTTTGATCAAGCGATGATCCGACGAAAAGCATTGATGCGCCGATGATGGCGAGGAATGCCAGATCAAGAATAGTTCCCCAAAAGATGAACGGCCGCCTGCGGCCTAAGCGGTGCGTGCTCCGGTCGCTATACATTCCCGCCAGAGGCTGTACGAGCATCGCGACCGCAAGGCCGGCGACGCGCAGCATTGCCAGGTAAGTGTTTTTCTGATCGGGAGCGACGAAAATGGTCACGAGATACGGTAATAAAACAGGGGTGATTACGCCGGCGGAGATGCTCAGACCGAGCCAGTAGATGTTAATGAATATATGGTCACGCCAATGGATGGTCTTCTGCATCAGTGTCCCTTGATGAGGGTTGTCCGTCCCAGGGATATTATCGCTGATCGGTGTAGAGCCTTTCGAGTTATTAAAGCTGGAAGCTTTCACCGGGCTGTAGAATGTGCGGAATCGCCGTGGTCTCTTTCTTTACCTTTTCTGCCCATGCGTGAGGATCTTGCTCGATCAACTCCCAGGTGTTGTAGTGCACCGGAATGACGTGTTTAGGCTCAAGCAGTTTGACCGCTCGCAAGGCATCATCGGGGCCCATGGTGTAGTTGTCCCCGATGGGAAGAGCCGCCAGATCGATCCCTTCCTCCCCGATTAAGCGCATGTCACCGAACAGGCCTGTGTCGCAGGCGAGGTAGAGTCTCTTGTCCCCCGGTGCAGTGAGCAGAAAGCCGGCCGGGTTTCCGCCATAAGAGCCGTCCGGGAGCATGGATCCATGCAGTGCTTGGGTCAACTTGAGGTAACCGAAAGGGTGGTGGAAACCTCCGCCGATGTGCTGAGCATGCGCCTCAATGCCCTTGTTCTTGAACCAGGAAGCAACTTCGTAGGTGCTAATAACGAGCGCGTCGGTGCGCTTGGCGATCGCCACGGCATCCCCAATATGATCGCCATGCCCATGGGAGATGAGGATGAAGTCCGCATCAACTGCATCGGCTTTTACCGTTGCGGCGGGGTTGTCGTTCAGGAACGGATCCACGAGCAGTTTTACACCAGCTACATCGAGCCCGAAGGCGGCATGTCCGTACCAGGTTAATGTAAGCGGCATATCTCTCTCCTTAATCTGTTCAGTGAATCACACGCGAGTATAGACCTCAGCGCAGTGGCGTGTCAACGCGAGCGGAATCGTTGATAAGGGGTGGTCAATCGGATAGCAGGTCGGAGACCCCGATGCCAGGACTGGGCGGTCGTTGTTGGCGCGAAGTGCGCCATTCGCCCAGCAGGCTCGTTAGTTGAGTGCTGAAGCGCATCCAATCTTCGATGAGCAGGATGAAGCCAATCTGGTCGTTTGCCAGCATGTAACGGCTCAGAAAGAGCCTAAGCAGCCAGGCCGGCAGCGGCCAACCGTGAAGATCAATACCGAGAGCGGTGACGCCGAGGAAGGGCATCATGGGGCGTCGGTCACGACGAGGCATACTTTCGGGAGGAAACAACTTACCGAAAACGATCGGGCGAGTGTTAATGATTCGGCGGTAGGAAATGTTCAGGCGAAATATCGGTGTCTGGAGGCGAAGATGGTCTTGGTGGGCTTGTGCATATGCCAGGCCAGGTCCAAAACGGGCAAACAACCAATATGCGAAGGCGATAAGTCCACCAGCGAAGAGCCAGCGCTGTGAAGAGGGCTCAAGCCAATGGGCGTAACCAATATCTACGAGAGTCCACAGACCGAGGAGCAGAAACGAGAGAAGAAGGGCTTTTCGTGCATGACGGCCTACAAGTTCTTGGTAGAGAAGCAGACGGTAGCGGTCACGCTTGTGTTGTTTGCTCATCATGCCGTCAATCCGGTTTATGTGCTCGCCGGAAGTGTGAACCAGAAAGTGCTACCTTCATCGGGCTCGCTCTGAGCGCCAATTTCACCGCCCATAAGTTTGACGAGTTGGCGGGTCACGTGCAGGCCGAGACCCCACCCAATCTCATTCCGTACGGCTGGATCCTCAGAGCGGAAAAACTGTGTAAAGAGCATCGCCCGATCATCATCGTTTAATCCGATGCCAGTGTCGCGTATTTCGGTTCGAATGAAATTATTGGAGAGCGAAGCAGTGATGGTGATGGAGCCACCTTCGGGTGTGTATTTATTGGCGTTGCCAAGCAGGTTGGTCAAGATTTGAGCTAATCGGTTTCGATCTGCATACACCATGGGGAGGCCGTCTTCGATGGAAAACTCAACAGATTGTTTCTTGGCGTCCAATTGGGGTTGAAAACCGGCCGTAATTTCATAGATGTAATCCGCGATTGGGATAGCAGCAACGTCGATGTTGAGGCGCCCAGTCTCTATTCGCGATATATCGGAAATATCCGATACCAGATTGGCCATACGGTCTACATTGGAGCGGATTGTGTCGAGGAATTTCATCTGCTGATCCGTCACTGGGCCGACGGTTCCCTGTTTGATAAGGTCGGCGTATCCTCGGATCGAGGTCATAGGGATTTTAAGTTCATGAGTTACGATCGAGATAAACTGCGATTTTGCATCATCTGCTGCGCGTGCAGCATCCAATAGACGTGTGTTTTCGATTGCGAGAGCGGCGCGTTCGGCGATACGGAAGAGGAAACTCTCTGCCTCTTTGGAATAGGCTTTTTCCCTCCGCCTGACGCCTATAAGTGCGATTGTACGGGACTCGCGACGGGCGGGCACGATCAAGGCATTGAAGTTGCTATCCTGTTGAAATGTAACAGCCTGACCCTTCTGCACGGCTGGAGCGAGGCGCGGATCGCTCACGTCCATTAATTCATCGGCACACTCGCCGGCGAGGATGGACAGGGAACCGGCCTTGTTCAGAAGCCCGATGCAGCCGCCCTCTGATCCCGTGCTGCGCAATGCCCATTCCAGCGTGAGTTCTAACACACGCTTTAAATCGAGACTGGTATTGAGTTCCTTGTCGATATGACGAAGCGTTTCTAGCTCCGATACCCGTTTTGCTAATTCAGTATCCACTTGAGAATAAAGGCGCGCATTTTCGATCGCAACACCGGCTTGAACGGCGAAAACCTCCAGCAGTTCTTGATCATCTTTATTAAAGGCGCCTGATATGATCTTGTTATCAATGTAGATGACGCCCATTGCCTCGCCGTGCGCTCGAAGGGGCAGGCAGAGAATGGAACGAAGCGCAAATCGGGTTATCGATTCTTGTTTGGAGAAACGATCGTCGACCTGCGCGTTCGTGGTCAAAATCCCCTCGCCGGAACGGATGACGTCCTGGATAATCGAATGGCTGACTTCCATTTCGCTCTTATCCAGGTTCTCTTGTTGGAAGTTGCGTGCTGCTTGGAATGATAATTTCCCGGTTTCCTGGTTGACAAGCATTAGAAAACCACGCTCCGCGCCCGTTAATTGAATAACCGAATCCATCGTCTCGCGCAGCACTTCGCTGAGATGGAGAGATGACCCCAGTGCACGACAGACTTTAAAGAGTGCAGCCAGTCGTGCTTGTTCATCTGCGCCCCGGCGTTGTTCAACCTGCTCGAGATCATTCAGCGCGTCGCGTGCAATTGCGGCCTGTCCCCCATCGCAATTTGCAGAGAGAGTCTCGAGTGCAAGACGGACCTTGCGCAAGTTCTCGGTGGAAAAGGTTTGTTTTGGCGAATCACTCATTCGTGCATTTTCCGGGAAAGCGCCTGGACATTGGGGCAGAGATCGCTCAAAGGGCAGCGCTCGCATTGTGGAGAACGGGCATGGCAGATTTCGCGCCCATGACGGATAAGATTGAGATGAACATCATAATACATGGCAGGATCGAAAAGTGCTGCAAGATGATCGTGTGCTTGCTCGGCATTGATGTTTTCGGGACGCAAGCCCAGGCGCCCCGTCAAGCGGTAGATATGTGTATCTACGGGGAAAGCCGGTTTACCGAGCGAGAAGAGCAGTACGATCGCCGCAGTCTTTGGCCCGACTCCTTTAAAGCGAAGGAGTCTTTCCTTTGCCTGTTCAGGCGGCAGGGCTTCGAGGAAGTCCAGATTGAGATCGCCGTTTTCCTCGGTAATCTGCTCTAGGGCGCGCTGGATGCGAGGACCTTTTTGATTGGCAAGACCCGCAGAGCGAATGGCGGTAATAATATCTGAGGGATCCGCATCGCGCACTTCTTCCCAGGTGGGGAAACGCCCCCGCAGGGTTTTGAAAGCGCGGTCCCGGTTTGTGTCGTTCGTGTTTTGAGAGAGGATTGTAGAGACCAGCTCATCGAGCGGCGGTAATGGATTGCGCCAGCCCGGCTGGCCATATGTCTCCAATAAACGAGAGCGCACTTCGATCGCGCGTTTCTTCGGTGGTTTCACCTCGCGATTATACCCCCGCGACATCGTGCCGGTCCTTCTTATGCCGTCACTGGGGTGGTTTTATTACGGAGCGCCCGTGAGAGCGGTATTGAAGAAAATTGGACCGCTGCCGTAATTGATATCGCCTCCAGGCGAGAATCCTTTCCCGCCCGCAAGCGCAGTCAAGATTCCTGCTGCCCGGCTCCGGCGAATCAATTTTATTGTTCAGTTTGTGACCTGTAACCATGTGGGTGAGACCTGTGCCACTCCCAGGAGCTGGCGATGATCTGCTCGAGCTCGGGGTACATTGGCGACCAACCAAGCTCGCGTTGGATTTTATCGGAGCTTGCTACGAGCCGGGGGGCATCCCCGGGTCGCCGTGGAGCATCGAGGGCCGAGATCTCTTGTTCTGTAACATGCCGGGATGCTTCGATGACCTCGCGGACGGAGTAACCAGATCCATTTCCAAGGTTGTAGATCAGTCGGTCCTGATCGTCGAGAGCGCCCAGGCAGAGCAGGTGAGCATCGATGAGATCGGCGATGTGGATGTAATCGCGAATGCAGGTGCCGTCCGGCGTGGGGTAGTCATTGCCGAAGATTTTAATCTCGGACCGCTGGCCAAGTGCGACCTGCAGGACAAGAGGGATGAGATGGCTTTCGGGTTGATGCGCTTCGCCGCGACCTGGAAGAGCGCCTGCGGCGTTAAAGTAACGCAGCGCGGCAAAATGAAGGCCATGTATCTGGCGATACCACTCGAGAGTCTGTTCGATCATCAGTTTGGTTTGGCCATATACGTTTGATGGACCAAGAGGCGACTCTTCCGAGAGTGGTTGGCCGCTCGAGGCATATACCGCGGCGGTGGAGGAGAGCACGAAGCGCTTCACATTGGCACGCACACAAGCCTCGATTAAACCTGTCGAGAGCACCAGGTTATTATGGAAATATTTTCCGGGATTTGTCATGCTCTCGCCGGCCTCGATGAAGGCGGCGAAATGCATGGCGGCGTCGTATTGCTCCGCGTTCAATGCAGCATCGAGCGCAGTCCTGTCGCCAAGGTCGGCCTGGATAAACCGCGCTTCGTGGGGAATGGCTTCACGATGCCCGGTAACCAGGGAGTCGAAAACGGTTACAGAATGTCCATCCTGTAATAAAGTTGCAGCAGCGGCGGACCCAATGTAGCCTGCGCCACCCGTTAAGAAAATATTCATCTTTTTATCCCCGGTGATGTTACAAATGGGCATGCATCGCAGAAAGAAACCATGAATGGATTGTTCACCATATTATAAAAAAACTCAATCAGCAAGTATTTCCAATTTCGCCATTGAGGCGTCAAGGCGCTTCGTTCCAATATCCTCAAACTCGACGCTAACTTCCTCTTCATCGTTGTCCCCCCGAGTGGACATGACGATGCCCTCGCCGAAGACTTTGTGCCGAACACGCATCCCCGGTTGATATTGAGGTTCGAGCGGGATTTTTGGGGACAGATCCCATGTGGTCTGCTTTTTATAGGAAATCTGTTCCCAGTTCTGAGAACCAAGAAGATCACCATCCAGGAGCTTCGGTGGAATATTGTGCAAGAAGCGAGAGGGCTTACTCAAAGTAGAAGGGCCGGCGAATCGTCGGCGGAATGAGCGTAGGAGATACAGGCGGTCTTTTGCGCGCGTAACGCCAACATAAAACAGACGCCTTTCCTCGGCCATGGATTCCGGATCATCGAAGGAGCGCTGGTGAGGCAAGACTCCATCGTCCAGCCCGATGATGATCACAATCGGGAATTCCAGACCCTTTGCTGCGTGAAGGGTCAGCAGAGTGGGTGCGTTCTGTTCCTCAGATAATGTGTCCTGGTCGGAGATGAGGGCGATGCTTTCGAGGAACGCCCCCAGGTCGACGTTTTCAAATTCATAAGCCACCCGCCGCAGTTCCTGGATGTTCTCCCAGCGCGCTTCACCTTCTTCTGTTCCATCATCGATGTGTGCCCGGAAGTTAATGTTCTCCAGGACGAAATCGATGAGCGCGACCAGGCTGCTCTTCTCTTTCATCTCGATCCAACGAAGCCATGGGTCAGCGAAGCTAATCAGCGCGCGTCGGGCGCGGGGGTTAAAAGTGTCCGTCAAGGTTGGATCATTTTCGCGGGCAAGAGCGAATAGGATCTCCGCCGGTCGAATGTCGCGCTGCTGCGAGCTCTCGAACAAGAGCTCGACGGTTTTCGCGCCGATGCCGCGCGGAGGCGTGTTTAGAGCCCGCAATAGGCTGACGCGATCGGCGGGGTTGTGAATCAGGCGCAAGTACGCGATTAGATCCTTGATCTCCCGGCGGCCGTAGAATCGCTGCGCGCCGACGATGCGGTAGGGCAGACCGGCTTGCAGGAAAGCCTCCTCTAAGGCTCGGGATTGTGCATTGGTGCGGTACATCACGGCGCAGTCTCCGGGGTCAGCCTCGCCGCAAAAAGTCAGGGTTGAAATGATCTCCACTGCGAAAGCTGCTTCATCAGTTTCGCTATAGGATTCCTGAAGGACGACTGGTGTCCCCGGACCCCGATCTGTAAATAGCAGCTTCCGTTGACGTCCGGGGTTGGGGTCAATCACCGCTGTGGCGACATCCAGAATGGTCTGGGTGGACCTATAGTTTTGCTCAAGAAGAATCGTGAGAGCTTGAGGGTAGTCCTCTTGGAAGCGGTGCACATTGCGGTAATCGGCACCGCGCCAACGGTAGATCGACTGGTCCGGATCGCCGACGACGAACAAATCCGGAGTTTTCCCCGCCAGCAGACGCAGCAGTGAATATTGTGCGGTATTGGTATCCTGAAACTCATCAACGAGCAGGTGCTGGAAACGTCGCCGGTAGGCGCTTCGTAGATCGTCGTGATCTCGCAGGAGGCGAAAAACCCAGAAAAGCAGATCATCAAAATCCAGGGCGTTATTTGCCAGCAAAGCTTTTTGGTAGCGCTCATACACCAGGCGCACGATCTCATGGGCGTATGTGTCGGTGTTGTAGTCTTCCAACTCGACAAGTTCATTTTTTGCGTTGGATATGGCATTGAGAATACGCCCCGGCCTGGTCTTTTTGGGATCCAGCCGCAGCTCCTTGAGTACATTTCGAATCAAAGACAGTTGATCGGCGTCATCAAAAATCACATAGTCACTCGTGACCGGCAAGTGATCGGCTTCTTGGCGGATGATGCGCGCACACAGCGCGTGGAAGGTCCCCAGGTTTGGTCGCCCGCCCCCCGCTTCCGAGTCAAGTGAAAGCAGCTCCTGCACACGTTTGCTCATCTCTCGGGCGGCTTTGTTTGTGAAGGTGACGGCGATGATCGATCCTGGCGCCACCCCCATTGCGGTGATCAGATGGGCTGCGCGGTGGGTTAGGACGCGCGTCTTCCCGGAGCCTGGTCCAGCAAGTACTAAAACTGGCCCCAGGGGGGCAGTAACCGCTTCATGCTGGGCTGCGTTCAAATTCTCAGACAGGTCCATTGTGATAGGTGACCTTTATAGTTTAACGGTCGGCTGAATACGGCCAGATAGTTGAATTGAGGAGGGGCGCTTGACTTAAATGCATACCCTTTTGCTTTTCCCGCCCGATGATCTTGCCATGCTCGCCACGAACGTGTCGTCAGAACATCCTCCACACGATGGCGATGGAAGGCGAATGCAGGATATCCATCCAAGGATGATCCATCAATTATCGTCGGCGGGGTGTTCGCAACATGGGAATTCTAATCGCCCAAGGAGTGGTCAGCAAGGATTTTGTTCTTATAAGTTTGGTTGCGATCGTATCGCCCATGGGTTGGATAAGTGTCATTCAAAATTGTGAGGGCCGATGTCGAGCGTGCCGGATCTTTCGAGCAGACCGGATAGAGGGGCATCAGAAAGCGGCAGAACCCGACTGTCAGCAAAATAGGGGAAATCAAAATGAACAGTGTCCCCCGCGATTTTCCCGGGAATGGGCATAAGCCGCGCTGTGAGTGGTTTCGTGTGGCGCAGGCCGATTGCGCCGAGATCGAGTAGAAGCCCGGTTAACGCTTCTATGCTCGCGTCTCCAGGAAGCGGGATTGTATCCAGGCCGGTTCCGCAAAGCGTGGAGTAGAGCAGTAAATCGGAGATCGTCAGGATCCCTTCGCTGGCGCGCGAGGCCAGGACGGTATCCTCAAGAACGGGCAGGAAGAGTCCACAGAAGCCAACGCGCTGGAATTGAGCGCGGTCAAGGCAATCGGTTAGGAAGGCTGCCGCTACTGCGCTGCCAGATTGGCCGAAAGTTGAGGCTCCAATTGTCTCAAGCGCCGTGCCGATCGAACGCTGCACTTCAGGATAAGGGGCGAAGGAGAAATCGACTCCAAGGAAGCGAAAACCATGGTCGCGCGCGATGGCGCCGGCGACTCGGGTGAGATTTGCCGCACTCGTCTCGATCGCCGCGATTAGCTGTTTCTTCGCCAATTGGGTCGAGGACGCGTCGTTGACAATGCCAACCGCGAGGTCGGCTGATTCGGTCGCGATCGCAAGCGAGGGTGGTCCGCCGCGGTGGTATGCTGCGGGAAAGAAAGGGACGCCTGACGGCACGTTGACCAGTGCGGCGAAGCGCAAATTCCCAAATCCGTCGTCACGTATTGTTGATATCTCCTGAATGGCCTGGGCACAGGCCCGCGCCGCCGTGAGCGACAACCCGACGGTTGGATCTGCGTAGAGTCCGGAGGAGAAGACTGTGTCCGTTGCATCCAACACTTCAGGCAGTATACGATAACCATCCGGCTCATTGGGTAGAGCGGGTCCTATCGCAGCATAGTCGATACCCTGAATAAATATTTCAGCTTCAAGTCGGCGAGCCAGGTCTGGTCGATCTGCAGGAGCAACAGGCGTTGACATTTCCGAAGGCGGCGGCGTGGCAATGCGCAGAGTCTGGACCTCAAAGCCGGCGTCCTGAAGCGCTGATCGACAGCCCTTTAGGCATTGAGCTGTTTTAGCGACGAACTCGGTTTCGATCGGCCAGCCGGGATCGATAAAGCCAGTGAGCGCACGAATTCTCATTCTTCTCCTCGCCTTCGGGCAATTTCGAATAGGATGACCGCAGCCGCGACGGAGGCGTTCAGCGACTCAGCCAAATCTTGCATGGGAATGTGGGTGCTGCCCTTGGCGATGGAACGAAACTCGTCGCTGGGACCGTGGGCTTCGCTCCCAATCACAATCGCAGAAGGTTTGTTCCAATCCACATCATAGTATGGCGGCCCCAGCCCGGCTTCGGCGACCCAAATCTCAATTCCGCGAAGATGTTTCTCAATCTCAGAGATTTGCACTTGGATAATGGGCAGGTGGAAATGTGCCCCCATGGCGCCCCGCACAACTTTTGGGTTAAAGGGGTCAACTGTGCCCGTGTTGATGAACACGGCTTCGACCCCCGCGGCAAGCGCAGTGCGCAAGATTGTTCCGAGATTGCCTGGATCGGAAATGCGATCTGCAACGAGCGCTAAGGTCAGATTATCAGGGGGCGCAGAAAAGGGAAGGGGAAGAACGGCAAGCAGCCCTTGTGGGGATTCGGTGTCGGAACAGGCCTTCATAACCTGTTCAGAAACCATCTCGGCCTCTGCTCCCAGATTGATTAACTCATCTATTAGGCGTTGGTCGTCCTGCTCGAGGGCATCCGTATACAAAACGAGTTTAGCCGGTGAGAGGGAGGAAATTGCCTCATTTACTAGCCGAGCACCTTCAATGATGAAGAGATTTTCGCGCTGGCGTGCGCGCCGCTTATTTTGCAGCGTTCGCACCCATTGCACACGTGGATTGGAGGTGGATGTAATCATTTCGGGTTGCAGTTCCTCTCCGTTTGATTGTATCACCGCGGCCAGCCATGGCTACTGAGTACGCAGAGTATAAGTAAAGGCAGCAAAGATAAAAGGGCAGTAACTGCTCAGGTATGTCATTCTGTCCGACCGTAGAGAACGAAAGATATCGATTATGCCTAATAGATCACTATGATTGGGCGAGAATCTTCGTTGCTCCGCGGCTTAGAATGATAGTGCTGCGAGGGGGCTGAGTAGATACTATGTGTAAATAAAAAAAAGGAACGCAGATGCATCCCTTTTATAAATTGAGATTGGAAAGCGTCGCTAATGTTTGGCTGCCGTTTTAACAACTTCGCTGAAAGCTTTTGGATCCCGAACTGCGAGATCGGCGAGGATCTTCCGGTTCAAGCCAATTCCCGATTGCTTCAAATCGTAGATTAAACGGCTATAAGTGGTTCCGTTGAGACGCGCGGCGGCGTTGATACGGGCAATCCAAAGACGACGCAGATCGCGTTTGCGAGTGCGACGATCTCGATAGGCGTACCAAAGGCTCTTCAGCATCGCCTCGTTGGCGCGGCGGTATAAACTGCTGCGAGAGCCGTACATTCCTTTTGTAAGTTTTAATACTTTTTTGTGGCGACGGCGTGTGATGGTACCGCCCTTAACTCGTGGCACGTTTCACTCTCCTGTGGACCCCTGAGCGCCGATGTCTCTAAGACAACTGTTGTGTGCACTCAACAGCCACAACTATGGGTAGGCTACTTGGAAGAGCCCCCCGTGCGGGCATTCGGGTTGGCTTTATATTTCTTCAGGTAGGGAGCTAAGCGGTTAACGCGCTTGGCGATGCCCTTTGCTTCTACGGGAAGCATTTTGGTGAACATCCGCTTGGAACGGGCGGATTTTTTTCTGCGCAGGTGACTCTTGTTACCCTTAGTGCGCACCAGCTTTCCAGATCCCGTTAAGCGAAAGCGCTTGGCGGTTGCCTTATGCGTCTTGAGCTTATATTTTCCCTTATTCTTGGCTTTACTAGCCACAATACTGCTCCTATATTAATGACAATTTATTTCTTGTCCGACTAGCCCGTGAGGTGCAAACCCCGCGGACGATACCGCTGCCCACGGGGACATCGACACGAACTTGTTTACCTAAATTGGTTTTTACTTCGGTTTACCCGGCGCCAGTGTCATCAGCATCGTGCGCCCTTCCATCGTCGGGGATTGCTCAACCGTACCGACGTCGGAGAGTTCATCCGCTATGCTCTGTAAATCCTCGAGGGCGATCTCCGGAAATGTGATCTCGCGCCCACGAAAGCGAATGCGCACTCGGACTTTCTTTCCTTCGGTCAGCCAACGCCTTGCATCTCGAACTTTAAACGACCGATGATGCTCGGAGGTTTTTGGGCGAAGCCGCACTTCCTTGATCTCAACTTTGGTTTGCGCCTTTCTTGACTCACGGTCCTTCTTCGATTTCTCGTAGAGGAATTTACCGAAGTCGAGCACCCGACATACGGGCGGGTCGGCATTGGGGGCAATTTCGACCAAGTCGAGATCTGCGGTTCTGGCGAGTTCAAATGCCTCCTCAATCGGTACCACGCCGATGTTAATACCGTCGGCGCCGATGAGACGCACTTTTTTAGCCCGAATTTGATTGTTTATTCTAAATTCTGATGCGCTGATCTTGTGCTCCTCCGAGAAAAACACATAAGCCGCCCAGTACTCACTAGAGCGGTCTCAAGGCCGCCGGATGATACCATGATAGAAGGCGGTTCGTCAACAGATAGGGCATGGATGATCGTCGTAATACAATCGGTTATAACGGTCTTCAACACGTTCTTCATTATATAAACAGACGCAACCGTTGGCCTATCAGGATACTCTCAGTTTAGGCCAACGGTTGTTTATTAGTTATGCGCTAGTTGCGCAGGAATTGCTTAATATTAACCCTAAGGAGTAACGGGGTCCGGATCGCCAGTAGGACCCATTTGGCCTTGGCCTCCGCTCTTTTTCCCTTGACCTTGAGACTCGCCGTTGTTTTCGTACGGCGGGATCATGTCAGGGAATTCAGGCGCATCCGGGGACCGGTTTGTGCCCTGGTGAAGCCGGAAAGTTATTGGGTCCTCAAGGGCGCCTTCGGCGGCGACACGGGCGCTGTTCATAGCCTGTATTGCCAGCTGCAGGGCGTCTTCGGGCTGATTGGCGGAACCCTCTCCAAGCTTCTCTAGAACTTTGAGTTGTTCTTGGCTGCGTGTCTGAATTTGCTCCATGAGTTTAAGTAATGCGGCATCGTCCAGTTGGGCGCATTCCTGCAGCGCCAAACGGAGGTGCTCCTGGAGTTGGATCGCCACAGCGTCGGGTACAGGAAGACCCTGTTGGATCATGGCCGCAATTTCTTCCATGCGTTCATCGGAAAATTGCAGCAGCAAGTTAACCTCAGCTTCGGGGTCGTAAGTTAATGCCAGGCGGATGTCCTCTACAAGCGTCTTGATAGGATATAACGCTTCAGAAGGCAGGCTGTCTTGTGCGGCAAATGCAGTTGCGGTTGTGCCGCCGAACGCGATTGCGAGCACGATCAAGATACGGGCAAATGTGAACATGGGTGAACGCTCCTTTTTGAAGATGTTTTTCCACCCTTTATGACGTTTAAAGACGGGTAGAGATACGGGCAGTGTCTCTTTTGCCTGTTTCAGAAACGCCTGGCGCAATTGCTGAGAGCGTACGAGATCCGGGGCGGGGACGTCTTCCAACGATTTTAAAACATCCACCGTCTCTAAGAGAGATTGCAAATCAGGATCTTTGATTGGCTTACCGGCGCGGTAGCTGGACGCTGCTTGATCTAATCGGTCCTCAATCTTGCTCATGGTGAGCCCTCCGTAAAAGCAAAATCATTTTCTAGGATTCTGCGCATAGACTTTAACCCTCGGTGTTGTAGCGATTTCACCGCCCCCACCGGTTTCTCAATCACTGCGGCAATCTCTTCATTGTTTAATCCCTGGAAGAATTTCAACATAATCACTTGACGCTGCTCGTGAGTCAATCGCCACAGCACCTCGCGAGCCTGCGCCTGTGCGAGGCTGTGCTCGACAACATCGTCGGGGTTGTCAGCTGAAGGTGAGCGCTGCATATCCATATCCGGGTTTTCTATTCGTTCGACTCGACTGCGGTGGTGGTCTACCGCAAGGTTGTGGATGATCCGGTAAAGATAAGCTCTAAGGTGATCTTTAGGACCTCCACCGGCACCCAGGGAG
>JBARSI010000156.1:0-5313 GCA_049644665.1 Anaerolineales bacterium
GAAAGCACATATACAGGCTTCAACGGCACAACAGATGATTATGGATATCTCCCCCTTCAGCTGCCCGAGGGCAATTACCGCTTCCGCGCCGACTTCAACGGTACACAATTCTGGTCCGGGGAAGGGAACCACTGTCCGGTGCCGGGCTGCAATTTCCTCATCCTAAAGGTGACAGTCCCCGTGACGGTGAACGTGGAAGACAGCATGGGTATGCCCCAGGAGGGGATTCCGGTCTACGTCTTCGACGGCTCCACCTACACGGGTTTCAACGGCATGAGCGATGAGAGTGGCGAGGTGTCGTTCACGCTGCCAGTGGGGGACTATCGTTTCCGCGCCGATTCGGGAGGAACGCAGTTCTGGAGCGGCGACGTCAACCACTGCACGATCCCTGGCTGCCTGGATGCGACGGTTGTCGTGACAGTCCCCTTGACCGTGGCGGTGGAGGACACGAACGGACAACCGAAGGAAGGTGTGCCTGTTTACGCCTTTGACGGTTCCACCTATACCGACTACCACGGTACGACGGATGTGAACGGCGAAGTCGAACTCACATTGCCGGAAGGGTCCTACCGCTTCCGCGCCGACTTCAACGGCACGCAGTTCTGGTCCGGGGAAGCGAACCACTGCGCCGTGCCGGGTTGTTCGAATGCCATGGTGGTGGTGACACTCCCGGTGACGGTGACCGTGGAAGATACGAATGGTGTACCGAAAGATGGCGTCCCGGTCTACGTCTTCGATGGGACAACCTATACCAATATTAACGGGACCACGGATATCAATGGAGAGGTGGCGTTCACCCTGCTGCAGGGCAGCTACCGCTTCCGTGCGGATTATACCGGCACAGAGTTCTGGTCCGGGGAAGCCAACCACTGCGATATTCCCGGGTGCGAGAGTGCGAGTGTTGTGGTGACACTCCCGGTGACCGTGACCGTAGAGGACACGGACGGTCTTCCCAGGGAAGGCTTGCCGGTGTATGCCTTTGATGGATCCACCTACACTGGTTTCAACGACACGACGGATGTGAACGGTGAAGTGCAGTTCACGCTGCAGCAAGAGGATTATCGTTTCCGCTCGGATCTGAACGGCACCCAATTCTGGAGTGGAGAAGCGAATCACTGTACGGTTCCTGGCTGCGAGAATGCGAATGTTGTTGTCACGCTTCCTGTGACCGTGACGGTGGAGGACGGGGGCGGCGCGCCGCTCGAAGCTGTGCCGGTCTATGCCTTCGATGGAACCACCTATACGGGATACAACGGCACGACGAATGTCGATGGGCAGGTAGACTTCACGCTGCTGCAGGGGAGCTATCGCTTCCGCGCCGATTATGACGGAGAGCAGTACTGGAGCGGAGAAACGAACCACTGCACGATCCCCGGCTGTGAATCTGTTTTGATCGTTACGGGTTCAGAGGCAACGGCAATACTAGAGCCGACACCGATGCAGTCAGCTTCTGCGGTGGGCATCGGCGTGCTGGCGATGGTACGACCGGCTCCGATTGAGCGCCCGCTGCTCGACCCGGATGCGGTGACTGTGGCGGTGGAGGACACAAACGGAGATCCGAAAGAAGGGCTGCCCGTCTATGTCTTCGACGGGACCTCCTACACAGGTTACAACGATATCACCAATGCGAGCGGTGAAGTGGTCTTCGACTTACCTGATGGCACATACCGCTTCCGCTCGGACCTGAGTGGAACGCAGTTCTGGAGCGGCGAGACGAATCACTGCGACATCCCTGGCTGCTCTAATGCGACGGTGGTGGTGACGATCCCCGTGACCGTGACTGTGGAGGATACGGACGGCACACTAAAGGATGGTTTACCTGTCTATGCTTTCGATGGGACAACGTACACCGGATACAACGGAACAACGGATGTAAACGGTGAAGTTATACTGACCCTTCCGCAGGGCGACTACCGCTTCCGCTCCGATCTGAACGGGACTCACTTCTGGAGTGGTGAAGCGAACCATTGCTCCATCCCCGGATGCGAGTCGGCTACTGTTGTTGTGACCCTGCCTGTTACCGTGGCTGTTACGAACACGGATGCTGTCCCGCAGGGTGGGTTGCCCGTCTATGTATTCGATGAGACGACCTACACCGGCTTCAACGGAACGACGGACGTGAATGGGGAAGTCTCACTTACCCTCCCACAGGGTGATTACCGCTTCCGATCGGACCTGAATGGCACCCAATTCTGGAGTGGCGAAGCCAACCACTGCACGATCCCTGGCTGCCTGAACACCTCGATCACGGTTGCGATTCCCATAACGGTGACGGTGCAGAGCCAGACGGGATCACCGTATCCGGATCTACCGGTGTATGTGTTCTCCGGCGAGAGCTACACCGGGTTCAACGGAACGAGCGATGCAAACGGGCAGGTTATCTTCACGCTGCCGGTTGGAGATTACCGCTTCCGATCCGACTATGACGGCGTGCAGTTCTGGAGTGGGGAAGTTAATCACTGTACGATCCCCGGCTGCCTTGAAGCGCTGGTGGAGATTCCCGGTGGGGTGGGGGAGGTATCGGTCACGATCGACTACACCTACGACCCCCTCTACCGCCTGACGGCTGCCGATTATGACACCAGTGAGTTCTTCCATTACACCTACGATGCGGTGGGCAACCGGACGACACAGGAGACACATGAAGAAACCAACATCTACGTCTACGATATTGCTAACCGGTTGATCGAGGTGGATGGGGTATCGTTCATCTGGGATGACAACGGGAACCTGATCCAGGATGATACGCGGATCTATGGCTACGATTACACCAATCGTCTTACATTCGTTCTGATGGATGGAGATACCTACAACTTCTCATATAACGGCTTAGGGGATCGGCTGGGGCAGACGGTGAACGGTGTGCCGACGACATACACTCTGGATCTCAACGCGGGTTTGACGCAGGTGCTGGCGGATGGGACGAGTGCATATCTGTACGGGACTAGGAGAATTGGGGAGGAGCAGATAGGAGGGTGGCAGTTTCATCTGGGGGACGCGCTAGGGAGTATGAGGCAGTTGGCGGAGACCGGTGGCGGTATTACATTAGTGCAGAGCTACGAACCTTATGGGAGGGTGTTGAATAGCACCGGCATAGGCTCAACCTCATTCCAGTTCACGGGAGAAGCATTCGATGAGACGGGTTTAACATATCTACGAGCGAGATACTATGCCCCTTATCTTAACCAGTGGATCCAACCTGATCCAGCAATAATTGACCCGAGTATCCCGACTGACTGGAATCGATATACCTACGTCAGGAACAATCCGGTAAATTATACAGATCCAACAGGATTAAAGGTCGACTATGAAGGTGTATTAAAGGGGGATTATATTTACTCATGTAATTGTGGTTGGATTGATGTGGGGCATGCCAATCCTGTAATCGCAAATCATATCTTCCGCTTGTTGCAGGTCAAGGGAAACCCGGGGGGTGGTTTCGTACAGGATATAACCGCACTTGAGCTCAAGATTGATACACCTTACTGGAACGTCTCTTTTAGGCACTACGCCTTGGTAAAAACCCAGCCCGTAGCTTCCGAGCGCGATCTAGCCTTAGGAATATTCATGGAGCTCGAACAGAGACGCGAACTCCTTCAATGGTTCTCTTTTTGGGGGGATTCATTTTACTCAGAAGAAGATTTGACGTCTGACTTAATTGGCTTCTACATGTCGGTAAATGGACAAACCGGATTACGAAAGAGTGATGGCGACGCTGCATTTCACTGGCTTGCTCCGATCTGTGGATACCCCAACACGAGAGAAGATGCTACAAATTCGTCGATAGGGGTCTTCAACGAAATCGGTGAAACTGAAGAAGGGTGGGAAAAATGGGCGATCCCTAGCCTCTATTGCTCCTCAGAGATTGATAGGTTGTGTTCTGGGAAAGAACGGAGATGGCCGCGGGAGTTCTCAATAATCAATGCGGAGCATTCGAAGATCGGTGCTGACTGGTGGTGGTACCATCCATGGGTGGCTGGACAGTTAGTTAAATCAGATCATGAGGGAGTGTACTATGTCAGAGAGTGAGCGAGCTTTCGATAGTAGGCTTCGAGAGTATGCAACGAGATTGAAGACCAAGAAAAAGGGAAAATGGATCGTCGGAGTATCACTCTCAGTAATCATGATTGTAATGCTAGTAATATTAATTGAGAGGCCTCGATTCCTTAATGTAGCAATCCCATCACCAATTTCATATCTCCCAAATGGAGATTGGGGAGAAAAACAATACATTACGAAGGTTTTCCAGGGGAGCTATAATCGTGAGTTCATCCTCCGGAAGGATTCTTTTGCCTATGGGGTTGCGGACGATCGAAACTTCGATTCCATCGAAGGTGTTCAGGAATACTTTGCACAGCGCATTGCTGAATTTGGATGGGATTTAATTGATGGTGTATTTGCAGATGAATGTCGATTTTTATTCCCCGAAGCACCCTATCTCCATTCGGGTTCTTCATTGCAAGAGTATGTAATAGGGGGCGGTAATCCTCAGGACAGCCAAGATAGGCTATGCCTAGTTATTATCCCAGAGGAATGGCCACAAGGGATGGTATTTAAAGTTATCCTTGTTACAAGAAGGCTTTCCCCACTTACTGAATTCTTTCAGAAATTTCGGGATTGGTAGAAGAATGTTTAGATATGTTGGATCGTGGATCCAACTACCAAGTACTACACAGAAGAACGAAGATGGAGTATTTGGGGTGATTCTATTCAGAACCCCGTTGAACTTGCTAGATTGAACCTCCGTGTGTAGGATACCTGTAACTAATACTCGCTGGGTTCCGAGTAGTCGAAAATCGATAGGCCACCCTTGGGAACCTAGCCTGGCGGTCCAAGACCCCCTTTTCAGGGTTCCATCTCACACCGTACCGCGCCGGTTACGGTGCGGTGTAACCTGAAGGTCCTCAGTTTCCCACGTTTCGCTCTGGACAGGCGAATCTGAGCCCCGCTACCCTAGAGGACTTAGACGAAAACGCCCAATAGGGCGTTTCATCCATGCATGAAAAAGAGCTATGGCAGGAAGATCTTTGAGAAACTAATGTTCGGTTCACAGGATCCTATTCTCCAATGTGCTTAGCTATTCCTAATTGGACAGGGGCATTCGAGTCGCCTTTCCAAGTGTTTTTATTCTGACGATTTTATAAAACTACGTATTGTCTGGTGCAGTTTTGGTGCAGTTGCGGTAACAAAGCATGGACTACATAGACATCTTGGACGATCATCCCCCATAATCGCGGCGTTTTATGGAGAGAAAATCACTGGATAGTCACCAGGATACCCCATGGAAAACCCCTGGATTCTCTTACACAGAAG
>JBARSI010000157.1:0-2071 GCA_049644665.1 Anaerolineales bacterium
GCTGGTTTCGATTGTCGTAATCGGAAGCAGATCGGCAAATTGAAGGAGGGAGCTTATCATCAGAAATCAGGTATGCAAGGCAATTGCAGGAAGGAGACGTACTTTTCGGTTTCGGAAATCGTGCATATTTTACCTATTTATAAGGAAGGGCTGCCGATTTCGGAGAATGGACGGCCTTGGTTCAACTGTATCTGCACTATACAGGTTTTTATGCCAGAGTTGTTTGATTTCTTATAAGTACCTATAAAGTAACAGCGAAACAAGAGAATGGGGAAAGGATAGGCAGACCTTCCGATTATACAAATCGGCACCTCATAGCTGATTTTATGAATTTGTATAATTACGCGTACGAGAGGGCTAATAGATCCCCTCGACCGACTAATGTAAAGTGCTATACGGCTGTATAATTGTAAGTATGGAAAAACTAGAGTCGCTCGATCAGATTCTTGAAATACTCCGGACTGTCAAGCCGGATGTTGAATCGCGCTACCAGGTCGATGAACTAGCAATTTTCGGGTCTTACCGAAGGGGTGACCAACGTCCAGGTAGTGATCTCGATATCCTTGTTACCTTTCAATCCCCAATTTCCTTAATCAAAATTATCGAGCTGGAGAACTTCCTAACAGACAGACTTGGAGTTAGGGTTGATCTGGTCATGCGGGATGCATTAAAACCTTATATAGGGAAACAAATTCTAAAGGAGATCGTGGCAGTCTGATGGTTGAACGAGAATATCGAGATTTCATCGTCGACATGATCGAGGCTGCAGATATGGTGGCCTCATTTATTCAGGGAATGAATAAGGAACAATTCTTAGCCGATAAGAAAACTCAATTCGCAGTAGTTCGAGCTCTTGAGATCATTGGAGAAGCGGCGAAGAAGGTTCCGGATTCAATACGCTCCCGTTACCCAGATCTACCTTGGAGGGAGATCAGCGGTATGAGAGATAAGCTGATTCATGATTACTTTGGTGTGAATAATGAAGTGGTATGGAAGACTGCAATTGAAGATGTGCCTGAGATCGCAGCCAATTTAAAACGGGGGGATTAGAGAAGCTCTTAGCATTCTGGATGTATCTAAAGTTAATAGGGTTCGATTTAATGGCATCGTACCTCATGCGGTGCCATAAATGAATCAGATCCCGTCCGGTTAAGCTCAATGTTTTGAGGATCCAATAAAGAAGATAATCGGAAGCATAAGAATTGTAGCTCCGGCAAGTCCCAATTCGTTGGTTGTGATTTTACGAGTAATCAGAAGCAGACTGAGGCATCGCTAAGTTATTCCGTGAGCAGGCGAGCAAATAATCAGGTCTAGCCGGTGTCTGCCCCTTCAAGTAAGCGCCCAATGCTCTCCATAAATTCAGATGGTGAGAGTACCGACACCCCGTGCATTTCAAGGTATTGAAAATGGGACAGATTTCCCGTAACAACAGCATCAACGCGAGCTGTTATAGCAACCTCCGCGAATGGCAGGTCGCCGGGGTCGGGATTTTCTGTTAATCTTAATGGCTTGGCTACAATATGAATTCCACTTAGCTTAATGTGCTCAACCAGGTCTCGGACATTCTTTTCTGAAAACCCAAAAGCGGGGCGACTAAGAACCTCCATATATTCAGCAATGATGCGATCGTCATAAGCTACTTGAACCACGTTCAATGTTACTTGATCCACGACCCGTGCAGGTAGCCTAAAAGGATTTAGAAGGCCTGATACCAGTACGTTCGTATCAAGGACAATTAACACCGGCGGGGTCCTTCGAGATTAATCAACGCCTTGATCTAACGGCATCAATCTCGGCTTGGATCTCTTCTTTCGTAAGCCGATCCAGACCACCCTCCCGCGCAGCAGCTCTCATCTCAGCCACGGCCATTTGTGCGCGGACTTGACTGACCAATCGCAGCAGTGATTCAAGTGATTCGTTCGCAGCATCAAAGACAATTGCGAAGGGCTCCCCGTTTTTATTGAGAAGGATTGTTCCCGCACGTCTCAGGGTTTCTTCAAATTTACCTGGCTCGTTCCGAATCATTCTATAGGATATGGCTTCCATTGATCCTCCTGTAGCAATATTGTAG
>JBARSI010000158.1:0-23217 GCA_049644665.1 Anaerolineales bacterium
GCTTCAATACACTTAAAAACGAATATCCTCATTTCGGCGCCGACTTTGAGGTCATCCATCATACAGAGCTGCTCGCTGAGCTCGTTTCCAGCGGGCGCTTGCAGCCGAAAACTCCAGCCGACGGAGGCACGTTCACCTATCATGACTCCTGCTACATTGGGCGCTACAACGAGATCTACAATGAGCCCCGAGAGGTGTTGGATAGTGTTGAGGGATTGCAGCGGGTGGAGATGCCGCTCAACCGTGAAAACGGGTTCTGCTGCGGCGGCGGCGGGGGGCATATGTGGATGGAGACCGATCCAAACACCCGCATCAACCAGCGCCGCCTTTCCGAAGCCGTTGACGAGGCGAAGGCAGATGTGGTCGTCACCGCCTGCCCCTATTGTTTGATCATGTTCGACGATGCAATCCGCAGCAAAGGCATGGGGGAAAAGGTATCCGCAGTAGACATCGCCGAAGCCTTCTCCGCGAAAAAGGCACCTTAGCGCTCGCCAACCGCAATCTGAGATTGGACCAGGGTCAAGCTCACCGTCATCCTAAGTGATGGCTTCATGTGCGCAAATCTATCCTGGTCCTCTCTGGTCACCTCGAGCATTTCCCAGAAGAAATCTGCAACAATCTTGTCTGAGCTTCCGGTAACCCGATCATTGGGGTATTGTTATGAGGGGAGAACCCAGCACTCTGCCATGGATTTCATAATTCTTACAGGCTTAATTATCGCCAATGATTACAACTCATCCAGCGACATCGTCATGGGAGAGAAACCGTGCATCGGCGCAGCTTGAGCTCACACGAGAGCCTGGAGGCACAATCGGTGTTCGGCGCTTCAATTGCCTACGACCGGGTGGCGATCATAGAGGAAATTGCCTGGCCTAACTGGGTAGGTCGAATTGGTTCCTGGTTTTCGAGGACCGAGGCGCCAGAAAATAATGCGGTCACACTCGGGAATAGACTCTACTTCCCCAAACGTCTGAGTACGGATAATCCGGATGATCCCGCCGGTTCTTTAGCCGACATGGCCTGGTTGATCCACGAACTCACACATGTGTGGCAGTATCAGCACTTCGGGATAGCCTATTTGCCCCAGGGAATATGGGCTCATTTGCGATACGGACCGGAAACCTACAACTACGGCTTTGAGCAAGGTTTAACACGTGCGTTTGCAGGAGGCGACCAACTCGAGAATTTCAACCGCGAACAACAAGGGGAGATCGCAAGGGATTATTACTACCGGCTGAAACAGGGAAAAGACGTCTCTGCCTGGGAGCCGTTTATCTCTGAGTTTCAGGCCAGCACATCACCCACGTCAATGTGAGACGGGCGAGTGCAGGTTACGCACAGCGGATGATGATTTGAATCAGGCGAATTGTGAACCAGGATATAAGTGTCGCGTTGGGCATGGCTCCATTGAAACCGCGGATTGGGGCAACGACTCCTGGTTTCAAATCCCAGTCAACCCGGAAACGCAAATTACTCGTTGAAAAGCTCCCCCACCGAGCGCCCCTCATGCGCCCTGATGATCACCTCACCAAGTAAAGGAGCCACCGATAAAACCGTCATGTTTGGAAGCACTTTTTCTTTCGGGAGCGGCACGGTATTCGTCGTTACAATCTCTTTAATCGGCTTCTCTCTGAGTTCGTCGACGGCGGAGGCGACGAGCAGCGCATGGGTGAAGCTCAGGTAAATATCCTTCGCTCCATTTTCCTTCAAGATATCCACTGCTTCGCAAACCGAACCTCCGGTAAGAACTTCATCGTCCACCAGGATGACATCGCGATCTTTAACATCGCCGATTATCGTTGTCGAACGTGCGCGCGTATGGTCTCCTTGACGGCGCTTCTCGACGAATGCCAGAGGAAGTCCTAATTTTTCTGCGAAGTTACGGCCTTTTTTCGCAAAGCCCAAATCGACAGTGGCGACAACTCCATTCTGGATATCCTTCTCCAGGAAGTAGTCACTAAGGATGTGGAAAGCGGTCAGCACATCCCCGGGTATGGAGAAGAAACCCTGGATTTGCCCGGCGTGGAGGTCGATCGTCATATATCTATCGGTGCCTGCGACCTCAATCATATCTGCGATCAATCGCGCGGTTATGGGCACCCTCGGCTGATCTTTTTTATCTGAGCGAGCGTAGGCCATATAAGGGAAAACTGCCGTGATACGACCTGCCGAATCCCGCTTGAGGCAGTCGATCATGATCAGCATCTCCATGATGTTGCGGTGCACGGGAGGGTCCATCGATTGGATCAGATATACATCCTGACCGCGGATGCTGCCGCGCAGCTTGATAAAGAGGTTCTCATTTGGGAATTGGACAAAATCATACGCCTCCAGTGGAACCCCGAGATAGTCACTGATCTCCTGGGCCAGGGCGGTTGAACCCGATCCTGAGAAAAGTTTGATATCACCGTACCCGAATCGATCGCCCATCCTAGTCCTCGCCTTTCTCCATGCTCTTCCATTCCTCGCACAGAATGCCCATAATCACCACATCGACATACTGACCATTGATAAAATGATCCTGACGCAGCCGACCCTCTTCGATGAACCCTATCTTCTTATAAACTTGGATGGCCCGCAAATTGGTCTCGTAGACTTGTAGAACCACTCGATTGAGGTTTAGCGTTTCAAACGCGTGGCGGAGGAGTGTGCGCACGACGTCTGTTCCAATACCCTGATCCCAGGAGGATCTTTCGCCGATTATGACCCCCAATTCCATCCGTCGCGATTGCGGTTCGAGGTCAAATAAACCGCAGCCGCCAATATGGGTCCACGTCTCCCCTTTGTGCACATCGATCGATAAAGTGTGCTCGATGGGATCCTTTTTGAGCATCCCCTCATACCAGTCTTCTTCCTCAGCAAGGCTCAGCGGCATGAAAAGTGAGATTCCAGCTCGCACCTCAGGATCGTCAAACCACTTCACGAAGCGTGGAAGATCCTCACGCTCGACAGCCCGAAGACGAATCCGTTCGCCGATGATCACGATTTCCGGCCTTTCATGAGCTGCTCAACAGCTTGCGCGGGGGATCGTTCCCTGTCAATCACCAGCCGAAGCGTTTCTTCAAATCGCCCATCCGGCTGCCCTTTGAGAAAGCGTTTTACAAGCTCCTCACGCAAGAGCGATTCCATTTGTGAGCGGACACGTTTTCCTTCCCGAAGTTTCCACCCCCCGCTGCTCGTTAGATATTCCTTATGAGCATATATCTTATCAACGAGATCCGCTATCCCCTCCCCCTTGGTCGCAACTGTCTCCAGCACCGGAATCTCCCATGACCTATCGCTCCTGCCTCCAGTTCCATCCTTATCAGCGAAAGGGGCATTGGCTGAGCCGGCCATTTCCAGGGTTAGACGGAGCGTAGCGACGGCATTGTCCGCGCCAGGTATATCAGCCTTATTGACGACGAGGATGTCGGCGATCTCCAAAATCCCCGCTTTGTTCGCCTGAATTGCATCGCCCATGCTCGGCGCTTCGATCACGATAGTTGTGTGAGCGTTAGAGGCGATATCAACCTCGGCCTGACCTGCGCCAACGGTTTCAATCAGGATGATCTGGAAGCCAGCAGCGTCAAGAGCCAGTCCAACCGCAGCTGTTGTTCGCGACAGCCCTCCCAACGCGCCGCGGCTCGCCATGCTGCGGATGAACACCCCCGCATCGCCGGCGAGATCGCGCATGCGAATACGATCGCCGAGTATCGCACCCCCTGAGAATGGGCTGCTCGGGTCTACCGCAATAACCCCCACGCGCGGAGGTGTATCTCCTCCGGGCAGCGGTCGTTTTCGCAAGTGGAGTGCAAGCTGATTAACGAGCGTAGATTTCCCGGTACCTGGTGCGCCTGTAATTCCAACCAGGTGAGCTTGACCGGTGTGAGGATATATCGCTCCAAGGGTTTCAAGCCCTTCCGGCGTTTCATTTTCAATCTGAGTGAGGAGTCTTGCTAAGGCAAGTCGGTCGCCTTGAAGGATGGAGTCAGTCGATGTCATTCGCCTCTATACCGGCAAGTTCGAAAACGGTGCGGATGATCTCCTGTGTATTCGTTCCGGGTCCAAACACCTCGGCTACACCCAGTTCCTTGAGTTTTAAGACATCCTCATCAGGGATGATCCCCCCGAGGACGATGCCAACATCTTTCTGGCCCTGAGCGCGTATAAGCTCGACGATCTTGGGAATCAGAGTCATATGCGCTCCCGAGAGAATGGAGAGCCCAACGATATCCACATCTTCCTGTAACGTTGATTCGGCGATCATCTCCGGCGTTTGCCGCAATCCGGTGTAGATCACTTCCATGCCGGCATCACGCAGCGCACGTGCAACGACCATCGCCCCGCGATCATGACCATCAAGACCTGGTTTGCCGACCAAGACACGAATTTTCTTCTTAACCATGTTTTGAACCTTCAATAGATGGATTCGTCAACAACGCCGCGATTATACACCAGCCTTCTGTGGTGCGCTCCTTTGAGCGCTAGCCTTACGAGCCGTCCTCCCCTGGCCTATGGAGAGATTCAAGCGAATGTTGTTCCTGTCCATTCCGAGCCGACTACAATGGTCGATACATCTCCATCGCATCATACACTAGCGCCATCGTCTCTTCCGCTTCCTTGCGCATCCGTTTTGTCCCCTCAATTAAATGCGCCTCCACCTGCTCCATATCCTTTTCAAACGTCGCTCGTCGTTCTCGAATGGGGTCAAGGAAATTATTTAACGCTTTGGCGAGCTTTTGCTTCACCTCTACGTCACCGACTTTCCCTTTCGTATAGCGTGCCTTGAGATCTTCGACTTCTTCAAGATTCGGGTTAAAAGCATCGTGGTAGATGAAGACCGGGTTGCCTTCAACGCGGCCGGGGATGTCGGCGCTGACTCGATTGGGATCTGTGAACATCCCTCGCACTTTCTTATTCACAGCTTCCGTGTCATCCGCGAGGAAGATGCTGTTGTTCAACGACTTGCTCATCTTTGCTTGCCCATCCGTGCCGACCAACGTCGGAACGTCCCCGATCATCACATCCGGGATGGGAAATATCTCGCCATATAGATTGTTGAAGCGTCGCGCGATCTCCCGGGAGACCTCAACTTGCGCTTCGTTATCCCTGCCCACAGGTACGAGATTGGCGCGCGGAAGCAGGATATCTGCCGCCTGTAGGATCGGGTACCCGAGCAAGCCAAAGGGCATGCGCTCGAGGTTCGCCGCCTGCGCCATCTCCTTTAAGCTTGGGACGCGCTCCAATCGCGGAACGGTCACGAGCATCTCGAAGATCAGATTCAATTCGAAAGTTTCGCGTACAGCCGATTGGAGAAAGATTGTGCTTTTTTCGGGGTCGATACCCACAGACAGATAATCCAGCATCATCTGCTTGATATTTTCCTCGATCTGCACAATCGATGCCTTCTCTGGCCGGGTTGTCAGTGTGTGCAAATCGGCGACGATGAAAAAGCATTCATACTCATCCTGCAGTCGAATCCTATTCTCGAGCGTGCCAACATAGTGCCCGAGGTGCATCTGCCCTGTGGGGCGATCCCCTGTAAGGATCCTCTTCTTGGTCATTTTCTCGCCTTCTTCCTTCCCCGGTTTCATAATCCCGGCAGCTCACGATCTATCCCATTTAAATAAAGAAAACTCATCCCGATTGGGGACGAGCGCTGAAAAGCCCGCGGTGCCACCCCGCTTAGAGCAGCTGAACTGTGAAAAGAAGCTCGATCAATTGCTCTCGCTTAGGGCAACCTCATGTTCATACACATAAAGCTGCCGGTCTTGATAACGGAGGCCAATCCGGTTCGGGCTACTGGATTCTCGCTTGATTCCTGGCGGCGATTGTTCACCCTACAGCTCCAAGGTCCATTCATCCATCGTCGTTCGCGCGGGTTTCTCAGCCTCCCCGCTCTCTGTGGCGTCGTTACGACGGCTACTCGTCCTCTTCTTCGCTTTTCTTTATTTAATTGAAATCCAGTATATGCCGCACCACATCGTGCGTCAATACCTTCCCAAACAAGCTGCTAGCGGATATGAGGGCTGAACTTGTCGAGAATGCGCCTCTTCGGAACAAAACCCGTCAACCGTTCAACTGCTATGCCATCTTTAAACAAGATCAGCGTCGGAACACCCATAACCCCGTATTTCATCGCACTGTCGACGTTGGCGTCAATATCAACTTTACCGACCTTTACACTCTCCCGCCACTCTTCAGCCAGTTCCTCAACTATTGGATCCAATTGCTTGCAGGGATGGCACCATTCCGCGCCGAAGTCCACCAGGACTATCCCGCTGGTCATGATAACTTCCGTTTCGAATGTCGCATCACTTAGTTCTACAATTTCTGTCATATTCCCATTCAATTCCCAGTGAAGATATGGTGCCGATACTATCGAGATGAACTTGAAAAGTCAACCCCCTGGGAAGAATAAAGACGTATACCAGAGACAATGCGAACTGTCCGGTTCTTACCTCTATTGCCCAGGATCCAGGGTGGAAATGCCCTCCCCGTGACAAATCTCCATGCCGGGCATGAGAACAAGGACTTCTATGCTACCCAGGGTTTCTTGACGGTCTGGTTGCGGCTATGGTATTATCAAAAAATGCCTGTTTAGCACTCTCGGGCCGAGAGTGCTAACATTATGAGAAAATAATGTCTTCAATCACGGATCGCCAAGAGACTATCCTCGCACTTACCGTGCGAGAATACACAGAAACCACCCGTCCGGTTGGCTCTAAGCGTCTTATTGATCGCTATAGCCTGGGGGTGAGTTCGGCGACCGTTCGAAACGAGATGGCTGCGCTGACCGACTCTGGCTATCTGCGTCAACCCTACACTTCTGCCGGCCGGATCCCAACGGAAGCCGGTTATCGTTATTTCGTCCGCCGGCTGCTCGGGGAGACCGAACTCCCGATAACCGAGAAACGTATGATCAGCCACCAATTCCACCAGGCGCCGTTAGACATGGACGAATGGTTGCGCCTTTCGGCTTCCATACTGGCTCAACACTCTCACGTCGCCTCTCTCGTTACAACTCCCCGGCGCGAACGCGCTATATTCAAGCACCTCGAGTTGATTTCCATCAAGGATAGCCAGGTGCTTCTGGTGCTCGTCCTGCAAGGGGGTGAAGTGCGCCAGCAGATGCTCGCATTATCTGATATTTGGGATCAAGCCCAACTCGCCATGACAGCCGCCGAGATCACCACTCTTTGTGTGAATATGGACGCTCAAGACATCCAGTTGCAGTCGGAACAACGGTCCAGCCTCCTGCAGGATATCGCTCGCCTGGTCGCAGAAATGATGGCCCGCGCCGATGAGGTAAGGACCGGGGAGATATATCGTGATGGGCTCACCAACGTCCTCGCACAACCGGAGTTCGCTGGTTCCGAGGCTGCCCGTCCCGCATTGCGCCTACTCGAAGAGCGCGGCTTTCTCGACGAAGTCCTTGCACATGTCCTCAGCCCAAACATCAACGGCGTGCAAGTTATGATCGGCGGCGAAGGTGGATGGGAGGAGTTGAGAGACTGTTCAATGGTGCTGGCGCGCTATGGTGCGCCCGGCTTCGCGATTGGCGCCCTCGGCGTATTAGGACCGACACGGATGGCTTATGGTCGAACGATCTCAACAGTTCGGTATGTCGCCGGATTATTGAGCGAGTTGGTGATTGAAACCTTCGCTGAGTAAAAATCCCATCCGCAATTCTATTCAGATTTATTGTGAGGCTGGCTCATGAGGAGAAAATCCAAAAGCATGAATGATAACGAACAAATTAACGAAACACAGGCTGCAGAAGATCCTGAGAACTCAGAACTCAATAATCAGCCGCAGGCGGATGATGCCATCGAAGCAGATATAAACGAAATGGAGGACGCCATTGAGGTTTCTGATCCCCCAGAGGACGAGTCGTTAGAAGAACAGGTTATACGCCTAAAAACCGAAGCCGAGGAATATCTGGATGGGTGGCAGCGTGCCCGCGCGGAATTTGCTAACTTCAAGAAACGCACCCAGCGCGAGAACGAACATGCCAGGGCGCGGATCGCCGGGGAAATCATCACTCACTTCCTCGGAGTGCAAGATGATATAGAACGGGCATTAATGAGAGCCCCTGAAGGGGATGATTTCAAAGAATGGACATTGGGGATTGAGTTAATTCACCAGAAACTTCAGGCATTATTGGATGCGGAAGGTGTCGAGTCCATCGATGCTGAAGGCGAGCGCTTTGATCCGAACTTCCACGAGGCAGTTTCATTTGAGGAAAGCGACGATCACGAAGAAGGATCGATTATCGATATTACACAACGAGGCTACAAGCTAGGCGAGCGTGTGCTTCGTCCAGCCATGGTGCGAGTAGCCAAATAGGAGGAATCCGCAATGGGAAGGATTATTGGAATTGACCTCGGCACAACCAACTCGGTAGTGGCAATCATTGAGGGAGGAGACCCTACAGTCATTCCCTCCTCGGAGGGAAGCCGGCTGATCCCATCGGTCGTATCCCAAAATCCAACTACCGGGGAACGCATGGTTGGCCAGGTAGCCCGGAGACAGGCAATTGTAAATCCTGAAAACACGATCTTTTCAATCAAGCGCTTCATGGGACGCAAGTTTTCAGATGCAGAAGTTCAGCACGGCCTGCAATTCATCCCTTACCGGGTTTCTGAAGCACCCAATGGTGATGTGCGCGTCATGATTGGCGGCAAGGAATACGCCCCCCCCGAAATCTCGGCCATGGTCCTGGCCAAAATCAAGGCCGACGCTGAGGCATTCACCGGGGAGAGCATAACCCAGGCCGTCATCACCGTCCCCGCGTATTTCAACGATGCACAACGCAACGCAACAAAGGACGCCGGGAAGATCGCCGGGCTTGACGTTCTGCGCATCATCAATGAACCGACGGCATCCTCACTTGCGTACGGCCTAGATAAGAAGGTGGATCAGACGATCGCCGTCTACGATCTGGGCGGAGGCACCTTCGACATCTCCATTCTGGATGTCGGCGAGGGCGTCTTCGAAGTGAAGTCTACCAACGGGGACACTTTCCTCGGAGGTGACGACTTCGATCAGCGCATTATCGATTACATCGCCGATGAATTTCAGCGTGAGCAGGGCATCGACCTGCGCAGTGACCGCCAGGCACTCCAGCGCCTTAAAGAGGCCTCCGAGAAAGCGAAGATCGAGCTATCGACCGTAACGCAGACTGAAATTAATCTCCCCTTTATTACCGCAGATGCGTCTGGTCCAAAGCATCTGAACGTTTCCCTTACCCGAGCGAAGCTCGAGCAGCTCACCGATGACCTCATCGAACGCTCGATCATCCCCTGTAAACAGGCACTCCAGGATGCGGGCCTCACCGCGGCGAATATTGACGAGGTCATCCTTGTTGGCGGTATGACGCGTATGCCAGCAGTTCAAGAGGCAGTACGCAAGATCTTCGAACGCGAGCCCCATAAAGGTGTAAACCCTGACGAGGTTGTTGCAATTGGAGCAGCGATCCAGGCCGGTGTCCTTGGCGGCGAAGTCAAAGATATACTCTTGCTCGATGTCACCCCTCTCACCCTTTCCATCGAAACACTGGGAGGAGTTGCTACGTCCCTTATCGATCGCAACACGACTATTCCAACCCGCAAGAGCCAGGTCTTCTCCACTGCCGCAGATAATCAGTCAGAGGTTGAAATCCACACCTTGCAGGGAGAGCGGCCCATGGCCGCCGATAATAAGTCGCTTGGCCGTTTCACCTTGCAAGGCATACCGCCGGCGCAGCGTGGATTACCCCAGATCGAGGTGACGTTTGATATCGATGCCGACGGCATCCTAAAAGTAAGCGCTACGGATAAGGCGACTGGAAAGAGTCAGCATATCACGATACATGCCTCCTCCGGTCTTTCTGAAAATGAAGTTTCGCGGATGCGCGATGAGGCGGAAACACATGCCGAAGAAGATCTTGAGCGTCGCGGAGCCGCCGAAGCCCGCAATCGGATTGACCAGGCGATTTACACCGCCGAAAAGCTCATTTCCGACAGCGGCGACAAGCTCTCAGACTCGGCGAAAGCCGAATTGCAGGCCAAAATCGATGGGCTGCGGGCCGACGTCAACGCCGAAAGTTACGGTGCTGTGGAGCAGAAGATAATCGATCTCCATCAGCTGATCGAGGCTGCCGGTGTCGACATCCATGCTCCCCAGGATGGACAGGTTGGGGGCGGCGCTCCAGAGAGTGATGAAACAGCGAATAAGGATGATGTCGTAGATGGTGAATTTCAAGATGCCTAACCGCAATTTTCTCTTTGCAGAAAGGCGCCTCTGGGCGCCTTTCCTTATCCGATATCCATGACAGGCAAACGAGATTATTACGAAGTTCTAGGGGTGTCGCGAAGCGCATCGTCCGGTGAAATTCGGAATGCGTTCCGTACGCTAGCGAAACAATATCACCCTGATGTAGCCGAGGAAAGCGACACCGAAGAGCGGTTTAAAGAGATCAACGAAGCCTACGCCGTGCTTTCTGATGCCGAGCGAAAAGCTGCCTATGATCGTTTTGGTCATGAGGGGCTCAGAGGGATGAACGTTGATTTCGACTTCGGTTTCAGCGATATCTTTGAAGGGCTTTTTGGCTTCGGCATGGGAGGCCGTCAGAGACGAAATGCACCCAGGCGCGGAACCGACCTGCGCTACGACCTTAAACTAACCTTCGAGGAAGCCGTTTTCGGCACCGAAAAAGAGATTACATTTTCCCGGCAAGCTGAATGTTCTGTTTGTCAGGGATCTGGCGCAGAACCCGGCACTTCACCCATACGCTGCGAGACCTGTAACGGCACGGGGGAAGTACGTCAGATGCGGCAGACATTTTTAGGTTCGATGGTTAACGTTGCCCCCTGCCAAAACTGCGGTGGGAGAGGCCAAACCATCACGACGCCCTGTAAGAACTGCTCCGGGAGCGGGTTGGAACGCAAGCAAATCAAGAAAGTTGTCACCGTTCCCGGCGGCGTAGACGAGGGCACCCAGATGCGCCTGGCTGGAGAGGGTGAGCCCGGGGTGAACGGGGGACCTCCTGGAAACATGTACGTTGTCATACACGCAAAATCCCACCGCTTCTTCCGCCGACGGAACGACGATGTGCTTCTTGACCTGGCAATAAATGTCGCCCAGGCGACTTTGGGTGCTGACATCACTGTGCCGACGCTCGAAGGCGACGAGATTCTGACCATTTCCGCTGGCACCCAACCCGGGAAGATTCTGCGGTTGCGCGGAAAAGGTATCCCCCGGCTGAATCGAAGCGGCAGAGGTGACCAACTTGTCATTCTCTCGGTTGAGATTCCTCGCACGCTGGATTCGGAACAGCGCGAAATTATGGAACGACTTGCCGAATCCCTTGGAACCGAAGTCCACCCGCAGGAGCGCGGTTTCTTTGACACCATACGGGATATTCTAGGAGGGGTGACCGATTGAGCTGGCTCGAGCTCTCCCTGACTCTCAGTGGTGAGCTTGCCGAAGCAGTCACCGAGGTGTTATCGCGCTATGCATTTGGAGGGGTCGCTCTCGAGATGGCCGCGGATACCAAAGGCGTTCTATCCACCGCAGCGGATGTGCTCGTTAGGGCTTATATACCGATCGATGGTCAGGAAGATAAACAAAGGCAGCGCATAGAGGAAGGCCTCTGGCACCTCAGCCAAATCCAACCACTGCCCCAACCCGAATTCCAAATATTAGATAAAGAGGATTGGCAAACGTCCTGGCAGAAGCACTTTCAGCCGATCCCAATTGGTAAACGTTTGCTGATTACCCCTCCTTGGATCACAATAGAAGATAGCAAACGCAAAGTAATCGTCCTTGAACCGGGAATGGCTTTTGGCACCGGGCTTCACCCTTCAACACGCATGTGTCTTGAAGCCATCGAGGATATCTTGCAGCCCGGGGATAATATTCTCGATGTCGGATGCGGCACAGGCATCCTGAGCATCGCCTCGGTTCTACTGGGAGCAAACCGCGTGCTGGCGGTAGACGTCGATGATATTGCAGTGCAGGCCGCCAGGAAGAACGCAGAAAAGAATCGCGTCGCCGAGCACATTCAAGTTGAATCTGGAAGCCTCGAGCAAGTAAAAGCTCTTCAAACAGGAACCCAAAAACCTGACCTCATTGTCGCCAACATCCTGTCTCACATCTTGATGGATTTGATCCAGTCTGGGCTAGCCACCTATGTGAAACCGAGGGGGAAGGTCATCCTCTCAGGCATCCTTGCGGAGCAAATCGAACCCCTGGTGAATCTGGCAGCAGATACGGACCTGGAGTTAATCGAAGTCCGCAGCGAAACGGACTGGCGGGCGCTTATCTTTAAACGAACTCTGCCCCGCATATCATCGGGGCAGATCGAAACGAAAAGGTAAATTGGAGGCGCTTGAGGCGATTAACTGGCCTTGGCCGGTCCTTGTTTCCTGAAGCGATATGTGATCCGCCCTCTAGACAGATCGTAAGGAGATAATTCCACTCGCACGCGATCCCCCAGCAGAATTCGGATGTAATATCGACGCATTTTGCCTGAAAGATATGCGAGAACTTCATGCCCGTTTTCTAACTCAACACGGAATTGTGTTGCGGGCAACGCCTCTATGACCGTACCTTCCATGACGATTTTTTCTTCTTTCTTTGCCATGCACACCTCCAGAGAGAAGACCTGTTCATATTGATTGTCCGCTCTCACAACACCGCCTAGCGGCTTTTTGACGTCACCTTTCTCTGGCGGCGCTTCAAGCGCCGGATGGCTTTCTTGCGTTGAATCCTGCGGAGTTCGCTCTTGGATATGAACCAGCGCTTTCTCCGCACCGCGCTCAATACCCCGCTTTTCGCAACCTTCTTACGAAAGCGTTTTAGCAACTGCTCCTGTGATTCGTTGGGCCGAATAACAACTGTCGGCACTTTATATCACCTCCTCCCGCGCGAGCTCTATGTTTCAGCTCGTTTGATTTACTAATTCGAGGTCGAGCCGTTCTCTTTCTGGATTGAGCTCAACGACACGAACCTTCACCTTCATACCCGGGGTAAGATCTCCGGGACCATTTGGCGTCTTTAGTAATCCTTCGAGATTTTCTCCTACAAGCACGAAAGCACCGGGAGCACTGAGTACGGTAACTTCGCCTTCCAATTCCTGCCCCGCTTCAATGTGATCCTCAGCCAATTCCCAGGGGTTCTGCTCAAGCCGCTTAAGGCTTAGGCCAATGCGGTTATTGGCGGTATCGAGGCGAATAATCAGCGCCTCCACTTCCTGCCCGATTTCTAGGACCGCCGAAGGGTCTTCGATGCGCGTCCACGAAAGCTCAGAGATATGGATCAATCCATCCGCGCCACCGATATCTACAAATGCGCCGAATTCCCTCAGGCTTGTAACAATCCCTTTTCGATGCTCACCTTCTTTGAGGGCTTTGATTACATCCGCTTTCTGATCTTGCCGCCATTGACGGATCGCTTTCCGCTCTGACAATACGAGGCGCCTCCGTTGAGGATCCACCTCAATAATCTTGAGCGGTATCTGCTTACCGATCATATTTTTAAAAAAGTTCAGGCGCTCACCTTCATCCAGCCCGCGCGGCAATCCGCTCAGGTGAGATGAGGGGATAAAGCCGGTAATGTTTCCAAATGGTACGAGGAGACCACCCTTATTGAAGCTGGTTGCCTCGGCATTGAAAAGCTCGTCATTTTCCATCACCCGACGAGCCTCAAGCCAATCTCCACTTTCCCGTGCTTGCGAAATTGAGACCAACAAATTGCCATCGGAATCAACCGGGTCAATGACCATCACAGAGATCAGGGCACCGGTCGGGAATTGGCCGTCTTCCTTAGGTATTTTGTCAAGGTCCGATTGCGGAACGACACCATCGCGCTTCTGTCCCAAATCGACGATCAACCCATGGGAATCTTGAGCGATAACCGTACCCTGCAGCAAATCCCCTCGCTCAGGGGATGCAAAGCGGTCATCACTCGCGAGCAGTGCCTTTAGATCATCCCCCGCGTCGGTCATTCCTTACTTTCTCCGGTTAAATGAAATCACCTGGTCAGCGCATTCCCAGACTGACCAGGCTTACATGTTAATCCGACGATTTATGTTAATCGGATACTCGCTCTGGCGCACTCCTTTGATTATCTCGCAAAAACCAAATTCCATTCGGGTCTGCGAACGCAGTGTCATTATACTCAGCCACCTGGGCATTGTCAATCAGGCGCTGTTTTCAAGCGCTGTTTTCACATAGTAAACAAGGCTATGAAGATATAAATAGGCATACTTCACTCATTTGCCAGAGGCTGCCATTGGGGCGGATTTCTCCTTTACATAAATCGCTTCGCTCACAGGAAAAACAAACAACCCGGGTTTATTCCGGTTCGTCGAGAAGCACCCGGTCCGGTCCCTGATCCACTTCCCAGGGGTAGACAATATGGGCATCTGTGCTTGCCGCGAAATAATCAGGGCGCAGCTGTCCGAAAAGATTTCGATAAGGGTTGTAATGAAAGACACAGGTGAGGGGCACCCCCTCTACGGCAACGATCCGGCTGCGAACTGCCGTAATCGTTCGCCCCGAGCCCCAAACATCATCGACAACGAGTAGTTTGCGGTCTGCTAATTGATCATCATCTGGAAATTGAATGAACTGTGGCCATGCCAGCAGCTTCGCAGTATCAATCTTGGAAGCGAAAGGAAAATCCACTGCGGCGGTGAGAACGCTTTCAATATTGAGCGCCTCGCATAACAACCCGCCCGGGACGATCCCGCCACGAGTGATGATCACCATTGCATCGAAACCCATCTGAAATTGTGGGACGAGATGGTCGACCAGCTTTTCAACCTCTTCCCAGGTGATTAATTCTGTTCGTTGTGGCATTCCAATTCACCAAGGACAACGCGGAAGCGGATGATAGCATCAGCGAATTTCATTGACAAATGCAGCTAGCTTCAGCGTGGTGTAATCTATTTTGATTCTATGGAGAACTGCCTCGATCAGCCATGCTAATTATTGGGGCTGAGCTGGCAAATCTCTTGTCAGTTGCTATAAAGTCTTAACCGCCTCTAGAAATTCCTCCCATTCCTCACGAAAAAAATGCAGCGTCACGGTTCCGAGTTCGACATGATATGTAGATTCACCGTCTGGCTCTTCTGCCATCCAGACGATGAAATTAGTTGTCTCGGTCAAGATTTTCGTTGAGATATCTTCAGATTCTGTCATCGTTGCTTACCTCCATTGATTGTCGCCTATCGAAAATCTCGATATTTTCAATATTCGCGATTAGGTCCCCTCAGTATACGAGCCGCTGTTGAAAAAGGCGAGACCAGATCCACCACTTTTATGCTTCTCGATTAACATCATACTCCAACTGTTCTATTCTGCTGTGCGCCTGCGGACGATGCACCCGCTTGCTGCCGACCATTGCTCCAAAAGGTTGGCGTGTACTTGTGCGCTAATTCTGAGATTTTGGTACGCAGGATCAACGCGAACCCCTCCAACCGCCCTTCCTTTTTACTCAGCTGGACCAGCCTGCCAAATCCAACTCATTGTGCATGGAATTCCACGCCCGCGAGCAGACTCCTGGGCTCATCAGACCAATCGCCCCTACAAGCGGAATGTAATCACGATTTTCCCGAAGGTATTTTAAGAAATCGTGAGTATGCGGCTTATCACCGGGGAAAGCATGGGGAAATGCGACCGAATTACTCAATCCTGCGAGTTCTTGCTTTGATTCCATCTTGCCTTCAAGGATCGCCAGATTCTCGGGAAGATTGTTTCTTTTGGGGTGCGCTCCGCCAAGACATCAATGGGTGGATCCCAGGGGGAGAGATCGGACATCTTCCGGTAAACATAACGCCCCAAAAGAAAGAAGGAGGCGATTGTCGGAGCGGAGAGCAGCAATCCAATTACCCCCGCCAGGCTAGCACCTATGACCAACCCTACCAGGATCAAGGCAGGATGCAGATTCAACGTTGTGCCCATAATCCGGGGGACTATAAATATATCGATGGATTGATCCAGAATAACAACACTAATCACAATGACTGCGGCATAAGCTAAAGGCACTAACCCAAACCAGTTCGAGGGCTGGAATAGCCCGACAAGCGCAGCGATAAACCCTGCCGTTACTGGACCCACGATGGGGATAAACTTTGCAACTCCACCCAGAACCCCCAAACCGATCGGGAAGCGAAGACCCAGGGCCTGCATAAGCAGATACGTGAGAAATGCCGTAATCGTTACGATAAGGAGCTGTCCACGCATGAAAGCCTGCCAGATCCTGAGGAGCTCTCGCTGAAGCCGTTGGATATCCTGCTTATAGCCAGGGATTGAAATATTTTTCAGGACAGCGCGGATGCGGCGATAATCGAAAATCAAGAAGTAAGCGATCGCAAGGACAAGGATGATTCGAGTTAATGATTCAATAACACCCGTGGCGAGGAACGTGATCAGTGAGCTGGCTTCACGAAGCAGCGGCTGAATGGCGGCGATTACTTGCTCTCCGACCGCAGCAAGATCAAACTGAGAGAACTCCATCACCCAGGGTCCGAAGTGGTAGGTATTTTGACTCAGGAGCGCTAGTTGTGCAGGCAAGTCGAGCAGGAATCGCTGAACGATCAGGAACAACGCTTGAAGCTGCTGTACGATCGCTAAACCCATTACCGTCGATGCTCCGATCAGGAGCAGGATGAAAAGCAGCATCGCGATTGTCGCCGCCAGGCCCCAGGGCATCTTCAGCCTTACGCACATGAACTGCACAACAGGGACAATGATGATGACCAGGATCGGAGCCAGGACGAGCATTGGAATCACATGTTGGAATCGGACCAGCATCCCGGCCACGATCATCATCACTGCCAGGGCAACGAGCGCCTTGGTCGCTACACTCCATTTCGGAGATTCTTCCTGCCTCTCAATCATTCATCACCCTCATTTTCTACTTCTTCCTCCGCGGCTTGAAAACGGTTTCGCAGACGCTTGATCCAGTCGCTCAAAGACTCAAAACGATCTCCGGGTGTGCTGAGTTTTACAGCCTCTGTCCGCGGAGGTGCAACTTCAATGACTTTGCTATACAAATACACGGCGCCGAGCCGTAATGTTGCCACGACAGGTGAAGCCAGCAGAATTCCAATGAACCCAGCAAGAATGCCACCGGCTAATACCGCAATAAAAACCACCAATGGATGAATATCCAGGCTCTCACCCATGATGCGAGGGACAAGAATGAGATTCTCCACTTGTTGAATTAAGAAGAATATCCCAAGAATCAAAACTGTATATCCAAAAGGCGACAAGCCCCAGGGATTCACGAGCTGGAAGAGCGCGATAAGGGCGGCGAACACCCCGGTGATGACGGGGCCAAACATGGGAATCAACTCCATGAAGCCGGCGATGACTCCAATTGCGATGGGGAAGTCTAAACCAACGATCGTCATCAAACCCGAGGTGATGACACCCACAATCACGCCCAGGAGTACTTGCCCCCTTAGAAATGCCCGCCATATCCGGTCTGTCTGGGTAAGAAGGTGATCGAAATCCTGCCGATAGGAAGCGGGAATAAAATTATGCATGGCGGGTCTGAGTTTTTCAAAATCCACAAGGAAGTAAAAACTCATCACAATCATCAAAAGAAAAGTAGTGGCGCCAGAGATAGCCGCGACGGCAAACGACCCGATTAATGAACCTGCTCTGGTGAGCAGAGGGCTCAAGGATGAGGCCAGGTTTGTGAGGATAGGTGAAATATTCATCTCCCGCAGATCAAACTCATAGCGCCATATTTTAAAAGTTTGATCTGCCAGGGTTTCGATCGTGGCGGGAAGCTGCTCGATTATGGATGACAGATATGAAGCGAGGTTTACAACTCGCTGCGAAAACGCCACCCCCAAACCAGTCGTCACACCGAGAATAAGCACCGCGGATAACAGCAGCGCCAGGAGCGCTACCACCCCCTTTGGTATACGCGTTTTCTCCGTCACCCAACGCGTTAGGGGGTGAAGTATGTAGGCAAACAGAAAGGCCAGGATTACGGGGATTACCAGGCTCCTTAGAAGATAGAGGAGCAGGGTGCCGAATAGTGCCCCAAAAATCGCCACAGCCAGTCTGGTAGCTGGCTGCCAGGGCGGAGATATTAGATGTCCTTGATGGTCCTGATCCGTCATCTACGACGTCTCCAATCTGGATATGCAGGCTGACCTTCGCCCGAACCTGAAAGGATCTCGGTCTGCGATCAACCCCTCGAAAACGATTTTATTCAAAGCAGCGACAGATTACAAATAGCATTAGGATGATTTACCAAAACAAAACACACCCCCCGGCTGGGAGGGTGTGTTTGCATTAATCTAGGATTGGTTTTCCCTTAAAAGGAGTCCGACCATCAATTTTTGTTGCCTCGATACTTTGAACTCCCCCCGCTCTTTCTGCGATCTCCACTCCTATTTGGTCGCCGGCCGCTCGGGCGGCGATCGTTCTCCATTGCTTCCTCAAGCGTCCACCCTTCCAGGACAGCCTTGCGGGAGAGACGGATTTTTCCATCCGGACCGACATTCGTCACCATAACGGTGATCTCCTCACCAACCCGGGCGACGTCCTCCACGCTCTCTGTGTGTTCACTGTCCAGTTGTGAGATGTGGACCAGTCCATCCGTTCCCGGTAAGATCTCGACAAATGCGCCGAAATCCGTTGTTCGAACAACCTTGCCGGTATAAATCCGACCCAGAACTGCTTCTTCAATCAAGCTTTCGACCATTGCTTTTGCAGCTTTTGCGCTATCCCCGTCGGCTGCCGAGATGAATACCGTCCCATCATCTTCTATGTCGATGCGGGTACCAGTCGTCTCTTGAATGTTGCGGATCATTTTTCCGCCTGGACCGATAATCGCGCCGATCTTTTCAGGATCGACTTTGACGATGGTCATCCGCGGGACATGCGCCTTTAGTTCTTCGCGCGGCGCCGCGATGGCGGCTTTGATCTTCTCGAGTATAAAGAGTCTCGCCTCGCGCGCTTGTGCCAGTGCTTCAGACATTAACTCGGAGGTAATGCCTGCTATCTTGATGTCCATCTGAAGTGCGGTGATGCCTTTTTGCGTTCCGGCGACTTTGAAGTCCATATCGCCGAGATGATCTTCCATCCCCAGGATATCGGTGAGGATCACCGCCTGATCGCCTTCTTTGATCAGCCCCATTGCAACACCTGCCACTGGTTCGCGGATCGGAACGCCCGTATCCATCAAGGCGAGTGTTGAACCGCAGACGGATGCCATCGAGCTGGAACCGTTCGATGAGAGAACTTCAGAGACAAGGCGCATCGTATAAGGGAAGTCTTCCTGTGAAGGAATTACGGGCAGCAGAGCGCGCTCAGCTAATGCGCCATGGCCGATCTCCCGCCGGGAAGCGCCGCGTAAAAACTTGGTTTCCCCAACTGAGAAGGGTGGAAAATTGTAATGGTGCATATACCGCTTCTCGTTCCTCGGGGATAGACCATCAAGCTCTTGCCGCTCGCGCGGAGTGCCGACCGTAGCCAATGTCAACACCTGTGTTTCCCCCCGAGTGAATAATCCAGAGCCATGAGCTCGCGGGCTGAAATCTATCTCAGCATGAATCTCGCGAATATCATTAGGACCACGGCCATCAGTTCGAGCCTTGGTTTCGAGAATGAGTGATCGCACGGCAGCTTTGTGTACATTTCCAAAAGCTTCACGGACGTCAGCGACATCCCATTCTTCTTCATCCGCGAACGCATCCATAGTTTCGTCCCGCAATGCGTTCAAGGCCTCGGTTTGCTCCGCTTTCTTCCTGGGAGTACCTACGAGTTCCTGAACGCGCCCTTCGAGCCATTCAGAAACTTTCGTTTGGACTTCCTCGCTGAGTTTGAAGGATGGATAGGAGCGTTTCGCTTTACCGACTTCAGACTGCATTTGAACTTGCAGATCGATGAGTAACTTAATCACCTCTTGTCCAGTTTCAAATGCCTTAACGATTTCCGCCTCGTCAATTTCTTTTGCCCCGCACTCCACCATCATGATCGTCTCGCTTGTGCCGGCGACTACCAAATCTAAGTCGGACTCATCCATGACTGCATAGGAAGGGTTGACAACAAAGCTTCCATCCTGTTTTGCTACACGGACGGTGCCTACTGGTCCGGCAAAGGGGACATCCGCAATCGTGAGGGCGGCTGACGCCCCCAGGATGCCGAGAACATCCAGCGGCGTCTCCCCATCAGACGACAGCGCGTATAGGATCACCTGGACCTCGTTGCGCATATCAGTTGGGAATAGCGGGCGGATCGTTCGATCCGTCATTCTCGCCGTGAGTATTGCACCCTCGGTCGGTCGACCCTCCCGGCGGAAAAAGGAACCGGGAATGCGCCCTCCGGCGTAAAGCCGCTCTTCATAATCAACAGTGAGCGGGAAGAACCCGAGTCCTTCGCGGGGGTTACTACTCATCGTCGCAGTAGCGAGGAGGACACTGTCCCCTTGTCGCACCGTTACGGCACCGCCCGCCTGACCGGCGAGTTTGCCCGTCGAGAGCGTGATGCTCTTGCCGCCGATGGTTACCTCAAATGATTTTTCTTCATACATATTAATTTCCCTTCCGCACCTTCAACTTATGCGAGTCAGGGACTGGCGAATGACCATCAATTCGTAGATATCTTCACTGATGGGCGTTCTCCAATTCCCAACTCACGGCAATAGCCAGGTGCGCTTTCCTGAGTTGTTTTTCTAAGATCACAGTTTCTGATCGAAGATCTCTATATAGAAAATTGACGAGCAAGCCACTAACTCACCTGCTCGTCTTTTCTCAACATTATTTCCGGCGAATACTTAAGCTATCTGTAATCGCCAGGTAGGAAGCTGCATCTTTTCGTTTTAAATAATTTAGCAGTTTCCTTCGCCTTCCAACGAGTTTCAATAGACCTCGCCGTGATGATTCATCATGCTTATGAAGGCGTAGATGATCCGTGAGTTGTCCAATTCGGCGAGACAAGATCGCGATTTGGACTTCCGGTGAGCCCGTATCATTTTCATGACGGTGGTACTCGCCGATAAGCTGGTTTTTGTCTTCTTTTGTTAATGCCATGACATCTGCTCCTCCGCAGGTCACTCGGCCCGAAGTTCTACGGTTTACCTTTCGAGACCTCAAGCCAGTCTAGTCATACGATGGGCAAATTATACCAGAATCGCTCCACTGTCGGTTCAAAGCGCACGGTTGATTGCCTCATGATAGTTACCTGGCAGGGATTCAATCGTGTTACGGATAAGGCGTTTAGCGCCGGGATGCCCTGCCTTACTTTCGTCCAAGAGGAATTTCGCTGTCTCGGCGGAGGACCGTTTTGCCAACTGGCGCATTAGCTTATAGAGGGATTGGATGCTCTCCCCTCGAACCTTCGCCGTTATTCCGTGAAGCATTCGGAAGGCATCCGGGAGATATTTATCAAACGTGGAGTCCCGCGACACACTGGTGATCGAAAGAAGCGCGAGATGGCGCACTTGCAGTCGATGGTCATCAATCCATCTCTTGAGTACTTGAATAAAAACATCGGGCTCCTGTTCGCGCCACACGGATAAGCCATTCGAAGCAAGTCGTTCCAGGGCGACGACATCCTCGCAGGCTTCCGCCCACGCTTCAGCATAGATGGGCGCATTCTCTTGCGCGGCCCTGTTCAACAAACATGCAGCCACAAAGCGCCCTTCGCGTACACCTGTGTTCCACATGAGTTCAGCTGCCTCCAGCCAGTCCGTTTTCTCCTCATGCTTGAAATGTTGAATTTCATTGCAGAGGGTCCTTAATACCGGTCGAGAGACCCGGAGGACACGCGCTGTCGCTACCTGTCCCAATGTGGCTTTTCTGCGTTTTGTGCGATCGGCGTAGAATTCAAGCAGCTCGTTGCAGGCGCGCGCGAATCGCCTTGGCTCTCCCAGGAGCAAAAGGACGCTTTCTATTCGTCGACTCAGGTTCTCGGGGTTTACTGCAGGCATTTCAAGTTTTGGAAACCAGATCCTTTCTTGGGATGATGACCCTGATCTTCAGGCATTATAATTGGTGTGGGAACGCTGAATGGAAGACCATCTGGCGTATTCCACCCTCTCAGTTAAGACGCTTCTCAATCGCACGTTCAACAGGCACAAGCCATACGGATTCAAGCTGCTTTGCTCTCGTTTGCAGGAGTGGTTCCGGCGTTACCGCCAGTAAGTCGACCCAATCCTGGAGAAATCGCCACATCAGAGCATGATCCCAGAGTTCGGACCAAGTCTCCTTCTCCCATTGAATTCCCGCTCGACTCAGAATGTTGTCTCGATAACGATCAACCATCTCAACCTGGCTCAGGGGCAGATGATCAAACCACCAGGCGCTTTTATTGATAAACCCGATCAAATCCAGCACTCCCGGTCCCACGCCAGCCAACTGCCAATCATAGACAATCTGTTTACGATCTCTTGCAGCAGCGATGTTACCCGGCCAGTAATCTCCATGCAGCAAGGTACTTGGCTGGCTTGTCAACGGCGCAATCACTCGATCCGCTTTCTCAATGAGCTGCATGAACAACTCAATTCGGCGGGGTTTATCGGCAATCAAAATCGGGCGCTTGATTTCCATGATCCGCTCGAGTGCTTGAGCCGCGGCAGCAATGTGGACCTCGAAGTCACCTTCCAGGGCCCTGCTCAACCACGGGAAGGCATATAAATCCTCCCCAAGTCCCCAAAACCGGTCGTGAAGCACAGCCATCTCATCGATCGCTTGAAGATAATTCTCCTTACTCCAATGCTCTGGAGCGGAAGCCGGGGGGAGAATCTCCAGGATGAGCCAATCCCCGCTGGGGGAACCTGTGATCATCGAGGGCGTTGATAATGGCAGATGATCGGACAGTGATTTGTAAACGCCCACCTCTCGCCGGCCGACACCCGCAAGGCCGGCGCGCGTCGTCCCATGGGGCTCTTTCACGACAAAAATGTATTCCCCGGGTCCTTTAGCCGAACGATAATGGACTTTGATCCCTCGGATGCGGCCGATGGACGGACGGCGGTCCTGGAGAAAATAATTTTCAATTTGTTCTACATGGATTGAAGTGTCCTTGAAATGACGGCGGCAACCTGCGGTGAGGTTGGCCAGGCTGAAAGGCCAACGCCAGTCCTGCTTATCTGGTGAGATTGTCTGGTTGGAGAGCATCATCCTATAATATCCGCAAAAAGGATCATCTCCGGCGTTTACTGAATGTCTCTGCCTCAATGGTTCCAGGTCGGATTACCATGAGCGGTCGTAATTCTCATCCAGCT
>JBARSI010000159.1:0-10902 GCA_049644665.1 Anaerolineales bacterium
GAAGAACTTAGTTCAGGTTTGCGAAAGACTGTAGCCTGGTATCTTGAGAATGAACGCTGGGTCAAATCAATTGTGGATGAGAAAGGCTTTAATATGTGGATGGATGTCAATTACATGAATCGGGGTGATACCGCGTGAAAGGCATCATACTCGCTGGAGGCAAGGGAACCCGCCTCCATCCTCTTACACATACCATAAGCAAGCAGCTCCTCCCTGTCTACGATAAACCGATGATCTATTATCCCCTCTCGATGCTAATGCTCGCCGGTATTCGTGAGATTCTGGTAATCACGATGCCAGATCAACTGCCAGCATTCAGAGGTTTATTGAACGACGGATCGCAATGGGGTCTGCGATTTGAGTATGCTGTGCAGCCAGAGCCCAGAGGGCTTGCCGAAGCCTTTTTGATTGGTGAGGAGTTTATTGGAGAAGACCAAGTTTGTTTAATTCTAGGTGACAACCTATTTTACGGGCACGGATTACCTGAGCAGTTACGCAAGGCGGCAACCCTGGATCGTGGAGCCATGGTGTTCGCTTATACCGTCCGCGATCCTGAGCGCTATGGGATCATCGAATTTGACGAAAAAGGCAAGGTGTTGAGTCTTGAGGAAAAACCGGAGAATCCGCGGTCAGCGTATGCAGTACCCGGGATCTATTTTTACGACGATCAGGTGGTTGAGATTGCGAAGAGTCTATCGCCTTCATCTCGAGGTGAATTGGAGATCACGGATCTCAACCATGTTTACCTGGAGCGTGGACAGCTTCGCGTCACCGAGATAGGGCGTGGTGTCGCCTGGCTAGATGCAGGGACACATGCTTCGCTTCTGCGAGCGGCGACATTCGTACAGACGTTGGAGGAGCGGCAAGGTATGATGATTTCATGCCCAGAGGAAATCGCCTACCGCATGGGTTTTATCACCTTGGACGATCTTCGGAAACTGGCAGAAGCAATGGCGGGAAACAGCTATGGAGAGTATCTGCTGCGGCTGGCAGAGCAGAAGTTGAAGTAAGCGGACGATGCGTATACTGCTTCTCGGGAAAAATGGACAAGTAGGTTTTGAGCTGCAAAGTACGCTAGCGCCATTGGGTGAATTAATGGCAGTCGACCTGCCGGATGTTGACTTTACCCAGCTTGAGGCATTAGAGACTTTCACCAGAGAGGTGAAGCCCGATATCATCGTCAATGCCGCGGCCTATACCGCAGTTGACAAAGCCGAGTCTGAACCTGATATCGCGATGCGAGTAAACGGCGAGGCGCCCGGGGTTCTGGCGGAGATCGCACGAGAACGCGGAATTGGGTTGGTCCATTTCTCCACAGACTACGTGTTTGATGGCACGAAGGGTGAGCCGTATAAAGAGGAAGATACCCCGAGCCCCTTAAGCGTGTACGGCGTGTCCAAGCTGGCGGGGGATCTCGCAATACAGGAGTCCGGGTGTGCGTATCTGATCCTTCGCACGAGCTGGGTGTACGGGACCCGTGGAAGCAATTTCTATCTGACCATGCTCCGCCTGGCCAGGGAGCGGGAGGAAATTAGCGTCGTGGACGATCAGATTGGGTGCCCGACCTGGAGCCGATCGATTGCACAAGTGACAGGTGCAATCCTCAAGCAAGGTTTCCACGCGGAGCAGGATCGGTTTGGTTGGGGTGAAGAAATTTCCTCCGGCCTTTATAATTACAGCTCAAGTGGTTCGACCAGCTGGTACGAATTTGCATCTGAGATTATCGAGGGAGATCCGAATCCGGACAAGCATGTCGTCCAGCGGCTGGTGCCGATCAGCACGGAGGCGTTTGGTGCCGCAGCGGCTCGCCCGTCGTACTCAGAACTATCTAAGAAGAAGCTGCAGACTGTATTCAGGATCCCAGCGGAAGGATGGCGGGAACAACTCCAGGACTGCTGGGTTTCGTATAAAGCGTAGGTAAGGGTCGGTTATTTCATCATGATATGGATCTAGAATGGGAAGTCAAACTGATCATAGAGCCAAGAATCCCCAGGCAGTCTCCGAGCAATATTATGACTCGGCAGCGCCCCGGAACCGGATCGTCGATGAACTGGGCGAACTCGTCCGTTATCGGGATCTGGTGAAGAATCTTGTGCGGCGGAACGTGACCGCGCGCTATAAGCGCTCCGTGCTGGGCGTGCTCTGGACTCTTCTGGACCCGTTTTTCACGATGCTCATAATGGCGGTAGTATTCAGCGCTTTATTCGCTGAGACGGTGCCCGGTTATCCGGTATTTATATTTGCGGGCGTGGTAATCTGGAACTTTTTTGCTCAATCAAGTACGCAGGCTATGGTCGACTTTGTCTACAGTGGCTCGCTGATTGTCAAAGTGTATATACCCAAGACCGTCTTTGCGTTCTCAGCCATTGGAACAGGGTTGGTCAATCTTGGATTGGCGTGCATACCATTATTAGCAATCATGATCTTCCTCCATCGACCCTTCACGACAGCACTGATGTTCCTGCCCATCGCTGTTTTTCTGGCTTCGATGTTCACATTGGGAGTGGGTTTATTGGTTGCCGCGCTCGCGGTGTTTTTTGCAGACATGATCAATATATACTCCCTCGTGCTACGATTAGGGATGTATCTTTCCGGAATCTTTTTTAGCGTCGAGGCGTTACCCGATGGGTTGCGGCATATAATTGCGCTCATTCCGACGTACCAGATGGTGGAGATGTTCCGCTATCCGGTTTACTTTGGGGAACTTCCGCCTGCGACTTCGGTGCTCTATTTTTCGGGATGGACGATTATAATGCTCGGCGCTGGTTTGCTTGTATTCACCCGGCTCTCAGATGAGTACGCATATAGGGTGTGATGGTCAAGAATGTTGAGTGAAACGTCGAAAGCACCTGTTGGATTGGCAGTGTGTCTGGATAAGGTGGTCGTCCGCTATCCGTTGGAGTTGAACCGGCCGACTTCCCTTAAAGAGTACGTTATTCGCCAGATGAAGCGAGATATTCACCGCCAATATTTGACCGCGCTCAAAGAAATATCTACAGAGATCCCTATGCGAGAAACCTTTGGGGTCATCGGGAGAAATGGTGCAGGAAAATCCACCTTCCTCAAAGTGATCGCGCGCATTATTCAACCTACTTCAGGGCGGATGCAGGTCTGGGGTAAGGTAGTTTCTTTGCTTGGAGTTGGTGCTGGATTCCATCCGGAGTTATCCGGTAAAGAAAACATCTTCCTTTATTCTGCTCTTCTCGGTCGCTCCCAAAGTTTCACAGCGGATCATTATGGAGAAATTGTCGAATTCTCAGAGTTAGACGATTTCATCGATGCTCCAATCCGTACATATTCCTCCGGGATGATCGCCCGCTTGGGATTTGCTGTAGCGATGGTTGACAGACCGGATTTATTGCTCGTGGATGAAGTCTTGGGAGTTGGAGACGAATTCTTTCGGGAGAAATGTCGGCTTCGCTTCAGTGAGTTCCACAATGCTGGGACAACGCTTATTATCGTTTCTCACAGTCTAGGAGAAATTGAGAAATTGTGTCAGCGGGCAATGTGGTTGCACGAGGGAGTTGTGAAAAAAGTGGGGCGGGCGGTTGATGTAGTCAACGCATACAAGAGTTTCAAATTTGACCAATAACCTGTGTATTAAGATCTCTTCTCGGTGGATGAGATCATTTGTTTAAATATTTTTACTAAGAATTATCGGATATTGGCGCGCCAATTATTCCACTATCTTGTCTTCATGTTCCATGGTTTCGCAGTAATTCACGTTGAACGTTTTAAGTGAGAAATCGAGAATTATTTTACTGGCATGCACGTAATCCCGGCGAGTTAGCTCCGTATTGATCAATAATCTCGACCTGTTCAAAATAGACGCGGAATCGATTTTCGGGTCGGCCATCAAATCGAAATATTCTGGGGAGTGCCATCAATTCATAGGATTTGTATATGGCTTTGAAGAGAGATCACATAGAAGTCTTGACGACATCGGGTTGCACTTTCTTGCGTGGATGGATTGTCCCGGTTCAAAGTCAAGTGTTTTACTCCCATAGGGAGATGGGTCACTGGTCAAATACCTTTGAAGAAGCCGAGAGGATGACAAGGCATGGCGATTCGCTTCAATAGATTCCTTGAAGATCAGCGAATAATTCGAAGACCAGATTCACCCGAGGATCCACTGGTTTCCGTTATTTTGCCGACTTATATGTTAAGACCAGGAGGTTTAAACCAGAGAGCGATAAGCAGCGTTCTATCCCAATCGATGATTGACCTCGAGTTTATTATTGTGGATGATGGTTCGATCGATGGGCTACACGAGCTATTGCTCGAAATACAGGCAGCTGATCCACGTATCACGATTATTCGCCATGAGATTAACTGTGGTTTACATGCAGTGAGGATCAATGAGGGTTTGCTCCTGGCGAAAGGCAAATACATTGCATATATGTTTGAAGATGATGAATGGGAAAATGATGCCCTAGAGAACCTTCTGGCTACGATGAACGAAAGCCAAGAACCGTGCCTTGTTTATGGGGCTGTGGATTGGATCATCGATCGACCAGATGGAACCCGCGAGGAAAAGACGCTGGGTGCCTGGGATTATAACTACTCTATTCTTAAGAACAGCAACCAAATTCCGAACTGCGGTGTTCTCCATCCCAGATCTCTTCTCTCGGAGTTTGGATTATATGATCCGCACATTTTGGCAAGACGTTTATGCGATTATGATCTCTGGTTGCGTATGGGTCAAAAAATACCGTTCTACCGATGTGACCGCATTATCGGCCGCGTTTATTCTGGTACCAAGCACTCTCTAACTTCTATTGCCCCGCATGATCTCGTTATTACCATGCGCCATTTTTCCGTTGATCGAAATGACCGGTTGAAGCCCGAAAACATCTACGATTACGAGGTGGATACCATCCCTTGGGTAGCTGATTCAGATGAGCGATATAGTATTAAGGAGGATCACATTATCCCATTCTGGGAGAAATATCCAGCATGCCTGACGGAGGAAGAACGGAACGAAGTGCGGTTGAATCGATCAAAACCGAACCGTTTATTGTTGACGAAAGCTGATTATTCCACATCCATTGATGTGACCATGGGCAATTTTCATAAGGTTCTGCCCTCCGAAATCCAGACACTGGTCTATGTCGAAGAGAGAAATCTGGGTGCTATCGATACCGAACAATTAGATTCACTGATTCTTTACCGCACAATCGCTCAGCCATCTTTATCGACCGCAAAACGGGTGAAAGAAGCTGGGAAGACGGTCATATACATGCTTGACGACAATATGCTCAAGTTTGGCACTGATTATTTGGCAGAAGAATTCTTTTACTTGAAACCCGATGCCCCAGGATTCAAGCGGCTTGAGAGAGAATTATCCTTGGCGGATACGATCGTCAGCTTCTCTCCTCAGATCACTAATGATTGCCTCGAATACAATCCTAGGGTTCTCGAATTTCGCACGACGATCCAACATGAATACATTCAAGGAGCAGAACCCCTTGAAGGAGGAAAGTCATCAGATCGTCGGATAAAATATGCCATTATTACCGGGAGCGCACGGGATAAAGAAATGCGTGTCTTGTGGCCAACGATAAAAGAGTTTACTAAACGTCATTCGAATGAAATCGAATTTCATGTGTGGGGGATTTCTCCCGAGGATTATGGGGAACTTCACTGTCGCTTTTTTCATCGGCCCTTTGATCATTCTTATGATAGCTACCTGTACGCGTTGCGAGAAGAGAAGTTTGATTACGTCATCATGCCGCTCTTCGATGATCATGATACAAAAAAGAGCAAGAACTCCATCAAGTATCTCGAAATCACTTCTGCGGGGGCTGTGGGAATATTCTCGGATTCCGCCGCATATTCAGTGGTTGAGAATGGCGTTACAGGCTTAAAAACAACTGATCATCCAGATGCATGGATGGCATGTTTGGAACGATCCCTTATCTTGACTGATGTGCAGCGGCGAGAAATCCATGCTCGTGCGAAGCAGCAAATTCTAGGGGAGTACACGACCGGGGGAAACCTCTTGCCGTATTTATCCCTCTTTGAAGCTGCGGACCTGCATAAGAAGTTAGGATCTCATACCTCCCCGATGGGACGCGCCCGAATAGCATATTTCTTTCATGAATCAATTGCAGGAGGCGCTACTTTACATCTTATGCGCCATGCCTCAATGGCTAAAAAGTGTGGCTTCCAACCAATATTATGTTTTAGAGAAAGCCAAGCACTTGAAGCTCCCGCAAAAGCTTTTGCTGATGAACACGATCTCGATATCGCACAACTTGATTTCTTCGCGACAGAGTACTGGCGTTCACCTACGCAGGAGGACCATGTTCGGGCCAAAGTCATCGCTAAATGGCTGGAAGACAATGATATCCGCCTTGTGCATATGATCATCCATATGCTTGACGTTGCCATTGCTGCGTGGCTTCGTGGTTCACCGCTGGTTGTCACGAACCATGCTTACGCCTCTCCTCCAAAAGACTCTCCGGATATTAAGCCCCATCCTTCTCAAACCGCAATGATATCGGTGATTCATTCCTCGTCACATAAGTGGGCCAGGAAATGGAAGGAGGTATTACATACACCGGCTTTCTGCAATAGAGCCCCCATTGGTGATGAATATTTCGATTGGTTTCAGGATCATCTAGGTCGTAAAATTCCAGCATCACCGACGATTGTGATCTCCGGTACGCTACAGGAACGAAAGGGTCAGCTGAAAGCAATTCAAGCCATTAGAATACTGAGAGACAAGGGCATATACGCAAAACTGGTTATTATTGGCTATGATAATTTAAGACCTGAATATGTCGCGCGGTGCCATCATCAAATTAACGTACACCAATTAGATGATTTGGTCAGGATTGAAGGATTCAATGCATCACCGGATGAGGTGTATAAGGAGGCGGACTTCCTCCTATGTGCGAGCGTCAGAGAATCGTTCCCTCAAACAATTCTAAAAGCCATGGCCTCCGGAATAAGGATCATCACCACACCGGCTGGCGGGATCAGGGAACTGGTGAGGGATGGTTTTTCGGGTGTGGTGACGGATGGGATGGAAGTCGAAGATCTAGTGGAGGGAATAGAACGTGCGCTTGGGATGTCTGCATCTCAGTGGCGAGAAATGCAATCGAACGCGAATAAATCTGCCCGGATGGTCTGTACGGAAGAGATCGTCACCAATAGGCTGTTGCGTATTTACAATCAAGCAGTCGACCAGAATGCGATTAACCGAGCCCGAATGGGGCTAGGGGTAATAGGCACCATCCAGCTTGATCGGGATTTTGAGGTCGCAAAGCAGGTTGAAGTTGAGGAATTTTCAGAACCCATAGCATCAAGAAACATGAGGGTCCCACATATTCCACGAAGACTTACTGAGCAGGGAATCACATTCTCGGTACAGGCGAATTGGGATGCGTGGAGTGGAGTCCGGATTGCGTTGGCAACTTACAAGCAAAAGATCTCCGGATCTTTAATAATGAAAGTGTGTTCAGGGAATAGCGCGCAGGTGATTCGCACAGTTCGGATTGATTTATCAGGAGTGAAGGATTGCATGCCCCACGAGGTATTCTTTGATACTATCGAGAATAGTAAGGGAGCTCTATTTACGATTAGATTTGATTCGACGATCGATACTCCGAGTGGGAAACTGGCAATATATGAATTTCCCCGAATGAGATCCATCTTCGGCCGAGCTGCGAGAAGAATTTCAAATCAAGGGGGGATTTTATTCGGGGACATGCTTTACGGATATTTCGGATGATTGGCTTCTTTCCGATGATGGCCTAACGTGTAAGTGTGGTGACCTTTGATTAGACTCGATCTTGGAAGTGGCCCTCGCACCCCTGAAGGTTTCTGGGGAATCGACAGGTTTCCATTACCCAATGTTGATGTTGTCGCAAGTATGGATGATCCTTTACCATTCAAAATGGATTCAGTTGATTTGCTGCTGGCCAGTCATTCACTCGAGCATGCAGAAGATCTCATGAAGACGATGAAGGAGATCTTTCGCGTATGCAAGCATGGCGCTCAAGTTTGTATAGTCGCCCCCTATTTTTCTCAAGGAATTAATTTCGCAAATCCATATCATAAACATGCTTTTAACGAACATACTCCTCGATTCTGGACTCAAAGTGCAGATGCTTATTTGGATCGGGAGGAGTACGACCACCCTCATGCCGATACATGGGGATTAAGCTATTCCGACTATAGCCATCAAGGAATTGATTTCCGGTGCGTGCGGATGGAGTTTCTTTACTTCCCGGAGTACAGATGGATCTCTCCGGACGCTCAACGTGATGCTCGGAAAAAATATATTGATGTTTGTGACCAGATCATTTACTACCTGATCGTTATTAAGGAGGAAGTGAGTGAGGATGATATGGAAATGATGATTCAGAATATTGGGGAATTCGAACCTCCAGGCGTCACTATCCGCAAATTAAGAGAGAAACTGGAGTTGTTGAACTCGGATCTGGAAGAAGCAAAGACCGACTTGCATGAGCAGATACAGGCTAGCCAGGCTGAGTTAGAGGCAATGGCGTCTTTGGAAGTTGAACTCTCAACATTGGCTGAAGAGATAGCCGAGCGGGATGTAAAGCTGATGGAGTTCGAAACGGTATTGGATTCTACGCGTAAGGAAATTATCCGCTTGAAAGAAAATAATGTGGAGAAGGAAATCAAAATCCGCAAGCTTGATGGGGATTTTCAACTTTCCGAGTCGGAACGAATTTCATGGATCACAAGTGGTAAGGCATTGGCGCGTGACATGGAGGCTTTCCGAGGGCGGAGATCCATTGAACTCATCGATAGAGTGTTTCGGTCGAAGGATTTAAGAAACGATACCTCGTTGCCTTTCAGTCATTTTCTAGATGATAGCGCGATCTTTATTCCTAAGCTTAATCACTATAAACTGAATTTGAGCAGAAGTCTTCATCTGCTGCCGTACCTCGAATATCCTCTCGATGCCACCCGGGAGGGTTTAAGCCAGATCGCGGTTGGGATTTCCGTGGATGTTCCATCTGCCGAAGGGAACCTTGAACTTCAAATATTGACACCTGGTGGCCAGATGATACGAAAGTGTGAAAGACAGATGAAAACGACAAATGTTAATTTGCCGGTAGCCTTCGAATTCAAACCGCTTGGTGAATCTGAAGTAGAAGGGGCTCGATTGCGAATCAGTTCAGTGGGCACTGACGTGCCCATTCGATTGTTTCAATGGGAGCGATCGCATATGGGTGGATTGATTAAGGGACATACACGATTGTTCTGTGGGTATCGGTTCAGCATTCTGAGCGTCTAATGTTCACTCGGATAATGTTCTTGTTGGTACCACCGGTGCGTTGGAGCCACCGACAGGGCTTGGTAAATCGAGTTTATTTTTTCCTCATCGGGTATTGCGTTCCATGTTTGTGACAATTGCGCTGTTGATCAAGAATGGAGAGGATTACCTATCTTCTCTTTTGGAATCCCTCAAAGGACAGGAGTCTGAGGCAACTGTATGCATCCTGGCGATAGACTCGGGTTCCACTGATGACTCACTCGAGATCCTACGTCGTGAATCCGTAAGGGTTATCGAGATCCCGCCTGCACAATTCAATCATGGTGAAACCCGCAATCTGGCTGCACAGGAAGCCAATCCCGAATCCAAGTACATTGCATTTCTCTCCCAAGACGCCCTCCCGGCAGACGAAAACTGGCTGCGGAACCTGATCCAACCAATGGAGGACGACCCCGCCGTAGCGGGGACGTTCAGTCGGCATATCCCCCGTCCAAGCGCTTCGCCATCGCTCGTGAGGCAGCTAACGACGATGTGGCAGACAGGTGGGACCGAGCGGCTTGTGAAAGCGATGCCCGACGATCCTGACATCTACGAGCGGGATAAGTTTTTCTACATCTATTTTTCGAACACAAGTTCGGCCATTAGACGGGATGTTTGGGAGCAAATCCCTCTCCGGAGGTTGGATTTCGCCGAGGATGCGGACTGGGCGGACAGGGTTATCAGAGCGGGGTATAAAATCATTTTCGAGCCGTCCTCAATAGTCATCCATTCCCATGACTATCGCATTATTGAACAATTCAGGCAGAACGTGGATCATACAGAAGCCATGGTGGAGCTCTTTGATCCACCGCATTATCACCAGCTGAGCCGATTACCCAAGCAGCTCTTCAGCCTGCCAAAGGAGGTGCTTGCGGATTGGCGTTTCACGCGAAGCTCACCCTTTTTCCAGAGTGCTGGAGCGCTTCAAAGGGTGAGGTGGATACTGCGGAGCCCCCTCTGGCATGCAGCTTCTGTGCTTGGTGGCTGGACAGGTGCTTACCTTGACCGCCTTCCAGAAGCATGGCGGCTGAATCTCGGTCGGCAACGGAGGCTTAAGCGTGGTAAGGAGAATCGGTAGTGTCTTTGGACTGGTGCTGGTTTTTATCGGACTTTTACTCGGGTTGCAAGGCGACCCCGAGTCCGCGGAGGGGGCGGAAGCGGCGAGCTACCGCGACCTGGGAATCACGCATGGGGCCCACCTCCGCCCAACATTTATCCCAGGTACTCCAAATTGGGGATACGGAAAGGAAATTCTTGCTTTTAATGACCTTGTAGACAAGGATATCGGGGTCATCATGTATTTTTCGAATTGGGATCAAAACGGTAGCATAGCGCTAATCGACCCCTTTTTGTTAAATTTAATTCAAAATGAAATATCTGATCCAACACGTAGACCAGCGATCATGATTACATGGGAGCCTACCCGAACATTGGGTGGCTCGTTTCTCTGCACGAAATCCTATACGGGCGTCATTCCCCCAGCAGATATCATAGCTGGAAATTGCGACGCCTATTTAATCCAATTTGCTAATGACATTAAAGCCCGACCAGAAAGGTTCCTGTTACGTTTCGCCCATGAGATGAACATCACCGACTCGCCCTGGTGG
>JBARSI010000160.1:0-5078 GCA_049644665.1 Anaerolineales bacterium
GGCCGAAACGAGCTCACGACCGTCAGCATCGACCCAGACACGGTTATCCGTCATGACGCCATCGAAATCAAACACTACCAAATCCACTTCTTCCGGCAAAGGTCTTACAGCCCGCCCGGGTCTAATCAGAGGGAGATCGCTGTGCCCCAAGATCCACTCCGCATGCTGATGATCCTTCGCAGCATCAATATCAATCGCGTACCGGGGATCCATGATCAGCGGCAGGATGCTATCGCCGCTCATGCTCCCTTTCTCAAGAATCGTTGAAGCCCGGACTACATCGATATGCCCTGTTTGCCAATAGGTTTGTGGGAGCTGTTGGCGGGGCATATTATACGGTTCATCGAAGTCGTTATCTATGAGTGGCCGCAGGTTGCCTTCAGAACTTATTCGCCACATTTTATACGGATTCTGACCGGAGGGAATGACTCCACGCACCGAATCTCCATCCGCATTATCCAGCAAGATTTCAATCGCCCGATCGATGCAGTCAGGAGGTCTCAGCGGTGACGTCGGCCGTAATTGAACGACGATTTCTGGATGATAGGACTCGTTCTCCGCCAACCATTCCAACGCGTGCTTGAATACTGGCAGATCAATGGTCTCGTCCTGTGCTAACGAGGCGGGACGCAGGAAGGGGGCTTCTGCGCCGTAGGCGCGGCTGATCTCGGCGATCTCTTCGTCGTCAGTGGAGACGATCACGCGGTTGACTCGCTGAGCCTGAAGACCTACAGCGATGCTGTACGCAATGAGCGGGTGTCCGGCAAGTGGCTGAATATTTTTACGAGGGACCGTCTTTGATCCCCCTCGCGCCGGGATGATGGCGAGGATTTCGGATTGGGCTACCACGCCGTCCACCCCCCATCGACGACGAGATTCGCTCCAGTCATATAAGAGGAGGCGTCAGATGCCAGGAACAGAAGCGCTCCATTCAATTCATCCCTTCGCGCCATCCTCCCCAATACCGTTCGGGCGGCGTACTTCTCGACAAATTCATCATCATGGTCATTGAAAACACCGCCCGGTGTGAGCGCGTTGACGCGAATATTTTTTCCAGCATAGTAAGTCGCCAGGTAGCGCGTGAAACCTAACACACCTGCTTTCGTGACGGAGTAATAGACGGGTTTGAATTGAGGCGGATGACCTTCTCGCTCGTAGAGCCTCTGGTCGGGTCCCACTAAGCCATACGTTGAGCAGATGTTGATGATCACCCCGCCGCCTTGCGCCACCATGGGTCTCACCGCTGCTTGGGAGACAAGGAACATGCCGGTTAGATTTACATCCAGAGCTTGGTTCCATGCTTCGAGCGGGTAATCCTCAAAGGCATTAGAGGTCTGCTCATGATGGTCTGGATCAAACTTGGGGTCCAGGGCTGCGCTGTTGATGAGGATGTCTAGCCTGTTGTGCTTTTGGAGTGAACTCTCGATTAACGCCTCAACGCTGCCAGGATCTCTAACGTCTACCTTGGCGTGGACAGCCAAGAAACCCTCAGATCGGAGTCCTTCAGCGCTCAGCTTGGCGCCATCTTCATCCAAATCCGCTAATACAACGGACGCACCAGCCTCAGCTAAGGTTCGACTAAATTCAGAACCAAGCAAGCCAGCCGCACCTGTCACTAGAGCTATTCTGTCTGTCAACTGAAAGGAGTTAGAGAGTTCGGACATTAATCCCTTAAAAGAACAACTAAGATCCCTTGCTCGTTTACATCTCCTGGTCAATCAACCGCCATGTCCTGGATAGGTCGTTGCTTGAACAAAGTTAACCCGAATATCATAGGATGAAATGCTCCGGACTATCGGCAGTTCGCTGAGTATAACATTGAACAAGTAGGGCCAGAAGGCTTCCTTCCATATTGTTATAGGTTATGGACTAATTACCAGACCCGTTGCGTCTACACACAAAAACATAATTTGCGAAGGAACACGAGCGGCTTATCACCGAGCAGTGGCAACTCTTGAATGAAAGGAGCGGAGTTTGTGTTGCTGTTGGGATTCATTGGCTGGTGCAGATGCTCATGAAGCAAATAGTAGATCTGGCAAGTATGACCAAAGGGGCGATAACCTACCCGCTGTTTTGGCTACGTTTCAGTTTCCCCGGTCGACTTGGTATTACCACAATCGCTTTGGTATTAGCTTAACGGCGGAAAACATTCAATGACTTTGACCACCTCATAAAAAAACAGCATCCACGCACCAGAATCTTCACCCCTCCCGTCATGCAACTTGTACAGAATTGAGGCGCACCAAGAAGACAATTTGCTAGTGATCTTCTATGAGACGAGGCATTTAATCAAACAATCACCGTTTAGGCAATTGAAATACCGCGTCCCCATTATGGGCACCAATAAAGCTTATGCCGTAATGTTCCAGGGTCGATTTGACTTCACCGAAATTTTCATACTCGTTTACATCAACTACGACATAGTGAATCGAAAGATCAAACAATAATCCAATACTCTCTTCGTCTGGAAAACTTTCCATTAAAGGTCGAATATATTGATACTGCTTTGGTGGAAACGCGTTAAAAAACCCCCCAATAAACGGTTTCCCGTGGATGAGTGTGTTGTACACCTGGTCTTGATCTTGTACCTGGTAGAACGGGAATTGTGCCACAGCACCATCGCCCGGTTGCTCTGCTAACCAGTAATCTACGGGACGAGCCTCAACGACTGCAAAATTCTGATATCGACCCGGATAGATCTCAAACAGGATAAGAATGAGCATCACCGGAACAGCAAAAGCCCAAGCCCTTCTGCCAATTCGTTCACGGAGCCAATCCAATCCCAGACCGGTAAGAACGCTGATCGAAAGAAACACGAAGACTCCGAAGCGTTTAAACGTCCTCAGACGAGAAAACATGGGAATCGTTTGGAACAGATAATACACAGGCAGACGGATATGGATGGACTCTCGATTCAGCCTGCTTGCGAGGAATTGCGGGAGGGAAAGATCGACGATTTGTTCATTCCAGTGGAGGTGAGTGCCAAGCGCAAAAATGAATCCAATCGCGCCGGATATGGCCAATAAAAGGATCAATTTTTTACTACCTTGGGTAGTCTGACTGCATACCATGCCGATGATTGAAAGTGCCGTCGGAATAAGCCCCAGATAAAGCGTACCTTCAATCCAATGGTTGCGCGAGAAATTCTCGCCCACCCAGCGGCCAAGGAGGAAGTGGTCGGTGGAGGGCAGGAGGAAATCCGTTAAGCTTGCCGACCCTCTAACCACATTGGAAATATCTCTACTCTGAAGATCTCCTGCCGATTCAAGTAATACAAATGGAAGCACGGCTGCAACGAGCAGTGGTGTCGCGATCAGCAGGGCGGAAATCCCTTGCCGCCATAAATGACGCGAACGAAGTAACTGCCGATAGATCAACACATAGATCACAAATACAAGTATGCTGATCAAGAGTGTGCCGTATAGGTAGTAGATCGAAGAGAGTCCGATCAATCCCAATGAAATCCCAGTTAGCCAAACCATGCCCTTCGAAGTTTTTTTCTCCATCAACAGTTCGAAAAAACCCATGAAAAATAGTGGGAGCCACATCGTGCCCAGCAAGTTCAGATGACCAGCCCGGAAATGGGCGAAGCGATAGGGTGAAAAAGCAAAGAAAGTGCCGGCGATGATCCCAGCCCAGTGATTGTTCGTGATGCGCCGTACCCACAGGTACATGAAGAACCCTGAAAGTATGAAAGTTGCCAGCGCACTGAAGTTGTATGCAAAGACATTGCCCATGGTGAAGCTAAAAGGAAAGCCGAAAGCCAGCGTTGCCGGAGACATCTCCGTGTGTGCTAGACTCCAGCCTTCCGGGTAATTTAGGAAGGGAACGTTGAAGGGGTTGATCTGTAGCTCGAAAATGGCCTTGCGGAACCAACCAAACAGCCACACAAAGTACACATTGTCGCCAATTTGACCGACGAGCATTGAGTCCATAACCCTGATAAGTGGCCATGTCATCGCAATGGTTAGCAAAACGAAGAGAGCAAAAACCATGGACCTGATCGTCCGCGGTCGTTGAATGAAATCCATAAACCTAGATGCGTTGAAAGAAATTCTGGGCACTAGTTGCTTAATCCTTAAAACTCAGATCGAAAATCGACATTACAGAATTACTGGCACATGTTACTCATCGTGAAGGGGCAGCGATGTAGGAACAACCATAACCTACCAAAGTAATTGTACATTACCAACGGAGTTTTTGAAGCAGCTCACCGAGCAAGGTTTGGATGGCCTGCCTGAACTAATCCGAGTCTTGGCGAATGAAACCCTATTGACGGAGAGACAGAATTATCTGCGGGCTAAGCCATACGAACGGAAAACCGCACGGCGTGGTCACGCTAATGGTTACATCGTGCCGATACTGGCGCAAGTCAAAGACGGTAAAGACCCGCATCGGAGAGATCAACTTCGATATTCCGCAAGTGCGAGAAGGAGGTTTCTATCCGGGAGCACTGGAGAAAGGACTGCGAAGTGAACGAGCTCTCATGCTTGCATTAGTTGAAATGTATGTTCAGGGCGTTTCCACTCACAAAGTTGCGGCGATCACGGAACAACTCTGTGGCACAGCCGTATCGTCCACACAGGTGCGCCGATCTGCAGCATTGCTGGACGAAGTTTTTCAAGCCTAGCGCATTCGCTCGCTTGGAGAAGTGGTTTATCTATACCTGGACCCTCGCTATGCCACACCTGCGGTGTTGGCACGGTGTGAAATAGTGCGCGTGGATGGACAGATCCGCGATGCAACCCTTTGGATCGCCAGCGGGGTGCTAAAGGATGGGAAGCGGCAGGTTCTAGGGCTTTCAGTGTCACTGAGTGAAGCGGAGGTACACTGGCAGTCGTTTCTGCAGGATCTAGCCGCTCGCGGTTTACAGGGCGTACAATTGATCATCAGCGATGATCACGCTGGGTTGGAAGCGGCGAGGAAAGCAGAATTCGGCGGCACCCCCTGGCAGCGCTGCCAGTTTCACTTGCAGCAAAATGCGGGGCATTACGTCTCCTGCAAATCCATGCGCAAAGAAGTGGCGGAAGAGATACGTACGATTTTCAATGCGCCTGATCAAGCGACGGCAGAAGCGT
>JBARSI010000161.1:0-51306 GCA_049644665.1 Anaerolineales bacterium
TTCAAATGCTGTACCATGTGGCTAGGACTTTGTGCCCCTCAAAATCCTGGACAGATCTAGCTTGTTGAGATAGCTGAGGGGTCGACAATCCACAAAGGAGGATGAGAATGTCACTTGATTGGTTACCGCGGGATGATGGGCTAAAGGATCATGATCTGGGCGGAGACGAGTTCCTGGGCACAGAACCCCCCTGTGTGATGTACGAAAAGAAACCCATTCTGGATCCCGAGGGTAAGGCAGTAGCGGGACTCTATTCCGCCTGGGTGTGGTTGAACAATCCCAAACAGTACAACTCCTACACCACGGAGATGGTGAAGGGAGTCATCGCCAGCATGAAACGAGCCTCAATGGACCGCAGTGTCGTGGCGATCGTATTCACCGGCGTGGGTGACCGGGCTTTCTGTACCGGTGGCAACACCAAAGAGTATGCGGAATATTACAGCGGACGGCCAACTGAGTATGCACTCTACATGGATCTCTTCATCGCCATGGTGGACAGCATCCTCAATACTAAGAAACCTGTCATCTGTCGCGTCAACGGTATGCGTGTGGCGGGCGGTCAAGAGATCGGCGGGGCGTGTGATCTAGCCATTGCTTCCGACTTGGCCATTTTCGGACAAGCTGGACCACGACATGGTTCAGCACCTGTGGGTGGCTCCTCCGACTTCTTGCCCTGGTTCCTGACCATCGAAGACGCCATGTGGAATTGCATCTCTTGCGAGCTGTGGAGTGCCTACAAGATGCATCGTAAGGGGTACGTCAGCAAAGTCGTGCCCGTGATTAAGCAGGATGGCGAGTGGGTTCGGAACCCCATGGTGATCACTGAAAAGTATGTCGAAGATGGTGAGCTCGTTTACGGTGAAGATAAAGCGGATGAGCAGTACAAAGAGGCTCGTGCGTTCGTCAAAAATGCGACGGTTGACTTCGAACTGCTTGACAAGGCAATAGATGACATGCTGTGGACCTTCAGTAATCTCTTCCCACACTGTCTGCAGATGTCTATTGACAGCATCCGAGCCAAGAAAAAATTCTTCTGGGATGCGGGAAAGGACTACTATCGCCATTGGCTGGCGGCCAACATGAGCAACGAGGCATTCTTGGGTTTCCACGCCTTCAACACTAAGAAGATTACCGGTGAAGACACGATTGACTTCATCCGGTATCGCCAATTACTCGCCGAAGGTCGCCTGGTGGATGAGGAGTTCTTCGCCGAGGTTCTGGCCAAGCCCAAGGAGTAATCTGCCCGGTGTACAGGTTTACAAACGGTTGCTATCAAAATCTTAATAGCAGAAGCGACTCCCACGCCGCCGCATGGTTAGGCGTGGGGCCTGGCCTGTTGTACAGTTTGGACAAATAGAGCATAAGAACATTAGAAGTTTTTAGATGCGCCTGTAAGTTATCAAATGCAAGTAGTAAGCAGAGAAGAACTGCTCAAGGTTACATACGAGATCGCAGCAAGGAGTGCCCGTCTTTATCGGAGCTTCTCCTGAGCACTGACTGCTGCCTTCGGCAAAAGGAGGTACAAAGTGACCAAGGTGCCTGATGCAATTCAGACATGGCAAATGGTGCAACCATGGACCCGGGATAAGGAAACAGGCGAGAAAACTCCAGGGAAGATAGAGCAAACCAGCATCCCGGTACCGGAATTGGGACCTGGAGAGGTACTGGTTGAGATCGCTGGTTGCGGTGTCTGCCATACTGATCTGAGTTATTTCTATTACGGGGTGCCTACAGTGAGTAAGCCCCCATTGACATTGGGACATGAGATCAGCGGTCGTGTCATTGCAGGAGAAGAAGGCTGGATAGGGAAAGAGGTCGTTATCCCGGCAGTTTTGCCTTGCAACAACTGCGCCATCTGCGCCGCCGGACGGGGCAACCGCTGTCTTGCCCAAAAAATGCCTGGCAATAGCCTGGGGATCTACGGTGGCTTTTCCAGTCACATCCCCGTCCCCGCTGAAGACCTCTGCGTTGTCGAGGGTCGTGGGGACATCTCCCTTGAGACGCTAGCAGTGTTAGCTGATGCCATCACCACGCCCTATCAGGCGATCATTCGGGCTGATTTGCAGGAAGGTGACCGCGCTGTTGTTGTTGGGGGAGCGGGTGGTGTTGGCACATACGTAGTGCAGGTTGCAAAGGCCTTCGGAGCAGGGACAGTGGTCAACATCGATCTCGATCAGGAGAAACTCGAGCGTTCGCTCGATTATGGTGCCGACTTGATCATCAACTCCACTGAGAAAGATACTAAAGAGATACGAAACGAATTCCGAGGCTTATGCAAAGAACATGGATTGCCGCACAATTACGGCTGGAAGATTTTCGATGCGACTGGTGCTAAAGCGGGACAGGAGATCTCTCTAGCTCTGCTGTCCTTTATCGGTAAGTTGATTTGGATCGGATTCTCCATGGACGTCAACGAGTATTCACTTTCCCGGTTGATGGCTTTTGATGCCGAGATCATCGGCACTTGGGGTTGCTTGCCGAAGTACTACCCAGATGCTCTCAAAATGGTGCTGGATGGGCGCGTGAAGGTTGACCCCTTTGTTGAAACCAGACCGATGCGCACAATACAGCAAACCTTTGAGGAAGCCCACACTGGGGAACTCAAGAAGCGCATTGTGTTGACGCCAGACTTTGAGTAGTCATCAGACAGTAACCAGTAGACAGGAGGCAGTAATCAGAAATTGGAGAGTAATTCGCGGAAAAACATTTGCGATTCTCCTCCAGGGCTAATCTGACTACTGACTACTGACATCTGATTACTCCTAGAGGGAAAACATGTCATTAGTCATCGACTTCCACATCCACATTGGCTTCTATCATGACGTCCATCCTTGGGTTATTGAATGGATGAAAACACAAGGCACTGACCCGGGGGCGTTGGAAGAGGATGTGTTGACTCCAGAGAAATTTTCGCGTTACCTGCGTGAGAACGGGGTTGACTACGGCGTGGCGCTGGCTGAACTCAGCCCCATCACGACCGGGACATTGAGCAATGAAGCTGTGGCTGAATTCTGCCAAGGGATCGATTGCCTGATCCCCTTTTGCAATATCAACCCTTTTCTTGTCGCCGACTTGTCGGGTGAGCTGGAACGATATGTCACCGAAATGGGTTTCCGGGGCATGAAGCTCTACCCAACCTATCACCATTTCTACGCCAACAGCAACAGGCTTTACCCTCTCTACGCAAAAGCTCAAGAATTAAGAATTCCGGTGATGATTCATACAGGATCATCGGTATTTCGGGGAGCGAGGCTAAAGTACGGCGACCCACTTTTCATGGACGATGTGGCTGTAGACTTCCCTGACCTGACATTATTGATGGTTCATAGTGGTCGTGGTTTCTGGTACGACCGGGCTTATTTCTTGGCCAAGTTGCACGCCAACATGTACATGGAAATCGCCGGCTTGCCACCGCAGAAGTTGCTTGAATACTTCCCGGATTTGGAGAAAGTGGCGGACAAAGTCATCTTCGGCTCCGACTGGCCAGGAATGTCACATATTGGGCGTAATATTGAGATCATCCGTGGCCTGCCATTGAAGAATGAAACAAAGGACAAGATCTTGGGGGGCAACGCAGCAAGAATTTTAGGAATCAGCAGCGATCAGTAATCAATATTCAGCAAACACGGTAATCTACAACTGGAATCCAATGATTTCAGTCGATCTATAATGGACATGCATCTGACCACTGACATCTGATTACAGACTACTGTTCGGTAATTGAACAAGGAGAAAGCATGATGAACATCGAGAAAGTTGGAGTCATAGGTTGTGGACTGATGGGGGCAGGGATCGTTCAGACGGCAGCCCAAGCCGGCTACGCCACCGTCGTTCGTGAGCTCAATGAAGAACTATTGGAAAAAGGGCTTGGTCGCATCAGCGCTTTCTTAGATAAGGGGGTGGAGAAGAAAAAGCTCACACAAGCTAAACGAGACGCGACCTGGGCGTGTATTCAAGGCACGACCGATTTAAATGACATGGCAGATTGCGACCTGGTAATCGAGGTTATCTACGAAGATCTCCAGGCCAAGCAGAATCTGTTCAGGGAGTTGGATAGTATCTGTAAAGATGACACTATCTTTGCTAGCAATACCTCCTCACTTTTCATCACCGAGATGGGGACCACTACCGGACGACCGGAGCGTGTAATCGGACTCCATTATTTTTTCCCTTCGGTCATCAATCAATTGCTCGAGATCGTTGAGACAGATCAGACACCTTCAGAAGTGACCGATGCTCTACTCGTCTTCGCACGCTCCACGGGAAAGGTCCCGATCGTCGTTCGGGATGTGCCGGGCTTTGCCGTCAACCGCTATTTCGTTCCTTGGCTGAACGAGGCTGTCCGCTTACTGGATGAGGGTCTGGCAAACATAGCCACAATCGATGAAGCCGCTTGCGAATATTTTAATATCGGTCTGGGGCCCTTTGCACTCATGAATGCCACCGGAATCCCCATTGCATATCACTGTACCGTATCTTTTTTGGATTCCTTGGGAGAGTTTTATGGGGCAGCAACTGGATTAGCTGCCCAATTTGAAGCTGGGAAGCCGTGGGATTTGGACGGCGAGGTGGATAATACGGCCAAAGACGCCGTCGCTGATCGGTTGACGGCTGTCGTTTTCGGTGTAGCCGCTCAGTTGGTAGAAGAAGGCGTGGCCAGCATTGAAGATACCGAACGAGGGGCATTAATAGGATTGCGTTGGCCTCGTGGTCCTTTTGGGATGATGAATGATCTCGGAGTAGATCGCGCACTGGAATTGGTAGAAGCCACAGCCAGCCTCGCCCCATCCCTCTCGGTACCAGACCTCCTGCTAAAGCAAGCAGCCTCAGGCCAACCGTGGACAATAAAAGACGTTAAGCTGAAGATTAGAGACAGCATTGCTACGATCACGATGACCCGACCGGAAGCCATGAACGCACTCAACGAGAAGGTTCTCAGAGAGCTGAAGGATGCCATTGCGAAATTGAGGCAGGATCCTACTGTACGGGCTGTCATAATCACCGGTGAGGGCTCAGCCTTCATCGCAGGTGCCGACATCAAGACTATGCTGGCTGCAGATCTGACTGAAGTGGAAGAGTTCACCCGCCTCGGTCAGGGTGTGATGGACGACATCGAAAGGTTGGATAAGCCCGTGATCGCCGCCATCAATGGCTTCGCTCTAGGTGGGGGCCTTGAATTAGCCCTGGCCTGCGACATTCGCCTTGCCTCCACGGAAGCCCGCATGGGTTTACCTGAGGTGGGTCTGGGAATCTTTCCCGGCTTTGGCGGGACACAGCGGACGACTCGTTTAATTGGTAAAGGCTATGCTTGTGAGTTGATTTTCACCGGGAAACATGTAACCGCCGACGAAGCGAAGAGCATGGGATTGGTCAACCGGGTTCTCCCACCCGATCAATTGATGAATGAGGCGCAGGCGCTGGCTGAGCGTATCGCCAACCAGGGTCCGGTCGCTATAGCACGAGCTAAAACGGCCATCAATCAAGCCCTGCAAACAGGATTGGATGCAGGTTTGGCTTTTGAGCTTGATGCTGTGATGAAAACTTTCAACACCGAAGACCAAAAAGAGGGCATGACGGCCTTCCTGGAACGAAGAAAACCAGAATTCAAGGGGAAGTAGGCAGGTATCAGGTATCGATCGTCGATCTCATCGGCAAGATGCTTTTTGACAACTGGCAGGAGGATCCCACATGGTTGAAACGAAGAAGGTAGCCAGAAAGAAGATCATGGCTTCGGATGAGATGAAGCGATACATGGCCGATCATTATTACGAACTCGATCACGCCGCAAAGACGGGAGAGCAAAAGGTGGCGTGGTGTTCAAGCGTAGGTCCCGCTGAAATCCTCAGAGCGATGGGCTTTCTTGTCTTCTTCCCCGAGACCCATTCTGCGATGCTGGGTGCCACACGCATGGCCACGGAATTCATTCCTTACGCCAATGCACTAGGTTACACACCCGAAATCTGTTCATACCTCACCGCAGATATCGGCGCCTTCACCCAGGGTGTGACACCATTGTCAAAAGCATATGAGGGGATCAAAAGCGTGCCCAAACCAGATGTGTTGGTTTATAACACCAATCAGTGCAGAGATGTTCAGGATTGGCTTGCTTGGTATTCCAGAGAGTTTGATGCCCCCTTAGTCGGCATACACACACATAGGGGAGTTAAGGATGTAACCGAAAGTTATATCTCTTCTATCGCCATACAAATGGAGGAAATAATTGAACCTTTAGAAGAGATATCAGGCAAGCGATTCGATATGAACGAACTCAAGAGGGTGGCAGCACTTTCTCGAGAGTGCTCAGACTTATGGAAGAAGGTTCTAGACACAGCTGCTGAAAACCCCTCTCCATTGACATTTTTCGATGGCACTACGCTTATGGGACCCGCAGTCGTAGGGAGGGGAACTCAACGGGCCGTTGATTTCTATAAGCTCCTGCTCACAGAGCTTGAAGAGAGGGTCGAAAACCATGTAGGGGCTGTTGAAGATGAGCGTTTTAGAATTTACTGGGAAGGTATGCCCATCTGGGGTCGACTACGCCCCCATTCTGAGCTATTCGCTGAGTTAAAAACCTGCGTACTCGCCTCGACCTATTGCAATAGCTGGATTTTCTCTGCTTTTGACCCCGAGGATCCGTTCAGGAGCATGGCCAAAGCGTACACGGAGTTGTTCATTGTGCGATCAGACGAGGCAAAAGAGAAATACATCACAGAGATGATCAACTTCTTCAAAGTTGACGGCATCGTATATCATGATGCCAGAACATGCCCCAACAATTCCAACTGCCGTTATGGCATGCCTCAACGTCTCCAGGAGAATACAGGTGTTCCAAGTTTGGTTATAAATGGTGATCTAAATGATTTAAGGTGTCTCTCTGATGAGCAAACCAATACAAATATTGAAGCCTTCATTGAACAACTTGAAGAACATAAATAGAGTCGATAATAAGGTGATAAACAAGAAAGGGTTGAACTTTGAGTATGGAGTGAGGAATGCTAGATAGCTTATTTCGACCTAAGTCGGTCGCGGTCATTGGCGCTTCGACAAAGGAATTTTCGATAGGAAATAGGATCGTAAAAAATCTCATAGATTTTGGGTTCACGGGATCTATCTACCCAATTAGCCTGAAAGCAGATGAGATCCATGGGATTGAGGCATATAAGTCGATTCTGGATGTTCCCAGTGATGTCGACGTTGTGCATATGGTTATCCCAAGTAAATTTGTGCCACAAGCGATCACCGATTGTGGGGAAAAAAACGCAAAATTTATCATCCTGAACGGTGGAGGCTTCGCAGAAATCGGCCCTGAGGGCGCCGCCATACAAGAAGAATGCCTCGCTAGAGCCAAGAAAAACGACATCAGAATACTTGGTCCTAATTGCCAGGGGATCATCAACACTGATCCGGACATACGTGCATATTGCAACTTCACATTTACAAAGCCGGATCCAGGATCAATCTCCATTGTCGCCCTCAGTGGCGGGGTTGCCGAAACCATTCACCAAGGTTTTTCCGAGATGGGTATCGGAACCAGAATGTACGCATCCAACGGGAACGCGTGTGATGTCACCATTCCAGAGATCCTACGATATTACGGTGATGACGAAGGCACACGCGTTATTGTGCTCTATGTTGAAGGGCTTCGAAATCCTGCAACATTCCTGGAGGTAGCATATGAAGTAGCAGCTAAAAAACCTATCCTGGCAATGAAAGCAGGCCGCACGGAAGAGGGAGCGAGGGCTGCTGCTTCGCACACTGGAGGTCTCGTAAAAGAAGATCTCGCAACCGATCTCATTTTTGAGAAGACAGGGATCCTCTCTTTCATAGATGAGGAACAATTATGCCAAGCAGCCGTTGCATTTAGCACTCAACCCATTCCAAAAGGTAACCGCGTAGGCATGATCACGAATACCGGTGGGCCAGCGGTGATTGCTACAGATGTGTTCATCAACGCCGGCTTGAAGATTCCTCCCCTTTCCGAGAAGGCGGAAGCGGTCTTAAGAGGAAAACTATTCCACGAAGCCTCCGTGGATAACCCTATCGATGTGCTTGCAACCGCAGGTGCAGAACACTTCCGGATTGCGATCGATACAATGATGGATGAGAACCAGATCGATAGCGTATACATTAATCTTGTCACTCCATTCTTTGTTGATGCGGAAAGTATCGCAAGAGAAATCGTCGCTGTGAATAAAGAGAAAAGGAAACCAATTGTCTGTAACCTGATGACGGATAAACGTCAATGGGCGGGAACAGTAGAAACCCTGAGGAAGGGCGGGGTTCCTTATTACAGCTTCCCCAGTACAGCAGCAAAAGTGCTTACATCATTGGCTAGATATAACGAGATCCGCACGCGCGAGATTGGCGAGGTCAAAAGGTTCGATGATGTTGATGGGAAGATCGTTGAAGATGTGCTGCGGAAAGTAAAAGAGGCTGATCGAAAAATACTCTCAGCAAATGAGGCTTACAGGATTCTTGATGCATATCGCATTCCTGCTGCTGATTGGAGGATAGCGACCAATGCTGCGGAGGCCGAGAAAGCTGCGATTGAAATAGATTTTCCTGTGGTTGTAAAGGCAGATGCTGAACACATCGTTCACAAGAGTGATGTCGATGGTATAGCAATAGACCTCTGGGACAGCGACTCTGTACAATCCGTCGTGGAAGAAATGGAAGAGAGGCTGGAAGCGGATGATCTGAAGTTCCTAATTCAGAAGTACCATCCCGGAGGTAAGGAAGTCATTGTAGGCGCAAGAGCCGAAGAAGGACTCGGACACCTGGTGATGTTTGGCATGGGGGGCATTTATGTCGAAATCATGAAAGATGTAATTTTCAAGCTTTCTCCTATTACAGAGCTCGAAGCCCAGGAAATGATCTCTTCCATTCAAGCAGCACCATTATTGAAAGGCGCAAGAGGGGAGAAGGGAATTTACGAAGAAGGGATTATAGAAATCATCCAACGCCTTTCTCAACTGGTTTCTGAGTATCCTATGATCCATGAACTAGATATGAACCCGGTTATCGCATTCGAGGATCAGGTCATCGTCGTAGATGCGCGAATTTCCGTAGCCTACAGCCATTAGGGAGAAAGGAAGCTATGGCCAGCTGGTTGAATTTGGGTCAAATCCTTAAGGTAAACGCAAAGAAATTCCCGAATACTGTGGCGGTGAAGGATGAAAACAGGAAATTCACCTATCCAGAATTAAATCGTCGAGTCAATCAACTGGCTCACAGCCTTCTTGATCTGGGTTTAAGCAAGGGGGATAAGGTTGCAGTGCTGCTTGAAAATTGCATCGAGATCGTGGAGGTCTATCTGGCCACCGCGAAGACTGGCCTTGTCATCGTACCGATTAACTTTCGCTTGGTAGGCTCGGAAGTGGCGTATATCGTGAATAACTCCGACACCCGGGCAATGATCGTCCATGATGAGTTCACACCATGTGTTGACTCTATAAAACTAGAATTTGAGAACATCGAGTCAAACCGATACATCGTTGTTGGGGAGGAGACGAACGGATATCGGGAGTATGAGACGTTTATTAAGGCAGGTCCAGATAGCGAGCCGGAGTCAAAGGTCGTTCCACAGGACACCTGGATCTTGATTTACACCTCCGGCACCACCGGGAAACCCAAAGGAGTTGTCCGTTCACACGAATCACACATCGCATTCTATCTTATCAACGCTATTGATTTTGGGTTCAATGAACATGATGTTTGCCTAAATATCATGCCATTGTGCCACATTAACTCCACCTTTTTTACATTCACCTTCACCTATATCGGCGGAAGTGCTTATATCCAACCCGCGCGTTCCTTCCAAGCTGAAGAGATCCTGGAGATCATTGAAAGGGAGAAGATCTCGTTCATCTCACTTATCCCGACACATTACAGCCTTCTATTGAATGCCCAAGACGCGATCAAGAAACACAACGTAAGTTCTATTCGAAAATTACTTTGCTCCTCCGCCCCAGCCAGGAAAGATATGAAGTTGGCAGTTATGGAATTCTTCCCGGGAGTTGAGCTCTACGAGGCGTATGGCTCGACCGAGGCAGGGATCGTTACAGTGCTCAAGCCTGAGGATCAACTCAGAAAGCTGGGTTCGATTGGTTTCGAGTCCTTAGGAACAGATATTGTCAAAATTCTGGACGAGAATGGCAATGAAGTGGGTGTAGGTGAGATTGGCGAACTATACTCTCGAGGTCCTATGCTCTTTGATGAGTATTACAAGATGGCGGAGAAAACCACGGCATCGTTTTATGGTGGATGGTTCAGCGCCGGGGACATGGCCAGGCGCGATGAGGACGGTTTTTTTGAGATCGTAGATCGCAAGGATAACCTGATCATTACTGGCGGCGAACACGTCTATCCCAGCGAGGTAGAGAAGGTGATCGGCTCCCATCCAGATGTCCTTGATGTCGCGATCGTCGGTTTGCCCGACGAAAAGTGGGGCGAGGCGGTTACGGCATTTATCGTCCCAAAAGATCCCAGCATCCCACCCAGAGAGAAGGAACTTATATCCTTCTGCAGTGATAAGATCGCCGGCTATAAGCGCCCCAAAGAAGTCCATCTGATATCCAAAGAAGAGATGCCAAGGACAGGGTCAGGGAAGATCCTTCACCGGGCTTTGCGTCAACGTTACGCTGGTAAATTAGAGCATTAACTAATAGTTGCCTTGGTATGACGGCTTTCATTAGGAAGTGAGAGTTGAGGAGGCCAAACGTATGACAAGCGAACCTAAATTTGCCATTGTCGGGGTAGGTCCAGTCGGCGGGATCCTGGCCGCACACCTAGCTCACGCAGGGCACTATGTCGTGTCGTGCGATGTCCAGGCGCCTCATCTAAATGCAATCAAGGAACAGGGTTTATCCTTAACTGGTGTCTCAAAGATGACCGCGCAATGCGAGCGAGTCGCCTACACAGTTTCCGAACTTGCAAATTTCCCCGAAGTAAACACGATCATCATTTCCACCAAAGCATCCATCCTACCCGAAATTGTTCAGGAGATCACAAAAATAGCCCAACCAGGTATGCGGTTCATTAGTTGTCAGAATGGGCTCGACAACGAGGAGTATTTAGGTGAAACCTTTGGCGTAGACAATGTTCTACGCATTGTGATCAATTATGGCGGCAGTCAAATGGGAGATGGGAACATAAACATGTCTTTCTTTAATCCTCCCAACTATATTGGGGCTGTAACGGAAAAATGCGTAACACTTGCCCAGCAATTAGCGAAGATGTTAACGGACTCCGGCCTTGAGACACATTTCACAGCCAATATTAAGAAGTATGAGTGGGAGAAGGTCGTACTTAACTCTGCCCTCAATCCGGTCTGTGCTTTAACCCGTAAACCGATGAGAGATATGATGGATCTTGAATTCACTGAGGAGCTGGTAGATAAACTTCTGCGAGAGGGAATCGCAGTGGCAGAAGCGGCCGGTATAAAATTCGATGAGGGCTTCTTAGATCACGGTATCCAGTATCTGAAGAACGCGGGCTACCATAGAACATCCATGCACCAGGATATTATTCGTCAAATCCCGACCGAAATCGATTGGATCAGTTGTAAGGTTGTTGAATGGGGCCGAGCTCATGGAATTGAGACACCTTATAACTTAGCCATCGCGGCACTTATTAAAGGCTTGGAGATGGAGTCAGGTGCTCCGGAAAGCCCTTCGGATCAGACATAAGCCGACCATCTGATCAAAATCAAATGACGGGGAAGAAAATGTTTGCTGGTATTGACGTAGGAACGTCGACGACGAAAGCAGTGGTCATCGATGCAAAAAAACAAGTGCTTGGGTGTTTTATACATCGCTCAGGTATAGATCTAACCTCCGCAGCGACGCAGGCATTCGATGAAGCAGTCGCACAGGCAGGCATCACCAAGGGCGCAGTCAATGCCACCGTAGCGACTGGCTACGGTCGGAAGAACATCCCCTTTGTCCAACACACACGAACCGAAATCAGCTGCCATGGGCGAGGATGCTATCACTTCTTCCCTGAAGCGATCACGATCGTGGATATCGGCGGCCAAGACAGTAAGATAATCAAATTGAATGCAAAAGGTAAACGCACTGGCTTTAAGATGAACCGTAAATGCGCTGCCGGTACCGGAGCTTTCTTGGAAGAGATTGCCCGCAAATTAGATATACCTATTAGCGAGCTTAACGGTCTGGCTCGGGGAGCAAGCAATACCGCGAAGATCGGGAGTTATTGCACAGTCTTCACCGCCACTGAGATCTTGGATCGCATCAGATTGGGCGAGAAGATGGACGATATCGTCAGGGGATTATTTGACTCGGTCACCAAGCGGATTGTTGAGATGGACACGCTGACCGATCGAGTGATTATGACCGGGGGAGTCATCGCTTTTAATGACATCGTGGCGGAACTTTTAAGTTCGCGGGCAGGAATTGAGGTAGAGATTGCCCCCCACCCTCAAGAGGCGGGAGCATTTGGAGCTGCGCTGTTTGCGGAAGAATTGTATGAAGAAAAATAAGTTCGACGTGCCGTTTTATTTATACCCAAGGAGATTTTGATGCTAGTAAAAGATCGTATGACCCCTGATCTAATTACCATCACTGTGGATACTTCCTTTCCTGATGCCTTTCGTATCATGCGTGAAAAAGGAATTCGTCATCTACCAGTGATGGACAAGAAGGGAAATTTAGTTGGCATCGTCTCTCAAACGGATCTGCTTCATGCTTCACCCTCAAAGGCGACAGCCCTCTCCATGTTTGAGCTGAACTACTTACTGGCCAACCTTCACGTCTCTGAAGTGATGAGCAGCCCACCGATCACTGTGCTTGAGGAATCTCCCCTCGAAGAGGCCGCACGGGTCATGGTGGGAAAAAAGATTGGTTGTCTTCCCGTAATGCGTGAGGGCACCATGGTAGGGATGATCACAGAAACCGACATCTTCAAGGTTTTTGTAGAAGTCTTAGGAGGCGAGGAGGCATCGCTACGCGTCACAGTTCGGGTGCCTGATGTGCGAGGAGAACTAGCTCGAGTGGCGCGGGTGATCGCTGGGCTGGGGGGTAATATCTGCTCTGTCGTGCGCTTCCGGGGCGAGGACCCCAAACATTGCTATATCACCTTGCGTCTTGAGGGTGTAGAGGAGGAGGTTCTTGCCCCGGCATTGAAAGCTGAGGTAGAGGATGTAGTCCATATCTGTTGTGCTACTTGATTTACATATCAGACATTAATTTGTCAGATGCCAGTATTCAAATAATAGTCTACAGTCGTATGACAATTAATTACGGATATCTGAATACCGATTACTAAAGGAGGTTCAATACGATGCTTTTCCAGAAATCCTACATCCCCTATGGGGGCTACTGGAGCACACCGTTCTGCCGCTGGCAGGGGAGCTTCGCTCATCTCAACTCCGTTCCCTTCGCCGCCGAGATTACTGTGAAAGCCCTGGAGGAGCGTAATATCTCGCCCCAGGTGTTCGACAGCTTATATTTGGGAATCACGGTCCCTCAGATGCATACCTTCTACGGTGGTCCCTGGTTCTCGGCCCTCATCGGCGCTGGAACCATCACCGGCCCCATGATCGGGCAGGCATGTGCGACGGGAGCCCGAGTGATGGCCTTGGCCAGCTTTGATCTAGAAGCCAGTGTTGGCCCCGGGGATGAGCGAACTATTCTGACGATTACTGCTGACCGATGCAGTAACGGCCCTCATATCTACTACCCCAACCCACTGGGACCAGGTGGCACAGGCGATAAGGAGGATTGGGTGTGGGACAACTTCGGTCATGACCCTTTTGCTAAAAATGCCATGATTGAGACGGCCGAGAATGTGGCCAAGGAGGCAGGCATCTCCAAAGAAGAACAGGACGAGATGACGCTCCTACGCCACCAACAGTACGGTGACGCGCTCAAGGACGACTCGGCTTACCTGCGCCGTTTCATGGTGATGCCCATCGATGTGAAGGATGCGCGAGGACGTAAAATCCTAGCTACCATTGATGGGGACGAGGGAGTGTTCCCAACTACCTCTGAGGGATTAGCCAAGCTCAAACCTTTCCTGGAAGGAGGCTCGGTCACCTTCGGGACACAGACCTACCCCGCCGACGGCAACTGCGGGATTATCGTTACCACCCGTGAGCAGGCACGGGAGTTGAGTCGTGATCCAAAAGTCGAGATCCAATTGCTGTCTTACGGTGAGGCACGGGCTAAGAAGGGTTACATGGCTCAAGCAGTTGTCCCTGCAGCCAAACAGGCGCTCTCCAATGCGGGAATTTCTATCGATGATGTGAACGTCATCAAAACACACAACCCCTTCGCTGTAAATGATATTTACTTTAGCCGCGAGATGAATGTAGCACCTGAAGACATGAACAAGTACGGCTCGTCCCTGATCTGGGGTCACCCACAAGGACCCACTGGACACCGCTTGATTATTGAAGTGATCGAGGAGTTGATTCTGATCGGTGGTGGGTATGGCCTCTTTGTCGGTTGCGCTGCTGGTGACACCGGCGCAGGAGTGGTTGTTAAGGTCACTAGCTGAACTATGACGACGCATTTCGGAGGGAATGATGACAACCGGGAGTAGTAAAAAGAAGAGCAAACGAACCGGAGAAGTACGGTGCCAAAATTGCTTTGTTCGCTTCTGGCCTCCACATGGAGCAGAGAAGGCGTCCTGTCCCGAATGCGGCTGGGAATGGTACATTTCCTGGTCTGGCAAGTTAGCTAAGATCAGAAAGCCAATCTGGGAGAGTTGGGAGAGGCAACTGGCTGAGGCTAAAGAAGAGGTGGATAAAGAATAAGGGAGAATGCGGATGGCACTCAATCGCAAGATCGCATACATAGACCTTTCTACTGGCGAGATCAAGACGGCCCCCATCCCCATCGAAATGCGCGAGTTGTACCTGGGTGGGCGAGGGCTGGATATGTACCTGTTGTACAACCATCTGGAGCCAGGCGTCGACCCACTGGGTCCCGATAACGTGCTCACGGTCAGCGCAGGACTGCTGGGGGGCACGCCCTCTTCAGCCTCAGCCCGGACGCACATTGGGGCAAAATCGCCCCTGACCGGCTTCGTTGGCAGCTCCAACATGGGGGGTTTCTTCGCCCCTGAACTGCGTTTTGCCGGTTTTGACCACCTGGTGATCAAGGGCAAAGCAGATGGCCCCGTCTACCTCTGGATCAACGATGGCGAGATCGAGATCCGCGACGCCTCTAATATCTGGGGGGAGAATACCCTCGATACCCAGGAGCTTATTAAGGAGGAGTTGGGCGACCCTGAGGTCAAGTCGTTATGCATCGGCATCGCCGGGGAAAACTTAGTGCGCTTTGCCAGTGTCATGACCGGGATTAAAAACGCCGCCGGCCGTTCAGGCATGGGCGCGGTGATGGGCTCGAAGAACCTCAAGGCCATCGCCGTCCGGGGCACTATGGATCTGGAAATTCGTTTCCCCGAGAATGCGTTGGAATATAATTCCCAACTCCTCGAACACATCGGCTCGACGAAGTTTGCCCAAATTATGCGAAAGTGGGGCACCATGTTCATTTACGGTGTCACCAACACCACCGGTCTGGTGCGGGTCCGGAACTTCCAATTGAACCAGCAGGTAGGTGGGAATATTGAGTGCGAACACATCGAGAAGTACGCTCTGGGCTCGGAGGGCTGCTACGGTTGTATTATGAACTGCCGACATAAGTACCTGATCCGGGATGGGCCTTACGCCGGAACTTATGGTCAGGGACCGGAGTATACCAGCCAGGGTGCTTTCGGGATGGAGGTCGACTGTAACAACTTCGAAACGGTCCTGGTCGGCAACCATCTGGTCAACAAGTACGGGCTGGACACGTTGGAGATTGGCAGCATGATGGCCTGGGCGATGGAGCTCTACGAAGTGGGTATCCTGACCGATGAGGATACAGGTGGCTTGAAGTTGGAGTGGGGCAATGACGAGGTGGTGCTGGAGTTGGTCACACTCATCGCCGAGCGAAAAGGGCTGGGCGACATCCTGGCTGAAGGTCCACTGCGAGCAGCCGAGAAGATCGGCAAGGACTCGATTAAGTACCTCATCCACGTCAAAGGTATGAGCAACCTGCATTCGGACGAACGCCCTACGCCGTCGCTGGCGTTGGGAATCGCCACGGGTTCGCGCGGCTCCGACCACCTGCGCAGCCGGCCCGCGATTGATCTCTACCATCTGCCTGAAGAGCTGCTGCGTAAGATATACGGCGGTCCCAAGCCATACGATGGTCCACTTTCGTCCGACTTCACCAGCTACGAAGGGAAACCTCGCATGGTCCAGTGGCAAGAGATGATGTACGAAGCGATCGATTGTGCCGGCATCTGCAAGTACCACACCATCTTCCTCAGCCCCAACCTGATCGCCTTCGATGAACTATCCAAATTGATCTACTACAACACCGGCCTGGAGTTCACGCCGGAGGAGATCTGGGACATTGCGGACCGTGCGTATACCGTTGAAAGGCTCTTCAATATCCGTGAAGGTCTGACGCGGGCAGATGATTGGCTGGTGGATCGCTACTTCGACGAGCCGACGCCCATCGGTCTGCCGATTGTCCGAGACAAATGCATCGATCGCGAGAAATTCAAGCAGATGATCGATGAGTACTACGAACTGCACGGTTGGGACAAAAACGGTGTTCCCCGATCGAAGACGCTAAAGCAGCTAGGGCTCGACGGCGAACCTTCACATATGTTGTAGGAGACTCCAGATGGAAAAGATATTGGTAGTCAACCACGAGAAATGCACCGGCTGCCGAATATGCGAACTCGTCTGCTCGGTGAAGCATACCGGCGTCAACAATCCCACTCGATCCCGTATCCATGTCATCAAGTGGCTAATGGAGGGGTTCGACCTACCGATGTTCTGCCAGCAATGCGAGGAGGCTCCTTGTATTGCCGTCTGTCCTAAGGATGCCCTTTCCCGAGACCCTGTCATGGGGCGGGTGACGCTCAACTATGATTTGTGCATCGGATGCAAATTTTGTGTGACCGCATGTCCGTTCGGCGGTATGGGGATCGATACCGCGGTCCAGCGAGTGATCAAGTGTGATTATTGCGATGGTGACCCGGCATGTGTCCACTTCTGTGCCTCCGGTGCGCTACAATTTGTGCCTGCCAATACGGTGAATCTGATAAAGAAGCGAGATGCTGGATGGAAGTTCTCCGAGCTGATGAAGAAATCATTAGAGGCCTACTAGGGGACTTGCCTGGTGGTCAGAATGAGAAGTTCTTTGTCGACAGCAAATGACTCGACCAAGGTCCGTCAATCGATACGTCAGGGATGGGAAGAAGTTGCCCTTGAATACACCAAAGATCGGTTGGGGATTTTCGGGCGGTATGCTAGTCGATTATTAGATCTGCTCCATCCATCCACAGAAAGCAGGTTGCTTGATGTCGGATGTGGAAGCGGCGCGGTTGCGCTTCAGGCTGCTGCGTGGGTAGATGCCAACGGGTGGGTGATAGGAAGCGATGTCGCTACAGCTATGCTTCGATTGGGTCAGATGAAAGCATTGCAAGAAACATCGAAGGTTACTTTCAGCCAGATGGATGCAGAACGGTTGGGGTTTGGCAATGCCTCCTTTGACTACGTGACTTGTGCCTTCTCTCTCTTCCAATTCCAAGATATGGACCAAGCCTTGATCGAGATGTGGCGAGTTTTAAAACCGGGAGGTAGATTGGCTCTTTCCAACTGGGGGCCGGGTTTCTTCACTCCACTCGCTTCCCTCCAACGGGATCTGTTTCGGAAGTTCGGAATCAAACCACTGCTGAACAATCCCCTCGTCTTCGAGCCGATCAGACTTCGGACTTTATTAACTCGATCCGGATTCACCACAGTGAAATTAATTGAGGAAACAGACGATGTTTGGTTTAATACTCCTGAGCAGGTCTGGGCATTTAACCTGGATATGGGCCCCTTCCCAATCATGCTGCGACGACAACTTTCGGCTGATCAACAGCGAGACTTAAAACGCCAATTCAAAGCCATGTTAGAAAATCTTCTAACTGAGCGGGGCATTCAGAGTACTTTTCACCTAATCTACGCACTAGCTGAGAAGGGAAATGTTGACTAAGCACATCCCATAAGGAGTGGTTCAGTCTAGATAAACTACAACCCCGATGAGTCCCTAATGATCCTACGCTGCACCCTTTTCGAAGTGCATGGGAGCACCCTGGTGGGGACACAAATGATATCGTATTGAGCAGCGATCGCTTCAAGTCAGGAGGAACATGATGGAATATCGATTGAACGCCGAACAAGAGTTATTTAAACGAATGGTCCGCGAGTACTGTGAGAAAAATGTTGAACCTCGCTCGCGCGAGATGGACGACAAAGAAGACGGAATCCCTGATGATCTCATCCAGGGTCTGGCTGATCTGGGTGTCTTTGGGATCATGATCCCCGAAAAGTACGGTGGTTCGGCTCCCGAAGGGGAGGAGATGACCTACGCCAACATTGCAGTACAGGAACTTGGTCGAGCCGAGATGAGTATGGCGCTTCCAGTTTACACGTTACTGTGCCTCGGTTGGGGCTTCCTCATCACCAAGTACGGCACCGAGCAGTTGAAAGAAGAGGTATTGCCTCGGATCGCAGCAGGTGAATACTTTGCCGGTATCGCCACAACCGAACCAGGCGGCGGTTCTGACGTTGCCAATATTCAGACGACTGGCACATACAAAGACGGCAAGTTCATCGTCAACGGCGAAAAGGTGTATATCAGCGGCGTCCTGGAATCGATCGAGCAGCGTGAGGGAGGCCACATCACGCTCATCCGCACCGATCCTGAGGCCGGTCATCGTGGTTTCACCTTCATCTTCATCCCCGCAAAACTACCCGGCATCTCTTACAGTGTTTTCGATGACATCGGACGGATGGCTCTCTCGACAGGCAGTCTTGTGTATAAGGACGTGGAGGTGCCAGAATACTACGTGTTAGGCGAAGTCAACCGTGGTTTCTATCTCAATATGGAAGGCTTTAATCTGGCCCGCATCCTAGTGGCTTCTGCCTGCGTTGGCATGACCGAGAAAGCGATAGAAATCTCCCGTGACTATGTGAAACAGCGAGTGCTTTTTGGCCGACCTCTGGCCAAGTTCGAGGGGATCTCCTTTGAAATCGCTGACGACCATGCCAAGTTGGAGCAATTGAAGTTGTACCTTCAGTACACAGCCTGGGCTGCTGATACGCTCTATAAGGAGCCTGATTTTATAACCCAACGTGAGCTGAGTCGGATGGTCTCGATCTGCAAGTTGACGGCACCGAAGCTAGGCGCAGAGATCACGCAGCGTTGTATGACTCACCTTGGTGCATTCAGTTACACCAAAGACTGCCCATTAGGTCGTGGATTGCGTGGGATCATGTCCTATGTTGTCGGGGCTGAGGGTGGCTACCACATCCAGAAGCTCATCATCGCCCGAGAGGTTATCGGCGACGAAGCCGTTCCTTATCGCTAGTGATTATGAAGAAGCCATCTGAAGGATGCCTTCCATCGGGTGACCAATATCTGAAAGAAAAGCGAGGATTGTGAGTGGAGAAGGTCGAGTTTGTGGTCATTGGAGCTGGTTTGTCTGGTTTGGCAACCGCTTTGGTTCTCGCGGAGGCGGGTGCTGAGGTACTGGTCGTTGAGCGAGGCGATTATCCTGGCAGCAAGAATGTCACCGGTGGTCGCCTCTACCTCGACCCTATTCGGTCATATTTACCCGATCTATGGAAGGACGCTCCACTAGAACGCCATGTCGTAAAGGAACGACTTACGATGATGGCTCCAAAATCATCCATCACTGCAGAATTGAGCAGTGAGCGATTCCGTCTCCCCCCTTATCCCAGCTACACTCTTCTTCATGCGACTTTCGACCGCTGGTTTGCTGACCAAGCATCAGCTCGGGGCGCTATTGTTATCTCAGGATACAAGGTTGACGATTTGCTTCAAAAGGATGGCAAGGTTACTGGAATTGTCTCATCTGGCGACGAAATCCACGCGAACGCGGTTGTAGCTGCTGATGGCGCGCTTTCCTTTATAGCTGAGAAAGCCGGTTTGCAAAAATCGCGCGCCACAAAGAATTATGCTGTAGCGGCCAAAGAAGTTATCGAGTTGCCTCCTAGTGTTATCCAGGATCGCTTCGGGTTGGAAAATGACGAAGGAGCCGCACAGCTGTTCTTCGGTTCCCTGACACAGGGCATTCATGGCGGTGGTTTTTTATACACCAATCAAGAGAGCCTCTCTCTCGGGCTGGTCTTTGCCATTCAGGATTTGGTGGACAAATCCGGTTCGAATCCAGTCGAGGAGCCACCTTCCCTGTCACCAAACGATTTACTTGAAGCTTTCAAAGACCGGTCCGAAATCCGACCTCTGATCGCTGATGGTCACGTTGTCGAATATTCGGCCCACATCATCCCCGAAGGCGGCTTTCGAGCCATACCACGTTTGGTGACCGACGGGATGCTTGTCGTAGGTGATGCAGCTGGTTTAACTTTGAACATGGGCGTGAGCGTACGTGGCATGGATTTCGCGTTGGCTTCAGGCGTGATAGCCGCCCGAGCCCTGCTGCGTGCTCGTGAGCATGTTGATTTTTCGAGCGCCAGTCTTTCGTATTATGAAACTTTGCTTAAAGAAAGCTTCATATGGCGGGACCTTAAGACTTTTCAACACATGCCCGACGTTCTAGCAAATCCCCGCCTTTATATAAGCTACCCGTCTATAGCCTGTGATCTTCTGGAACAAATCACATGGGTCGGCGAGAGACCCAAAGAAAAGTTCTCAACAACCTTTATGCGGACGATTCGTCAGAATTTGCTCCGCATAAGTACGTTGAGGGATCTCTTCACGATGCGAAAAATCTAGTGAGTGTGCCATGAATATTGAAGCTAAATTAGGCTTGGACGTCTTCAAAATAGACACAGAGCCACATATCATCATCAAGCATGAGATCTGCCAAACAAAATGCCAGATACGCTTCTGCCTAAATATCTGTCCGGCTGAGTTATACGCATTGGACAAGTTGGGAGAGATCCAGGTGAATTACGAGGGATGCTTGGAGTGCGGAGCCTGCCTCATCGCCTGCATACATGAGGCGTTGACGTGGCATTATCCCCGGGCAGGATACGGGGTGCAGTACCGTTTTGGATAAGTTTACATCCCGATTCAAAGGGAAGAGGTTATGAACATCATCGTTTGCATGAAACAAGTCATCGATCTGGAGCAGATTCGCATCAAACCCAACACTCGAGAACCGGTTATTGAGGGGCTACCTCTCTTATTCGGTGACTTCGAGAAATGCGCATTGGAGGAAGCGGTCCGTATCAAAGAAAAGTACGGTGGAAAGGTAACAGCGCTAGCCATCGGCTCTCCCAAGCTTCGGGACACAATCAAAGAGGCGTTGGCCATAGGCGCGGATGAAGCCATCATCTTGATCGATTCAAATTTTCAAGACTCTGATGCCATGGGCTCAGCCAGAGTATTGGCTAAATCCATCGAAAAGATAGGTGAGTATGACCTGATCCTACTCGGCGATAGCTCAGCGGACGAATACTCGGGTGAGATACCGCCCCGAATCGCCGAACTGTTGGATCTACCCCAGGTTGGCTTCGTCCGGGAGCTTAAGTTCATAGCAGATGATGATCAGCCAGCTAATCCGAAGGGGATTCGTGTCGTGCGCGACATGGAAGATGTTCTGGAAGTGGTGGAGCTGGATATGCCTGCTGTTGTCGGCGTAACCAGCGAACTTAACACACCTCGTTTAGCGCCATTGTCCGCAATCCTGAAGGCCAGCCGGAAGCCATTGCACGAATGGGGGCCAGACGATATCGGCGTCACAGCCGAGGAGATGGGCAAGAGAGCCGCGGTAGTCGAGGTACTTAATAATTTGGCTCCGATTCAGGATCGCAAGGGAATCATATATGAGGATGTGGAGGAAGGTGTTGCAGAAGTAATCAAGGCTCTAAAGCAGGAAGGGATCTTGACGCAATGAATGGGATCATCGTTTACTCCGAATTGGAAGAAACAGCCCTGGGATTGCTAACCAAGGGTCGGGAGCTGGCGTCCGAACTCAACAAACCGCTGTCGGTTGCATTGCTTGGTGATCTAACTGGTGGTCAAGCTGATACTTATTTTGCCCATGGGGCTACCCGAGCCTACATTGGGGACGATCCAGCACTGACCAACTTTCAAGCTCGTACACACGCTTCGGCTCTAGCTCAGGTTATAGCTCAAGCTGAAGCCGACATCATCCTGATCGGTTCCACTCGGCGTGGTCGAGAACTTGCTCCACGCTTAGCCCAGAAACTATCAGCAGGCTGCGTAACTGACGCGGTCAGCCTATTCTGTCAAAATAATCGACTTGTCGTCGAGCGTCGAGCTCTCGGAGGCAACACCGTCTCTACCAAAGTTATTACTAGCCAGCAGCAGGTCATTGCGGTCATGCCAAATCTTTATGATGCTGAACCCGAGACCGCTGGTGTAGGAGAGGTCATACCAGTATCGCTGGAACTGGAACGACCAACGATAAGGGTGCTAGAGCGACGACCCAAAGAGGCAGGAGCTGTCAACCTTGAAGAAGCCGATGTTTTAGTAGGAGTCGGACGGGGTTTGGACAACAAAGATGATCTATCGATGATTCAATCCTTGGTTGATTTAGTTGGGGGCATGCTGGGTTGCACTCGACCGATCTCCCATGAATATCACTGGCTCACGGAAGACCAAATGGTTGGACTTTCGGGTAAGGAATCCAGCCCACGCCTATACCTCGCCATTGGTATATCGGGACAGATTCAACATACCGTGGGTATCACGAATGCTAAAGTAATCGTCGCCATCAATAATGATAAAAACGCTCCGATCTTCAAGGTCGCTGACTACGGCATCGTCGGTGATTTGTATCAGGTTGTTCCTAAGCTGATCGAGAGGCTCCAGATTGAGTTCGGCCGGTAACAGCCTAAGCAAATTGAGGAAACGATCAGCAAGCAGAGAAGGGGAATAACTATGGGATCACAGGCACAGTTTCCCTTTAACCAACCCATCGTCTGGGAACCCAGCGAGGAGTATATACAACGAAGTCGCCTTAAGCGATTCATGGATCGGCATCATCTGCGAACATTTGAGGAACTGATGCAACGCTCAACCACCGACATAGCCTGGTTCTGGGAAGCGGTCTTTGAAGATCTAGGCATCGAGTTTTATGAACCCTATACACAAGTTGTTGATCTCTCGGGGGGTATTCAATGGCCGAAATGGTGTGTCGGCGCCAAGCTCAACATCGTCCACAACTGTCTCGACAAGTGGATGGATACACCGACGCAGGATCGCATCGCCATCCGCTGTGAGGGCGAGGAAGGCATTGTACGCCAGCTGACCTACCGTGAACTCAACAACCAAGTCAGCCAAGTAGCGTCAGCATTGCGGACCTTCGGCTTCGGCAAAGGCGATGCCATCGGTCTCTACATGCCGATGGTGCCCGAGATCGCGATCGCCCTCCTGGCGATTGCCAAGATCGGCGGCGTCATTCTGCCTCTGTTCTCCGGCTATGGTTCTGGTGCCATTGCGACGCGGCTCGCTGACGCGGACGCAAAAGCGATTTTCACTTCCGATGGGCAGTTGCGGCGCGCAAAATCTATACCGATGAAACCTATCGTCGACGAGGCGTTGAAAGATGTCCCGACCATCGAGAAGGTGATCGTTTACAGGAGCACTGATATTGAGGTACGGATGACTGCTGATCGTGATGTTTGGTGGGAGGATTTTGTCGACGGCCAACCAACAGAAGCCCCCACCGAGCGGACCGATGCCGAAGACATGATCATGATCATCTATACCAGCGGCACCACCGGTCAACCCAAGGGAGCGGTCCACACCCATTGTAGTTTCCCGATCAAGGTGACCCAAGATATGGCCCACTGCTTTGACATCCAGGAATCCGACACCATATTCTGGATGACCGATATGGGTTGGATGATGGGACCATGGGAGGTTTTTGGCACGTTGATTCTGGGAGCCAGCATGCTTTTCTATAACGGCGCACCCACCTACCCTGGTGTTGATCGGGTGTGGGCATTGGTTGAGAGGCACGGGGTCACCTGCCTGGGCGTCTCACCAACCTTCGTACGCTCAATCATGCCCCACGGCGACGAGCCAATAAAACGCCATGATCTCAGTTCGCTGCGTGTCATCGGCTCGACTGGCGAAACGTGGAACCCGGGCCCTTGGCGCTGGTTTTTTGAGACCGTTGGGCGAAGTGAAGTGCCAATCCTGAACTACTCTGGCGGAACGGAGATCAGCGGTGGCATCGTGTTAAGCAGTGTCCTACGTCCAATCAAACCATGCTCGTTCTCGGCTCCACCTCCCGGGATGGCTTCTGATGTAGTGGATGATGCCGGTAATCCGGTGCGGGGCGCAGTCGGAGAATTGGTTATACGCCAGCCGTGGATCGGTATGACACGCGGTTTCTGGAAAGACCCGGAGCGTTACCTGGAGACATATTGGAGTCGCTTTGCTGATATGTGGATCCACGGCGATTTCGCTGCGATCGATGAGGATGGGCAGTGGTTCATCCTTGGGCGTTCAGACGACACGATCAAAGTTGCTGGCAAGCGCGTGGGGCCAGCGGAGGTTGAAAGTGCACTGGTGAGCCATCCAGCAGTGGCCGAGGCCGCCGCAATTGGTGTGCCGGATGAGATCAAGGGGGAAGCAGTGGTCGCATTTGCGGTATTGCAGCCTAACGTCAAACCAGACGATACATTGCGTGCAGAGCTCGAGGCTCTGGTAGTGAGAGAGATGGGCAAACCGTTCGCACCTAAGACGGTCTTATTCATACGCGATATACCCAAAACCCAGAATGGGAAAGTCATGCGGCGTGTTATCCGAGCCACCTACTTAGGTGAACCCCCTGGTGATCTTAGTGCGTTAGTGAACCCAGAGATCGTCGATCAGATACGAGAGGCAACGTAAAAAAAATGAGCCATAGATGAATCAATCTGTCCTCATTATCGGCGCTGGTATTGCCGGCATCCAAGCCTCTATCGACCTGGCACAGATGGGCATTCAGGTCTACTTGGTGGAGCGCTCACCCTCCATCGGTGGTCGGATGGCTCAACTGGATAAAACTTTCCCTACCAACGACTGTGCGATCTGCATCCTGGCACCCAAGATGATTGAGTGTGCTGGCCACGAGAACGTCCACTTGATGACCTATTCTGAGATCATCAAAGTTGAGGGATACGCGGGTGATTTTCGGGTGAGCGTTCGCAAGAAGCCCCGTTATGTCAATCTGGATCGGTGCACTGGTTGTGGTGAGTGTGTGGAGAAGTGTCCCCGACGAGTGCCGGACGAGTTCAACATCAACTTGAACCGGCGGCGGGCGATCTACCTCCCCTTCCCCCAAGCGGTACCGCGGGTGATGACGATTGATGCTGAGTACTGCCTCTACCTGACGGACCTGGAGAAGGATCGATGTCGCCTCTGCGAAGAAGCCTGTCAGGCGGAAGCGATCGACTGGAACCAGCAGGATGAAATCGTTGAATTGGACGTCGGGGCCATCATCGTTGCCACTGGCTTCGATCCCTACGAAGTTTCGGCAATGGAGGAGTATGGATTCGGCACGATCCCGAATGTCATCACCGGCTTACAATTTGAACGGCTGGTCTCGGCCTCGGGCCCCACTGGTGGTGAGTTATTACGTCCCTCCGATGGGAAACACCCTCATACGGTCACCTTCATCCAGTGTGTCGGCTCGCGAGACGTGCACCACAATCCCTACTGCTCCAGTGTTTGCTGCATGTTCGCCACCAAGGAAGCCATCCTGGCCAACGAGCACGACCCAGAGACGAGCTCCTATATTTTTTATACCGACTTGCGGGCAGGTGGGAAGCGTTTCCAGGAGTACATCACCCGAGCGAAAGAGGAGTACCAGGTGACCTACATCCGAAGTCGGCCAGGGATCATCGGTGAGAATCCCGAAACGGGCGACCCCATCGTGCGCTACGAAGATACCACCGTTCAACAGGTACAGGAGATGGAGGTAAATCTGGTGGTGCTGTGCCAAGCACTCGTTCCCCGGTACGGGCAGCAAGAAGTCGCCGAATTGCTAGGCGTCGCCCTCGACAAGTACGGGTTTGTACACACACCGGCGCCATTGCTCCACCCGATGGACACAAGCGTTCCAGGTATCTTCGCATGTGGCTATTGCCAGAGCCCTCAGGACATTCCCGATTCTGTGATCCAGGCTTCTGGAGCGGCAGCGAGGGTGGCGGAGTTGCTGTGGAGAGAATAGAGGAAGCCAGCACGTTGAGTGAAACTCGAATTGGCGTGTTCGTCTGTCATTGTGGAACCAACATCGGCGGCGTCGTCGACGTACCCGCTGTGGTGGAATACGCCCGCGCACTCCCATACGTGGCTCATGCCGAGGATAACCTGTATAGCTGCTCCGAGGAGGGATTGTCCTCCCTCAAGCAGAGCATCCGTGAACACCACCTCAACCGTGTGGTCGTGGCCTCGTGCACCCCGAGGACCCACGAACGACTATTCAGGAACGCCTGCGAGGAGGCAGGGTTGAACCGTTACCTCTTCGAGTTCGTCAATATCCGTGAGCACTGCTCGTGGATCCATAGCCGTGAAGCGGAGGAGGCTACGGAGAAAGCCCAACGGCTGGTTAAGATGGGAGTGGCCAAAGCTTACCTACTTGAGCCGCAGCAGGAAACCGAGAGCGAGGTCATTCCCGCGGCCCTGGTCATCGGCGGAGGCATCGCCGGGATGACGGCGGCGCTGAACCTGGCAAGCCAAGGTTTCCAGGTGCACCTTGTCGAGAAAGAAACACAACTCGGTGGGCGGTTGTTAGACCTCAACCGGCTCTGTCCTACTGACGGAGAGGCCAAAGGGTTGATCGAGCCGGTCATCAGGGAGGTGCAAGGACACGGGCGAATTACACTGCATATGCCAGCCACCATCAAGGGGGTCAGCGGCTACGTGGGACAATTCCAGGTCACTGTGGCTGTCGAAGATGGGGAGCGGTTGTTCGACGTGGGGGTGGTTATTGTGGCAACTGGCGCCGATGTGTTGCAGCCAGTTGGCCAATACGGTTACGGTCCGTTCCCCAACGTACTCACCCAACTGGAATTGGAGGAGCATCTAGAAAGGGGGCTAGCCGAAGTTGGTAAAGCGGTCTTGATCAACTGCGTCGGCTCCCGTATCCCCGAAAGACCTTACTGTTCACGTGTATGTTGTATGACCTCGCTGAAAAACGCCACCCAATTGAAGGAGCGGAATCCCGAAGCCCACGTCTACGTTCTACATCGGGATCTGCTAACCTACGGTGTGGAGTATGAACGTTATTATAGGCGGGCGATGGAAGCCGGCGTCCGCTTCATACGCTATGATTTACAACATCCCCCACAGGTCGTTGGTGATGGTCGCGCCGAGGCAGTGGTTGTCCGAGACGCGCTGCGGGGCCAGGAATTGCATTTGCCGGTTGATCTGGTTGTGTTAACCACACCGCTCATCCCCAGGCAAGACAACGAGACGATCTCCCGTTTCTTGAAGGTGCCGATAGGAGAATCTGGCTTCTTCCTTGAGGCGCATATTAAATTACGTCCGGTGGAGTTCGCCACCGATGGGATCTATGTCTGCGGTGCGGCTCGTTGGCCGGCCGATATTTCCGAAAGCATCTCCCAGGCTTACGCAGCATCTTCCAAGGCGTCCATTCCCATGCGAACGGGCATGGTAACCGCAGAAGCGATCACCGCCTTCTGCGACCGAGCCCTTTGTATGGGTTGCGGCACCTGTATTGTCACCTGTTCCTTCAACGCTATCGAGTTGCAGGCATTGGAGGATGGGCGACAGGTAGCCAGTGTCAATCTGGTGCAGTGTAAGGGATGCGGAAGTTGTGTGGCCGCCTGCCCCAATAGCGCGATGCAACAACGGGGCTTCACAGATCAGCAGGTGCTCCGCATGCTCGAGGTATGTGTAAGCGGGTAAATAAAACATGATCGAACCAATCTATCATCCGCGCATCATCGCCTTCTGCTGCAATTGGTGCTCCTACGCGGGAGCGGATCTCGCTGGTGTCTCCCGTCTACAAATCCCTCCAGATTTTCATGTCATCCGGGTGATGTGCTCGGCAAGAGTGGCACCAGAATGGGTCATCAAAGCGCTGTCAAATGGAATTGATGGAGTGATGGTGCTGGGTTGTCACATCGGAGATTGCCACTACATTGACGGAAACCACAGAGCAGCGAAACGGTTCGCAGTTCTAAGAGAAATGTTGGATTACGTAGGTATCCACCCCGATCGGTTGCTCGTGGATTGGATCTCGGCATCGGAAGGAGGAAAGTTCCAAAAGTCAGTGACGGAGTTTGTCGACCGTGTGAGCGAACTTGGGCCTCTAGATCGTAGGCAAAATGTGAGGTGAAACAAATGTCTGAAACAAACTCGAAAATTGTTAAAAAGCCTTTCGTCGCCTTACGTCCAGTACCTGTCGTGCTGGTGAGTTGTGGTCATGCTGAGCAAGCCAATGTCCTCACCATAGCATGGACGGGGATCTTATGTTCGAAACCTCCCCAGATTGGGATCGGGGTGGGGCCAGAACGACACTCCCATGACTTGATCCAGAAGACGGGCGAGTTCGTGATCAATATTCCTGGTGAGGAGTTGCTCAATGAAGTGGAGTATTGCGGCTTTATCTCAGGCCGAGAGGTGGATAAATTTGCTGCCCGGGGGTTAACCCCGATTCCTGGTTCGGCGATAGAGTCACCGATCGTCGCCGAGTGCCCGATCAACATAGAGTGCCGTGTGGGTCATCATCTTCCATTGGGCAGCCATGACTTGTTTATCGGAGAGGTGGTGGCGGTGCAGATCAGCTCAGAGGTATTAGATGAACAGGGTCGAGTGGATGACCGAAAAATAAAACCTATCCTCTTCAACGCCAGCCAATACTGGGGATTGGGTGAGCTACTAGGTTCTTACGGGTTCAAAAAAACGGGTTAGCGAATAGGGGACGGGAGTCAACAGGGTAGCTGCGGTTCTACTCAGCGGCAGTGCTGCAAACTTATGGCAGAATACGAGCTGCAAGATCAAATCAGAGCCTGTGCTAAGGAATTGCTTGCGAGTGGGCAGGTCCAGTGCGTTATCGGTTACGAGGAAGGATCGCGGGGACAGGTCCGACCGGCATTTATCCGCGAAGCCGGTGACGTGGACCGCCTGGTCTGGAACCAGGGCTGCACCCACAACCTGGTTACGTATTTGCACGACAAAAAGCAGGAAGTCGGGAGTGGCGAGCATTCATACCGTGTGGCGATTGTCGTCAAGCCATGCGATAGTCGCGCGTTGAACATTCTTCTAGCTGAGAAGCAAATTGAGCGGGAGCACCTTTACGTTATCGGCGTAGCGTGTGCGGGGGTCGTAGAGGGGGCCGGGTTCGCTGGGCAGAGCAGCGATAAGTTGCTAGTCCGGTGCCTACGCTGCAGCGATCGGGTGCCTGTAGTGTACGACCGATTGGTTGGAGAACTTCCCCAAGTAGATAGCGAAGACGATTTTGTCGACGTCGCCGAACTGGAGGCAATGTCCCCCGCCGAGCGATCGTCGTTTTGGTTGAAACAATACGAGCGCTGCATCCTCTGCTATGCCTGTCGTCAGGTTTGCCCGGCGTGCTATTGCAGTGTCTGTATGTTCGAGCGTGACGATTCCTTGTGGGTGGGCCTGGCTGCGGAGACCAAGGAAAAGGAGGTCTTTCATTTGGGTCGAGCCTACCACCTAGCAGCCCGCTGTGTCGGCTGCAACGAGTGCGAACGGGTCTGCCCGATGGAGCTTCCTCTCAGCTTGCTTAACCGCAAACTGAGCAAGGAGGTACAGACGTTGTTCCATTACCGTGCCGGGGACAAACCCACCCAGTCACCACTGGCGACGATGTTGGTAGAAGGGGAGGAATCTCCGTTATGAAGTTGCTCCTCAACGAGGCGTTAAAGACTTGGCTGGACCATCTGGCGAATGACACCACATTGATTGCTCCACGTGTAGTGGACGGAATCTTGCTCTATCGGTCGGTATCATCCAGCAACGAAATCACCCTCGACTACACCCGCCCTAAGATGTCGACTAAGGAGGTCGTCCTACCATCTACAGAGCGCATCCTGTCAATAGAAAAGCGCGGTCAAGAAGTGATGCTTTCTGAACCATTTTCGGGGGCACAAGTGGTCTTTGGGCTGCGCCCATGCGATGCGCACGGTATCGCTGTGTTAGATGCGGTGTTCTTGGAGCGGGAACCCGTTGATTTGAACTACGCCCGGCGGCGCGAAGCGACGACTTTGGTCGGTCTATCTTGCCCCCAGATGTGGGAAGATTGCTTCTGCACTAGTGTGGGCGGAGCGCCAAACGATCCCAGCCACGTGGACGTGCTGCTCACGGCGGTGGAGAACGGTTACGCGGTTAACGCCGTCACCGACAAGGGCGAAGCGCTCGTCGGTGAATTGAACTTACCGGAGGTGAAGGGCGAGTTGCCCCAGCCAGTCTTGAATCAGACGGAATCGGTACTAGCCCAGGAACACTGGCCTGACCGCTTTGCCGATCACTATTGGGATCTGCTGGCTGAGCGCTGCCTGGAATGCCGCATGTGCGCTTACCTCTGCCCCGCCTGCCGTTGTTTTGACGTCCGGGATCAGGTGGCGCAACAAGGCATTGGCTATTCCCAGTACGACCGGTTGCGCTGTTGGGATAGCTGCACGAAGCCCAATTACCGGGTGGTAGCAGGGGGACACAATCCACGGGTGACCAAGGGCCAGCGCCTTCGCAACCGTTTCTTCTGCAAGTTCCATTATATTCCTGTGGAGTATGGTCTTAGCGGCTGCGTTGGTTGTGGGCGCTGTATCGAGGCCTGCCCGGTCAACATAGACATTGTGGAGGTGCTGCGTGACGTATCGCGGGCTTCGGGAGCCTCCCACGATGCCGAGACAGGAGTAACGGCATGACTGGCCATGGACAGGGAGGTCCCGGCCAGCATGATCCCATGCTTCCCCACTTGGGTCGGCTTGTTGGGAAAAAGGACCTGGGAACCGACATCAAGCTGTTCCAGGTCGAGATGGTTGAAACGGCTGGGAAAGACCGTTTCGCAGATTATCGGCCTGGACAGTTCGCTTTCGTGTCGGCCTTGGGAATAGGTGAGGCCCCATTTGGTATCGCCTCCACCCCGGCGAGAGGTGATGCGCTGGAATTTGGCATTGCGAAGGTGGGGAGCGTGACGGCGGCGCTCCACTCGCTTGAAGTGGGTGAGATAGTAGGGGTGCGCGGACCGCTGGGCAACGGGTTCCCAATGGACGAGATCATGGACAAGAATATTTTCGTCCTGGGAGGCGGGATAGGGGGCGCGCCACTGCGCCCTGTCATCACGGATATTCTAGACCGCCGGAGCGACTACGGCCACCTGACGATTCTGTGGGCAGCGCGCAGTCCGTCGCTGCTGGTCTTTACGGATGAGTACGAAACGTGGCGCTCGGCGCCTGACACTGAGCTCCACGTGACGGTGGACGAGGGAAGTGAGGAATGGATGGCCGCCGGCGGTAACGAGGGGCTGATTACGCACTTGTTGGAGACGATTGCCCCGTCACCCGAAAATGCCGTGGTCATCACCTGCGGCCCGCCAGTCATGATACATTTTGTTACCCTTATGCTCAATGAGCTGGGCTTCAGCCTGGACCAGATGTGGACCACACTGGAGGCGCGAATGCACTGCGGTATCGGAAAATGCGGGCGCTGCAACATGGGGGAAAAACTCGTCTGCGTGGATGGCCCGGTCTTCCGGCAAGATGAGGTGGCCGGGTTCCTGGAGAGTTACCTGTAAAATCCGTGTAATGATCAGATGACCAATTTAAAGCAACTTGCAGACCAATACGGGCTCTTCCTTTGTGTGGAATGCGGCAAGTGTGTCGCGGTCTGCCCTATGGAAGAGATCTATACCCACATTTCATACGAGATCTCACCCCGTGGGATCATCGAAAGAATATTGCTGGATCCTGAAATCCCAGAGGATGATTGTTTGTGGTTCTGCCTGACATGTGATCTATGCACGAGTTTTTGCCCGGCGGGTGTACGCTTTCGTGATTTTGTTGAAGTGGCTCGCCAATGGATGATAAAAACAGGGATCACGCAGTTTGGTTCTTTTTGCGACAGTTGTGGCACTTATCTTTATCCTCGGTATATCTTGGAGTACCTGAAACAAATCCTGGGTGAAAACACGGAAGAGCTCCTTAGGCTCTGCCCAAGGTGCCGGCGTTATAAAATCGGGGGAAAGGTAAAAACGCTGCTGCCGGGAGGGCAAAAGGTAAGCACTCAACAGGTGCAAATGGGAGATGATCAATGAAGGTTCATCTCAAAATCTTCCTCCCCGCCCTTCCCGAGGCGATAGGCAATAACGAATTGGAGGTCGAATTTTCCGGAGCAACGGTAAATGATCTGATCGAATCTCTCATCGAACGCTATGGCCAAAAAGCCAAGCGTGCGTTGCTCGATGAAAAAGGTGCATTTGATCCTTTGGTCCAGGTGTTGCTCAATGGAGAGGAGTGGGTGACTTCTGACCAGCTTGACACAGCTCTGCATGAAGGTGACCAACTACTATTCATGATGATGATGGCAGGAGGGTAGCTGGAAAGGCAATGCCGCGGAAGTCACATCATTGAGGTCGCAACGAGAGTAATACATTGCCCGCATTGCGATATCACAGGTTTATCATCGTGAAAGGCCAATTCCACATAGAAGCTGGAACCAAAAGACTGCACCATCTATGGTAACATGAGGCGAACATCGTTTACTCGGTAACCACTCTCATCTCAAATCAAGACAATCCAAGAAAGAGGCAGCATGTGAGTAAGAGCATACAGGTTTTAGAGCGTGCTATGAAGCTGCTGGCAGCTTTCGATGAAAACCATCAGGAGATGGGCGTGACAGAGCTAGCAGATCGGTTGGGTCTGCACAAGGCAACGGTCCATCGCATACTGCGCACTCTGGAAAAAGGCTATTTCATCCAGCAAAACGGTGAAAATGGCAAATATCATTTGGGATGGCAATTGATCCCTCTGGGAACATTGGCTTTACAGCATTTCGATCTGCGTCGATTGGCCAGTGATCTTATGCAGAAACTCTTGGAAGAACACCAGGAGACAACATCGGCTCCTTAACCAAACTATTCGCGAATGCCGTGGTTAACTCGATATCCGAAGGGGTTTACCCCCTATTAATCAGTTCGTTATATTTGCTTTGCGCTCTTCTAAAGCAGCATCCAGGACCTTCATCCCCTGGCGTATCATGGTCTTACTCGTCATGTCGATGAGGCGCTGGCCTATGCTGGCCAACTTGCCACCGATCTGGATCTCACCCTCGTACTTCATTAACGTGCCGGCGTCGACCTCGATCAAATCTACCGTGCCCGAACCCTTGAAAAAGCCCGGCCTACCTTCACCTTCGGCCACGAGTTTGCAGTGCTCGGGGGGCACCTCGTCTTCGACGACAATGCGACCAGAGAAGCCTCCCGAGATGGGCCCTATCCGCAGGTTGATCGCGCCCTCGAATTCGGTCTCCGAAAGCTGATTTAATTCCGTCGTGCCTGGAAGCATCGTCGCCAGGACTTCGGGGTCACGCACCATCGCCCAAACATCCTCGCGAGAGCCGTTAAATACGTGCTCGCCTACAATCTTCATGCCTATGTCTCCTCCCCGTGGAATAGCTCGAACAGCCTCTGCGGGCTGAGCGGTGATTCGAGAATCTCCAGCCCTTCCACACCTAGCGCGTTCTCCACCGCCTGAGCGAAGAGCGCCGGGACCGGGATGGCTCCAGCCTCACCGACGCCTTTACTGCCCAACGGATTTAGCGGTGAGGGTGTGACCTGATGCGCTATCTCGATTGTGGGAATCTCCGCCGCTGTGGGGATCAGGTAATCCGCAAAAGAGGCGTTTAAGAGCTGTCCATTGTCGTCAAACTCCAGTTTCTCGTAGAAGGAGTTCCCGATGCCGAGCGCAACACCGCCATGAAGCTGACCATCTACGATGAGTGGATTAAGCACCGTGCCGCAGTCTTCAACGACGATGTAGCGTTTGATCTCCACCATCATCGTCTCTGGGTCGACTTCGACGATCATGGCGTGTGTGCCAAAGGCCGTAGCCCCATATTTCGGTCCGAAGTAGGCCGTCGCTTCGAGTCCTGGCTCGGTGCCTGGTTCGACGGCGCCACGCAGTGGATTGGAACGTTGGGCCAGATCACCCAGGGTTATGGATCGGGTTGGGATATCCGCTACACGGACGACGCCATCCTCGATTTCCAACTCCTCTTCGGGCGTTTCAAGTACCTCGCTGGCAAGTTTCAGGACTTTCCCACGCACAATCGAAGCGGCAGCATTCACCGCATTGGCAGCGACAACTGCGCCGCGGCTGGCAAATGTGCCCGTCCCCCAGTGGAACTGAGCTGTATCTCCTGTCACCAGGTGCACATCGCGAACATCCACTCCTAATTGTTCGGCGATGATCTGTGCGAAGGTTGTGAAATGGCTCTGCCCCTGGGTGCCGACACCCGTCGCCGCACTAATCTTCCCACTCGACTCGATCGTCACCCGGGCGCCCTCGTAAGGTCCGACGCCCGTCGTCTCGATGAATGAGACCACTCCGATGCCAACCCGTCGACCTTCCTCTCGCAGCTTGGGCTGTTCCTCCTTGGTAAACTTTTCGTACCCAATCATTTCAAGGGCCTTCTCCATCGCCGGAAGATAATCCCCACTGTCGATGACGAAGGATGAAAAAGCCTGGTCGATGATGAGGTTGTCATGCGGGAACACATCATTGGGTAGGTAGTTCCGCTTACGGATCTCCACCCGGTCGATGCCCAACTCCCTGGCGGCTATATCCAACATCCGTTCAATCACAAAGACACCCTGTGGTCGCCCGGCCCCGCGGACTGGAGTGGTGAGGGTCATGTTGGTGAATATAACTTTCAAATCGGAGCTGAAGTTGGGTATATCGTAAGGGCCCAATGCGTGGCACTGGGTATTCAGCGGGATGGTCAGCCCGTAGGGATCATAAGCGCCGGTGTCATGCAGAAAATCGTCGCGCATCCCCAGGATGCGTCCCTCACTCGTGAGCGCTAATTCAACATCGTGAACCTGGCCGCGTTCCTGAGTGGTGGCGTAGAAATTCTCCCGACGATCCTCGATCCATTTGATCGGTTTGCCCATCCTGAGCGTGGACCAGGTGAGCAGCACCTCCTCCGGGTAGAACATCATGATCTTGGGTCCGAAGCCGCCGCCAACGAAGGGCGCGATCACACGGACCTGATGTTCAGACAATCCGAACATGCTCGCCAAGCCGTTGCGGATGGGAATAGGCGATTGTGTCGTATCCCAGACAGTCAACTGCTGCTGTTTATTGTCCCAGGAGGCGACGATGCCGCGGTTCTCCATTGCCCCGGCGATGCCGCGTTCGATGACAATGCGCCGCTTGATCACCTTGTCGGCTTGTTCACGCGCTGCCGCGTAGTCGCCCTTCTCTTGGACGAGATGCGCAGCGAGATTGGATTCGAGATCATCATGAACCAGCGGCGAGTCCGGATCCAGCGCGCGCTCGATGTCCACCACCACATCAAGTGGTTCGAGGTCAACGACGATGTCGTCCAACGCGTCTTCGGCAATATAGCGACTCTCAGCGATGACAATGGCCAGGGGTTCGCCGGCGTGGCGAACCTTATCCTTCACCAGTGGGACCTGCGTGCGGGTATGGAATTCCACATCTTCGATAGTCGGCGGCGGGATCACCAGCGGTGGGCCCGGAGACCAGGCATCGCCCATATCTTCTGCCGTGAATGCTGCGACCACGCCCGGCCGCTCCAACGCAGCCGAAACATCAATGCCCTTCAATATGGCGTGGGCGTATTCGCTGCGGAGAAAAGCCGCGTGAAGCATGCCCGGCAGCTCAACATCATCGACGAACAACGCCTGACCTGTGAGCAGACGAGGGTCTTCATTCCGGGTGATACGCTTTCCTATTAATTTGGCCATTATGATTCACCCCCCGATGACATCTTTTCGGCGGCTAATCGGACCGCGTCTTCGATATGCTGGTATCCCGTGCAGCGGCAGAGGGTTCCCTCCATCGCACGCTGGAGATCCTCTTCGCTCAGATCCTTCGTGTCCTCGAGGACGGGGAGGATACTCATCAGAAAGCCGGGGGTGCAGAAACCGCATTGTAGAGCATGGGTTTCCTGGAACGCCTCTTGGAGTGGATGCAAATCCTCCATGGTCCCAAGGTCTTCAACCGTACGGATTTCATGACCATCAGCCTGTACGGCGAACATCAGGCAAGAGCGGGTTGACAATCCATCGAACAAGATCGTACAAGCCCCGCACACACCCTGTTCGCAGCCGACATGCGTCCCGGAGAGATTGAGTTCGTGGCGGATGAAATCGCTGAGGAGCAGACGGGGTTCGATCGTCCGCTGAAAAACCTCCCCATTTACGGTGACGGTAATGTTCATTTCTTTGCTCATGAAATTGCCTCTCGCACTGCTTGGGTTCCGGGGGCAGCGGCGCGGGCGAACGCTCTCTCAAGCGCTCGTCTCGCCAAGACCCTGGCTAAATGCAATCGATACGCCACCGAGGCGTGAATGTCCGCGCTCGGATCAAGTTCTTCGGTCACCGCTTCGGCTGCCGTCTGGATTAGATCGGGGGTAATTTCCTTCCCGACAAGCATCTCTGCGGCTTTCACCGCTTCCACCGGTCCATCACCGACACTGAGAAAAACCAGCCGGGCGCGTTCGCAAAGGTTCTGATCGTTCAGCGTCACCACGGCACTCACGCCTACCAGCGCGAAGTCGTGCGCCCGTCGTGTCTCCTCCTCCAACGCCCAACCCGTGCGCGGCGGCATCGGTGGGATGGCGATCTCGACCAGCATCTCATCTGGTTCCAGAGCCGAGGTGAACATCCCCAGGAAGAACTCCGATGCCGGGACCCAACGCTCACCGCTAGCACTCTGGCAGCGGAAACGCCCATCCAGTGCTACACAGATCGTGGTTAATTCGGCGGCCGGATCCGCATGAGCAATACTTCCGCCGAAGGTCCCACGGCTGCGAATCTGCGGGGTGGCGATTTTCGGCATCGCCTCGTAGATAAGCGGAGCATGTTCGGCCACAAGGGCATTATGCTCAACCTGGTGATGGCGAGTCATGGCGCCGATGCGCAGCTCCCCATCCTTCTCGGAGCGGATGAATGAAAGCTCCGTGAGCTTATTCAGATCGACCAGCACCGATGGTTGAGCCAGGCGGAAATTCATCATCGGGATCAAACTTTGACCGCCAGCCAGAATTTTGGCGTCATAGCCATACTCCGCCAGATTGTCCAAAGCCTCTTCCATGGTGGTTGGTGCAACGTATTCGAATGGTGCAGGCTTCATACGCTTATTTCCCTCCTCACAGAACTTTCGTTTCCCCAGAGTGGCAATTTAGTTCCCGTTCTCGCGCCGCCGACGCTCACGCTCGATGGCTTCAGTCAAAGTCGTCGGTGGACGCTCAAGCAGCCAGCTCAGGATTTGCGGGCTGCCAACAAAATCGTGATGCCCATAATATTGGAACATCTGCGTCAGCGTCGCGATCGCGTACGTTCCCAATCCGGCATCCAGAGCGCCTCGCTTCCAAACATCAATCGGCGTGCTTTCTGCAGACACATCTCGACCCAAAACATCGCTCAATGTCTGCGCGACCTCGATCTGGGACATCGGCGTGGTGCCCGTTAGTTCATACGTCGCACCATCGTGTCCATCTTCGGTGAGGACGAGCCGGGCAGCTTCAGCGACGTCTTTCAGATCGACGAGGCTCGAGCGGGTTTCGAGCGGATAGGGTACACGATAGCTGCCCTCCCCGATTAGTGTGTCCCATTGGGCCAAGATATTCTGCATGTAGGCTGCCGGCTGCAAAATCGTGAATGCCAGACCGCAGGTAAGGAGCTGCTCTTCGACACGCATCTTCTGCCAATGGTGCGGCATAGCTTCGATATGCGGATGAAGCACTGAGTGATAGACAAAGTGCTCGACCTCAGCCGATTGTGCAGCAGAGATCACCGTCTGCCCAATCGCAACCTCATCCGGGTGGACGTTAGGAGGTATGTGATACACCGCCTGAATGCCAAGGACGGCCTGGTCCATTATCCCCCGGTCAGCCATGTCACCATGGAGAACCTCAATAGGGCCGATTTCTTCAACCCGTTGGACATGCTCCCTGCTGTGGACGAGCGCCCGGACACGAGCACCTGCTCCAACCAGATCCTGGATGACATGCCGACCGGTTTTTCCCGCAGCACCAGTAACGAGGATCATTCAAGACCACCCTATCCTTCGCTGCTCTCCTTGAAGGCGACGAATCTGCCCCACATCGATTCCGCCTCCATAGCTTTTTGGACATAACAGCCGATGTAATACCTGCCGCTCTCGGCTTTCCCGATGTCGAACCCCAGGTTTTCGGCGTGGACAATACGCTTCGGGAAGAGATTGAGATGCATGTCCTGGTAGTACTTATCCAGCGGGTACATTTCGTCCCAGTCTTTGCCGAAATCGGCGATCAGCTTGCGATTGGCCTCCTCGAAAGTCCTGGGATGCCAGATGCGCATGATGGTGTTCATGGGATGATCTGCACTTACGGCATCGACCCCGATCCACTTGATCTGCATGTCCACACACCAGTCCGAGAAATCCGGGGAAGGACCGGGATGATTCACCATATAGCGGAATTCATCCGATTCAGGACTGTTCCACCCGTATTTATGCCATCCCGTCTTGATGATGAGTATGTCGCCCTTGTGGATGTCCACAACATCTTCAATCATCTTGGGTGTGTACACGCTCGAATTGCTGACCAGATGTGAGATATCGGCAATAACGCCCGGTCCAACCCATTCTTCTAAGGGGACTTTCCCAATGGATCTACCCGCAGGGTAGAAGTGTATCTCGCCGTCCATGTGGCTCGCCAGGTGAATGCTGGCATTGCAGATCGAACCATTCCTGCCCATGCCGAAGAATTGGCCTCCGACCCGCTTGGTGTAGGTCACGCTCAGTGGAACGTAATTCAGCCATTGAGGGGTTTGTACGCTGAACGGGATCGTGAGATCGAGCATCTCTGCAGCACTCATGATCTTGATGAACTCTTCCTCCTTCATGCCTTTCGGCGCCGTCAGGGCGGAGACCCGCGCCCAGGCAGTTTCGACCTCCATGAAAGGGATGGGCATAACCATGATCCATGCGCGTTGGTTTTTCAGTTTGTCAATATCACCGACAATGGATTCAACGAAGAGTAAGTGGGCATTGGGTATGTCCGCGTGGGTCATCTTATAGTATTCGTCCTGCGGAAACATCTCATCCCACGTTTTGCCGTGCTCTTTGAGTAATTTCTCCTCGGCTTTCTGAAACTCCCGCTCATGCATGCGGCGAATGGGAGTATTCATCGGGTGTTCGACACAGCCGCAATCCACCCCGACGACTCTTAGTTTCATCTCCAAGGCCCATGTGAAGAATTCGGGGGAGGGACCAGGATGCCGGACCAGGAATCCGAATTCCTTCGATTCGACGCCGCCCTGTGCATCTTCATTGAAAACATCAGGTTGATCCCACGAGTATTTGTGATATCCGGTGTTGATAATCAGGATATCCCCCTCTTTGACCACTGCCCGCTCAGTGATCATCTCGGGTGTGTATAGACTGTAGTCGGAGACCGCATCCGAGATATCGACTACGACTCCCGGACCACAAAGATCGGTCAACCCCACATCGGCAATGGCTCTGCCCGCGGAGTGGAAGGCTCGCTCACCAACCAAATGCGTGCCCACGGTATTGCTCCAATTGAGGATTTGGCCATTGGCTCCCTGCCCCCCTCCATAGGCGCCGGTCACCCGCTTGAAAAAATGGACTTCTAACGATTTTTCCCCCGGCCAAGGAGGCGTGAAGATGCTGCACTCCTGGGTCAGGTCATATAGTTTGGCGTCGGTCATGGTTTTGATAAAACGATCTCGATCCATTCAAGCCTCACTTTCAAAGTTGCATTACGTTGAACATTCAAATCAGAAAGAAGATGATGTACCTGACTCTCAAATGCCGTATTCTACAGCGTACGCAACCAGTGCCTCCTCAAACATCTCCATGGGTGGACGCACCAGACCAGCTCCAACCTGCCCTACCCCTGCGTCTTTGTGCGCGATACCCGTATTCACACGGGGTGTGATGCCTTTCTCGACAACCTTGCGGATGTCGATCCCGGTCGGCGTTCCCCGGAAGTCGAGAGGGGGCATTGTGAAGTATTTGTGCTCGGAGTAGCAAATCTCATACATTTCCAGCGTGGCATTCAGCGCATCTCTTGGCGTACCGCTCACGAACGTCACGATTGCAGGTGCGCTGGCCATGGCAAAACCGCCGATGCCTGCAGTTTCGGTGATGGTGCTATCGCCAATATCCCCGCTTGAATCCTCTTCCGTGAAGCCCGGGAAGTACAATCCCTTCGGCACAGCAACCGGAGCGGTAAACCATCGGTCACCTAATCCGCTGATGCGAATCCCAAAATCAGTGCCGTTGCGGGCCATGACGCTCACGATCGTGCTGCCTTTGATCCCGTGAGCCGCATCGGCCATAGCTTTACAAGCAGCCATAACGGGGTTGAGTACGCTCAATGCGTTATCGCCTAAATTCTGGATGATCTGCGCGGCAACTTCCGAGTCTTTGGTTACCTTGACGATGAACGGAGCCAGGATCTTCGTGAAAAGCACCGAACCCGCCTTGTTCCGGTTGTGGCCTTCATCGCCCATATGCAACGCTTCGGCCAGAAGCGCCCGGATGTCGATCCCCTCGCTGGCCTGGATGGCATCGCTCAGGACCGGAGCCATCACTTCCTCTATCCAGCGCAGGCGCTCCAATACCTCTTCGCTGTAGGCGCCATAGCGCAGCACTTTGCCATAGCCCTCGTTCAGGTTAGAAAAGGACTTGTTCCCATGGGTCATGTCTTCAAGAATATAGACCGACATGGAAGGGCAGATGACGCCGGCCATCGGCCCCACAGCCTGGTGATCATGACAGGGTTCAAGCGCGATCTCCCCCGACTCAACGAGAGCCTGGGCGTCTTTTTCATCTTTCGCCTTGCCTTCAAAAATCAAGGCTCCGGTTATGGCGCCGCGCATCGGTCCGGACGCCCTTTCCCAGGTGATGGGAGGTCCTGCATGCAGCAACAAGTTCTCACGCATGTCCGGGATCACTTCCAGCGCTTTCCCCAAGCCAACTACTAGCGGACGAGACTCCATCATTCGTTCGCACGCTTCTGTATTCGCTTTATCAATATCCATGGGTCCTCCCCTGCTCGGTGACGATGACCGGCTCCAGCCAGGTAGTCATCAAACTATGTTGGTTTACCTTAACTATATTCCTCTTCCCCCGGCGGTTGAAAGCGTTTTCCGATCTCGAAGCGAGAACGAGCTTCTTTCAAGCTCTCTTTATAAAGTTCGAGGTTGCGATCCTCCAGGTGATCGAAATTCTGTGGATGTTTGCTGCCCCAGGTGATATAGCGAAGAGGATCGGGATCGAGGCGAGCAGCGATGATTTCTTCGGTGCCGCGTGCCTGTGCCAATCGCCAGGCGATCGGGTTGACAATCATACTGTGACCGAAGCCGTAATTATCCATCGCATCCCGCCCGACCAGGTTGCTGGCGATGACGTACACGTGGTTGTCATAGGCCCGCGCGGCATTCGTCATGTGCCAAATATCGAAACTGCGCTGCAGTGCTGATACGCGGACGATGATCTCGGCTCCTTTCACGGCCAGGATACGTGATAGTTCCGGGAAATCCCCGTCGTAGCATATGATCATGCCCAGAGTACCAAACTCGGTCTCATATACATCAGCGTGATCACCGACGAGCGCCCATCCGCCATGATCGCGGCGCTCCCATGGTGCTGGATGAGTCTTATCATAGATGCCAATAATTTCCCCACTCGGACCTATCAAGATCGATGAATTGTAGACTTCTCCTCGTTCGGGTCCCCGACGATAGGATGGCCAGACGACATAGACGCCAAGCTCATCGGCGGCTTCTTGGATCCTCCGGGTGATCTGTCCCGGAGCTTCATCGACCAGATCCCAGAGGCCCTCAGCATCCAGGCCAGTCTCATAGCCCGTCGTCACCGTCTCTGGAAATACGACAAGTTCGGCTTCATTTTCGCTCACGGCCTTCTTCAGCCAGCGAATACCTTTCGATACGTTGGCCTGTACGTCGTTGGGAGAAATGGCGATCTGAACGCAGGCTGCAACAAATTCCTTCATTCCTGGTCTCCGATCATTTACCTTTCATCCTCTCCAGAATGGACATCAGTTCCTGGTTTCCCCCTGCGGGCGGACGCCAATCCACATGGATCACAGAAGCATCTTGAGCGGCCAGGCTTTCGGCAAACGATTCCACCCCCACATTTATAGCCGACAGTGGATCCTTCAAAACACTCAAATCTACCGGCGTGCGCTCAAGTGTACCGGGTTCTGGCGAAAGGGCTTGAAGCAACCTGCCCAAATATCGTGCCGCAGCTTCGTTGCTGGTCCAGACTTTGGCACCCGCTGCTTCGAGCCGTGAAATCTGAACATCCAGTCCTTGCGGGTCCTCATCGGTTCCTACCACGACTGCTAAAACCTCAAGCTGCCTTCCCGCCTCCTGGGCCCGGGCGATCGCGCGCTGGATTACGGGCGCGAGCTCGCTGGCAGGGTCGGGGTGTGCGCCGTGGCCCAGGACCACATCGAGCATTAGCACAGCCACTTCAGAATCGGAAGCTTCCTGCTCGAGTCTGCGGATACGGAGGTCGTTGTCCATCATCGGGTGCAATCGTCCAACCGTGAACTCATCCTCGCCCAGATCGACGATAGTGTGCTCCTGGCTGACTAACGCGTCAGGCAGACGGAATTCTTCCTTTAACGGGACATTGGAATAGACACCGGGGATATACGCTTGCAGGATCAATAGGGTTTCGTACGCCAATGTGCCTCCCGAGAAGAGGCCGCGAAGGTAGCGTTGGGTGGATGAAAAAATACTGGCGTCCACTTCCGCAGAAAGGGCAACATCGGAAGATGCAGAGGCCAGCTCGACAGCCAGCTCCGCGGTCTCATCGAAGGATGTTGCATAGAACACGTTCTCCACCCGTCGAGCAGGGCTTGCATAGCCGATGAAGTCCACGACCACGGGTTTTCCCGATAACCGGGCAGCATGTAAAAGCTTGTCGGCCACAATTGCGGATGGGGGTTTGGATATTAGGACGATGACCTGCGTATCAGGGTCACGGCGGAGTAAGTCGAGCCCTTGATATGCTGTGATCGCGCCCACCGCATCGGATAGGTCTCGTCCACCAGTCCCGATAGCGTGGGTGATACCGCTCCCAAGCTGGTGGATGCGAGCGCTCACCGCCTGTAGGCCCGTCCCCGAGGCAGCGACCAACCCGATGGGTCCTCGACGCACCTGGTTTGCAAATCCCAGCCCGACGCCATTCACAATTGCAGTGCCGCAATCGGGGCCCATAACCATTAAACCCTTCTCTCTTGCTGCTTGCTTGATCGCAATCTCATCCTCGAGGGTGACATTGTCACTGTAAAGAAAGGCATTTTTTTCAAGATTGAGTACTGTTCGGGTGACGTCAGCGGCGTAGCGACCCGGCACAGAGATGAGTGCCCAGCGTGCATCCGCTGCCATCTCTGCTGCAGTCTCGATGCTCTTTGGCCGGTATTCATCATCTGCAACCTGGCGGCGGCTAGTAAGCAACTCATCCACCTGGCGGAGCGCGTTCAGCGCAGCATCCTCGCTTTGAGCTTGCACGACAATGAGCAAATCCTCCGGTCCGGCAGCTTGACCTTCGGGCGACATCATGTTGTTCTGGTTGAGAATATTCTTGTTTGCCTCTGTCCCCATCACCACGCCGGCATCGATGACATCGGGGAGAGCAGCGAGTTCTCGCTGCAGCTGCATGAGGATGACCGAGTCGTAATATGCCCCGGATCGAATCTCTACTTTGGATACCATCATGACGTCATCACAATCCTTGGTAAATTCACTTCGAGATGGACGATCCCACTAGAAGATCGTTAGGATGGTTATATGCATTATTCTAGATCGCCCCTCGCTCCCGAAATCGTGCGACCTCCTCCTTAGAGTAACCCAACACCTCGGTGAGCACATCCTCCGTATGCTCCCCGAGCAATGGAGGAGGATGGCGTAGTTCGGCGGGCGTCTGCTCGAATTTATATGGAAACCCGGTGAGCTGAATCGGTCCGGCGGTGGGGTGCTCAACCTCCAATATCAAATCCCTGGGCTGAACCTGGGGGTGATCGAAGACAGCTGCGACGTCGTTAATGGGACCGCAGGGCAGCCCTGCATTGCGAAAGGCGCCCAGCCATTCACTCGCCGGGCGTACTGACATAATATCACTGAGGATCTCGCTTAACTCAGTTCTATGAGCTATACGGTCTCCATTCGTTATGAAGCGTACGTCATCCCGGAGATCTTGCCGATCAATTGCTGTACAGAAAGTATCCCATTGGAGTTCGTTAGCAACGCCGAGGACGAGCCAGCGATCTTGAGCGCGGAAGGCTCCGTAGGGTGCCAGGTTGGGGTGATCATTCCCCGTTCGCTGTGGATCGCTTCCGCCAATCAGGTAGTTGGACGCTACATTCGATAAGAGCGCTGCCTGCGTATCGAAGAGTGAGATGTCGATAAGCTGTCCCTTGTTCGTTTGATCACGGGTGCGCAATGCCGCAAGGATGGAGGTCGCCGCGAACATTCCCGTCGCGATGTCCACAATCGGCACGCCCACCCGTGAAGGTGGGCCATCAACAGGGCCGGTGATCCCCATCATTCCACCCTCGGCCTGGATGATCACATCATAGCCAGGTCGCTCAGCGTACGGGCCGGTTCGCCCATACCCGCTGATGGAGCAATACACCAGGCTGGGATTGAGTTTCTTGATGTCTTCATAGCCCATACCCTGTTTTTCCAGCACTCCGGTTCGGAAGTTCTCCACGAGAACATCGCACACGCTCGCTAAACGCTGAATGACTTCTTGACCTTCGCTGCTCTTTAGGTTAACGGTGATGCTGCGTTTATTGCGGTTTACAGATAGGAAGTAAGCCGACTCACCCAAGAGATTGTCAGCGGATTGCCCTGCAAATGGCGGCCCCCATCCACGACTTTCATCGCCGCGGTCAGGCCGCTCAACTTTTATCACCTCCGCGCCAAGATCTCCGAGCATCATGGTGCAATATGGTCCAGCCATCGCGCGGCTAAGATCAAGTATTCGAATGCCTTCCAGAGGACCCATCAATGATCTCCTAAAACCTGTGGGATTGTGAACTTCCATTCCGCTCACAGTTAATTGCTTGGGGAATCCATCATCTTCACTATTGTCGCATACATTCGAGAGTCATTCAAAATTAACAGGCTCCAACATCGCTAGTTGGCACTGTTTTCAAGCGATATTTGGCTGACGAAATAACAAATATATTCTTGGGGAGAAACGGCATTGTTGTGAGCATGTTGACGGAAAGTGAGGTTCGGTCTGATCCCTTTACTATCGGCTCTGCAGTCAAAAGTTGCTTCGATTAGATAGATCGTTTCTATGCATTAGATCTGTTGTTAGGAGATAGGATATAGGCTTGTCACTCTTTTACGTAAGCTTGCCCCAGCGCTTCGGGCGTTGCCGCACCCCATTTGGTCCGGAACCACCTGGTTGACATGAGCAGTAGAACGCTCAGTGTTATGCCAAAGGGGACTGTCCTCCAGATGTACCTGGACATCACGCCCGGGAGTAACATTTGTGGATTGAGTGAAAGCTGCCATAAGGTTCCAAAAAGGATCGAACCTCCGATCAAGATCAAAGGGTTCCACATCGAGAAAAAAACGAGCGCAAGGGCGATGAAACCACGACCCGCGATGAAGTTATAACTCCAAACCGGGTTGTAATCCAAGGAGAAAATCGCTCCCGCTAATCCCATCAGCAATCCTGCGCTTATGACACAGAGATAACGAGTTTTGACGATGTTGACTCCTGACACTTCAGCGACCATCGGATTCTCGCCCACCGATCGAATCATCAATCCCAAACTGGTTCTAGAAAGCACAAACCAGGTAATCATGGTAAGTGCAATTCCGAGAAAAAAGAAGGGTGAAAGACCCAGGGTCGAAGGTATCCTTTCCATCCCCAAAGGACCCGTATAAGTGCTACCGATGTAGGTGGTGAGACCGAAGCCGAGGATCCATATACCCATCCCACTGACAACCTGGTCGCTGCCGAGCGTTATGGAAAAAAATCCGTGGAGAAGTCCGAGGAAACCTCCGATGACAATTCCCACTAAGAAGCCGAGCAAGTAGCTACCGGTGGTTTTGGCGGTGATGAAACCCAAGGTGGCGCCGAAAAGCATCACCCCCTCGATCCCTACGTTTAGAACTCCCGAGCGCTGTCCGATGAGTTCACCAAGTGCCGCAATTGTGAAGATGGTTGAGGCGTCAAGACTTCTAACGAAGAACTCCCACATCAAGGCTCTCCTATTGAGTGTTAACCCGAACAATCTTATACCTGTAGAAAAACTGAAACGCGACGAGCGTAATCATTAATACGCCTAACAGGGCGAAATCCACGCCAAAGCTCATGCCGAGTTTTCCCTGTACAAACCTGCCGCCGATCGACAATCCTCCGAAGAGCAGAGCGACTGGAATCGCGGCGATAGCGTTGCCCTGGGAAATCAACCCACAAATAATCCCATAAAACGCCAGATCACCAAAATTGCCATATGTCCTGGCGATTTTATAGACACCGGGAACCGCCGCAAAGTAGTGATACCCTGCCAAGCCCGCCAAAGCTCCACCCATAACAAAAACCAGGATGGGAATCAGCAATGGGCTGATCCCCGCATACTCGGCCGCAATGGGATTTTGCCCATAAGCTTTGATCTTGAAGCCGATTGTGGTCTTTGCGAACATAAAATACAAGAATAATGCAGCCCCGAGGGCGATGAAGATCGTAAAGGGGACGCCCATGATCAATGCTGGTTGCAGGGCAGGCGGCAATTCGAAGCTCTCACCTCTCCCGCCAGGGTTCATGAAAGGACCTCCCTCTTTTATCATGAATGAAACCACCCAGAACGTCATGAAATTTATCATCATCGTCACAACAATCTCATTAAGATTGAATTTCCCTTTTAGATATCCTGCAATCGAGCCGGCGGCGATGCCCCCCAACGCTGCTGCGATCAACATGAATACGATGATGAGGTGAGGTGAAACTCGGAAGGTTTGGAACTCATTCACACCAAAGGCATACAGAACTGCGTATGCAGACAAGGTGCCGCTATATAGCTGCCCGGCCATCCCGATGTTCCACAGTCCAGCTTTAAAGGGAATGATGAAGGCAAACGTACACAACAGCAGAAATATGAACCGGTTAATCGTCAACGGAAAACCATAGGAGCTGGTAAAAGCGTAGGAAAATATCTCGCGGTATGCCACCAGGGGGTTGATCCTGGCCAAGATGAAGATCAAGCTGAAAAGCGCCAGTGCGCTAATAATAGCCAGGATCGAGATGGTCGCGGCCTGCCAACCGGATAGCGCTACTCTTTTTTGGAGCTTATACTCATGGCCACCGAGCCTCATATCTCTTCCTCATCCCCCGTTATCCCAGCCATCATCACACCCACAAGCTCCCTCTGGGCATTCTCTCCCTGGATGATGCCCATGAACTTTCCTTCATAGATCGGAGCCACCCAATCACTCAAGGCTAAGATTTCATCCAAGTCTTCAGAGACAAGAAGAACTCCTGCTTTCTCTTGTTTGGCTTCAACGAGTTTGTTGCGGACGAACTCCGTTGCCCCCACATCAAGACCCTGGGTGGGTAAATAAACGATCAACAACCTTGGTTTGCGCGAGAGTACGCGTGCCAAGATGAGCTTTTGAAGGTTGCCTCCGGATAAGCTTTTTGCCTTGATGTCGGCGGACGGTGCTGCCACGCCATACTCTGCGATGATCTCTTCTGTCAACTCCCGTATCTTCCCGTAATCCAAAACCCCTCGTTTGTAGAAATCTTCATCGAAGTAATAGTTCAGCGTGATGTTTTCCACCAGGGAGAAATCGGCAATCGAACCCACGTGTATCCGATCCGACGGGATGTATCCTATGCCCAACTGCCATCTTTCCAGGCTGGTTGAATAAGTGATATCTTCTTCATCAAAGAGCACCTTCCCCCCTTCTACTTTTCGAAGACCTGCCAGCGCCTCAACCAATTCGCATTGCCCGTTGCCGGAGACTCCAGCAATACCGAAGATTTCACCTTCACAGATAGAAAACGAAACACCCTTTAATGCCTGGTAACCTTTGTCGCTGAAAATCTCAAGGTTTTCAACTTGAAGGAGGGGCTTACCCTTCTCCACCTGAGTCCTTTTTGTTCTAAATATGACCTCTCTCCCTACCATGTCCTTTGCGAGGCTTTTCTCTGTTGCCATTGCACTATCGACGCAGGCTACGACCTTGCCCCTTCTTAGAACCGTGACCCGGTCGCTTATTCTCAGCACAATGGGGAGTTTATGAGTGATGAAGGGGACGATGGCGAGGTCATCTCGGGTCATAGCCTCGATGGAAGTTAACAGCTTGTCTGTCTCAAGAGGCGTCAACGCGGAAGAGGGCTCATCCATGATGAGAACCTCTGCACCGCGATAGAGTGCCTTAAGGATCTCAACGAGCTGTTTTTCTCCTTCGGAAAGCTGCCATACTTTTGCTTTAAGGTCGATGCTGAATCCGTATTTTTCGCAGAATTCGTTGATCTCCCCCTCTGCTCTTCTTATATTAAGTATCGTTCCCGCCCGGGGGTGCCCGAGGATGATATTTTCGATTACCGTGTGAGCGGTTACCAGCTTGCGGTGCTGATGGACCATCCCAATACCCAGATCGATAGCATCCAGGGGTGATTTGAACTTGACTTGCTTACCGCCGATGTAAATCTCACCTTCGTCTGGTTGATATTGACCAAAGAGAATTTTCATCAAGGTGGTTTTCCCCGCGCCATTCTCTCCCAAGACCGCGTGGATCTCACCCGCCCTTATCTCAAAATCGATCTGGTCATTAGCCACCACGCCCGGGAATCGCTTCGTGATCCCTCGCGCTTCTAATATTGTGTCACCACGTTGTATGTCTTCTGGGAGCACCTTGTACACTTGTCCCTTTTAATTATGAATGACTCTAATCCAATGGTTATATTTCGATGTGTCTTCTTGCAGGAAAAGGGAATTCGAGACGTTGGATATCTGAATTCGCCAAGGAAAATTGTCTCCAGTTAGGACCGGTCATAAGCATGAGCCCCCCGCACTCCAGGTAATCCCAAAGATTGGGAGACTCATGCTTGCAGTTTATGAAAACTCGCTATGCATCGACGGTGATTTTAGTGACCACTGGTTTCAAAGCTACTCCAGAATTGTCACGCCAGCCAGGTCGAAGTTAAAGAGAGATAGCAACCACTCGTCAGTCGGCACCTCGCCCGCGGCTTTAACCGTTGTCCCTGCAGCAGGAATTGGCGTGCCTTCGAGTGCCAGCCCTGTTCCATTACTAACAAAGGCATACTCAGTGAATGGATCCCACTCCCCGGCGATCATCTCGTTTCTTCGTTTTTCAACGAGATCAACGATCTCTTGCGGGATCAGTGGTAGAGCAGCGGGGCTGATGGCGTCCACGCCGACTTTGTTGTCGTTCATGATGTCAACTGTGAGGGCTTCAGTGCCGTCCGCCAGGACCATGGATGATTCCATGCCGAGATATAGGACAGTTGTCGGATTCTCTTCTCCGGCCAGGAATTCGTTCAACATGTAGTTGTAGAGGACTTCCCACCGCGTATCGAAGGATATGGCGACGGTATCTGTGTCCGACCAACCATAGAAGCCCACGATATCCATGTCTTTGCCTACGAACCAGATGCCTTGTTCTGTGGCGACATCGAGTGGAGATCCGGAATCCGTCTGGTGGGTCAGGACATCCACGTTGTACTCCTTGATTAGGGTTTCTGCGATATCACGCTCTTCCGTGGGCAGGTACCAATCGCCAACATATTTCACATAGATGTTGACATCTTTACCGAGCATCTCAGCGGCATCTTGCACCCCGAGGATAAATCCGTTCTGTCGCCTGATGACTTGAACACAAGGGAATGCCGAAACGATGCCGATATTCCCCGTTTCAGTAAGAGCCCCAGCTATCAGGCCTTCTAGATAAAGCGCTTGATACTGCCGCGGGAATAGTCGAATGAAGTTTTGCTTTGTAGTTAGATCACTGGCGATGATCGAACCAAAATAGACATCCGGGTATTTGTCAGCGATGTCCTTCAAGGGCATCCCCATGAACTCCGCATTCCCAATAACGATATTTGCCCCATCAGCGATCAGCTCTTCGGCGTAGGGATTTGTGAGATCAGGGCCTACTTCCTCTCTATAGACGTACTCTACATTGGGGTATTTTTCGGCGATTCGCTTCCCGGCGCGGTCGTGGGCACCAGACCAGGTGGTCCCTTCAATAACACTGAAATGCTCGATCGCCAGGACTGCACCCTCTGGCGCCTCATCAGGAACTTCTGCGGGCGCACACATCGCTGTTCCCAGAAGCATCACAGCCGTGACTACAGCAATACCAACTACTCTCAATAGAGTCCCGTGCTTCTTTGGCAAGAGTTTGCTGATCATTACGATTCTCCTCCTTGGCATAATGGTTATTCGTAGCGGCTCAATTGAACAATATTCCGCGCGCGGCGATCTTCTTTTTTGGGTCCTATACATCCTCCTCTCTCAAATTACTGTCCATTTTAGAGATTTCTGTATTGCTCGTCAATTTTTTTCCGATGGTTTGAGTGAACTCTGTTGCTCCCCACGACTATGAACAGTGCCGGGAATACGAGTCGGGGTGCAGTTAGACCATTGAGTTCGCAAGACTGGAGTTAGTTCGAATGAGAATCGGATAACTCCTCAGGATCATTATGGATAATTACATGGCACAGGAGAGTCTTCCTTGCATCATTCATCCATGGCATGCACTGCTCGAATAATCGTTGAATCAATAAAAATGTCAACTTGAAGGCGATGGTAAAAAATACACATAGCCGTTGAAGAACGACACATTCCCGATCTGATTCCTGATAAAAATCACCTCCAGCCGCATGTGTAACCGGCTGGGGGTTGGGGAACTCAAATGCATACAAGGAACTCAGCTTCCAAGAAATCCAAACCAAAAGATTTGGAGACCCCTTCGTTGGTGAGCCCCAGCCTACTTGACTTCACAGGTTCCACCTGAGGG
>JBARSI010000162.1:0-2420 GCA_049644665.1 Anaerolineales bacterium
CAACAGCCCTTCGGCTGTGGCCCGATCTCAGAGATACTACGTGCCCGTATACTGAGGGAGGCCGGGATCGGCGCTAGGCTGCCCGGTTCCTTATAAACATCACCACCGCCCCGATCAAAGCCACCACACCTAGAAGCCCCATAATGATGAGCCCCACCAGGATGAGGTTGCTCGCTGGCAGAGCTGCTTCAGTCGAGATTGTAAACACAGCATCCGATACATCCTCGGCCGTGTTGACGCCGTCCGAGGCGCGCACCTTGATCAAATAGGTGGAGCCCTCTGGAAGCGTTCTGGCGCCCATTGTGAACTTCGTCTCGGTCAGGTCGATCGCAAGCGGAAGCCAGGTCTCTCCCCCGTTGGGACTCATCGAGAGCGAAAAGAGCAGGTCGTCGTTATCCCCGTCCTCCGCCTGCCATCGTATCTGCACTTCCTTACTTGGAGACCACCGCTCCCCCCCATTGGGCGAGATCACCTTCACGGCCGGGGATTGTTGGGATACCCCCCGCTCAACCAGTACTCGCCCCGCAGAGTCTGTCAATTCGATCACGTCTGTCCCCGGGATCCACTCGATGCGGTGGAGGAAGGGTACAAAATCCACCGGCCCGCCATTCGGGTCGGACTGGCGGAAGATAACCGAAAACCCTGCCCGGCTTAACTCCTGGCCTTCAGGATCTCTGAGTACGAGGTAGTAATCCCCTGTGCCGCCTAGCTCAAGATCAACCGACCCTTTCTCAAGGATATACATCGGATCCAGCACGGCAGTGCCCGAATGATGGATTGTCCCGCTGACAAGCAGGATCTGTGGGTCAACAAGCGAGCGGAACTTCGGGCTTTCCAGCATGGCCAGCATCCCGTCGGAGAAGCTGTAGCCACCGCAATGGCTGCTGGTCGGGTGCAGTCTCATCCAGTATCCCGGGTCCGCTCCAGCGGCGGGGATGTCCATGAAGTAGTTGTTGCCCTCGCCCGCCGGTATCCAGCGGTTCACCCAGAAACCCTCGGATGCAGGGTGGGTAATGCGCCCATCAGGGCCGTTGAAGACCTGGCCGCCTGGACATAATCCCCGGCACACATCGCCACAGTCCCTGGCATCATAGGAAGGAATACTATAACTCCCTGAATCGTCGGCAGCGTAGCATGCCCGTGTCCACTCTTCCGGCGGTTCAAGGTGGTAGATGGAGCAATTACAGTTCCCAATGCACTCCTTAGTTCGCTCTTCGCATACGACCTCCCCGGCATCATCATAGACACAATGCATCCTGGTCGATCCGTCTGGGTGCGTCCACCCATCGACGTAGCAGCAGTACTCACGGCTGTCGTCTGGGTACTCGCAATAGGCCTCATCCCAACCGACCATGCAATCCAGGCTGTAAATATCCTCGATGCCCACAACCGCGTGGTTGAATTCATGCGCTAACGTCACCAGGCCGCTGCGTGCGCCGATGAAGACCGCATCCTCATAGCCCAATATGGCGCCTCCCCCGCCGCCGCAATCTACGCCAACGGCAAAGTCGAATTCTTCGACCTCAGCCTTGCGGGCAAAACTCGCAAGAATAGTGCCTCGATCAAACCCGCTTCTGAACTCCGAAACCCACCCGCAGGTTTCATCCTCCTCGCAGTCCTCGCGATTCGTCGCCTGCATGATGCTAAAGGAAAGCTTGCCCTCGGCGATGGGATAGGTGGCCAGGAGGTATTCGATCTGGGAATGCGCTGCGCTTTCCAGCTCCCGAAGCACTGGCCCATAACAATCGAAATCCGCAGTGGTGTAGGGGATGACAAGGATCTTCCACCCGCGGGTTTTCACCACATTGATCCCCCCGGTCGATAAGCGGTTGTTGCCCTCATCCGTCTCGGACCAATCATCTTGCGGGTCGATTTCAACGCCGAAGCTGACCCGATCGGCGATCGGGCGCGGGACAACCCGCACGTCCGGTTGTTTACCATAGCTATCGTGAGAATCCTGTACCAGGCCTGCCGGGTTGCTGCTGCTGAAAGGCGCATCCTCCTGACCGGGTTCGACGTATGGCAGCATCACGGTATATCCCGTGGCGTTGGCCGGGATCGGCACCGGACCCCAGATTTCAGGGTATTCCCAGCCGCCCGGCACCGCAGGGGTTGTCCTCCCCGATGAGGGCACGGATGCATCCCATTGATCATCCGGCAATTCCAGCCGGAACTTGGCAAGGATCTGACAGGAATAGGTTGAATTCACACGAGCCCTGAAAGCTGTACCCTTCCCGTGCACAAGATCGGCTCCGAAAACGACCTGGACGGCCTCGACAGAAGTGATGGTCATGTCCCCAAAATAGATCGGGAATGCGCTCAGGTCCATGGCCTCATTTCCCGCTGCGTCCACCGCCACGACTTCAACAAGATTGTCCCCACAGGTGCGCATCTCGCTCACGGGCAGCGGATGCACCCCG
>JBARSI010000163.1:0-8942 GCA_049644665.1 Anaerolineales bacterium
TCTCAATGACGGAATACGATGTCATCGTCATCGGCGCTGGACCCGGCGGTTATGTTTGTGCGATCAGAGCCGCCCAATTAGGCAAAAAAACAGCCATTATTGAGAGGGAGTTTCTGGGCGGAGTTTGCCTGAACGTCGGCTGCATACCGTCAAAGGCCTTGTTGAAAAACGCTGAAGTCGCCCATACGCTGCGGGAACGGGGAAACGAATTTGGTTTTAAAGTAGATGGTTTGAAGCTGGACTATGGTGCGGCTGTAAAACGTAGCCGCAGAGTCTCGGGGCGGTTGGCAAAAGGCGTCGGGTTTTTAATGAATAAGAACAAAGTCGATGTCCATATGGGACAGGCTGTATTCACCGGACCTAAAACAGTCACTGTGGAAGATGATAAAGGCGAACGCATGACGCTCACGGCAAAAGACATCGTGCTGGCGACAGGCGCTGCACCGATAGTAATCCCGGGGTTGGGCACTGATGGGGACCGGGTTCTATCCTACCGGGATGCGATTCTGCAGGAGCATCTGCCGGGATCCGTGGTGATCATTGGCGCAGGAGCAATCGGGCTTGAGTTTGCAACGATTTGGAGCGCATATGGTGTGGATGTAACGCTGGTGGAAATGCTACCGCGGATCGCGCCGTTGGAAGATGAGGAAGTAAGCCAGGAACTCACGAAGGCATTAACTAAACGCGGCATTAAAGTTCTGGCGGGGACGAAAGTCGAGGGTATTGAACGGCTGGAAGCGAAGGTGAAGGTCACCGTTTCCGGATCAGATGGAGGGCAGACTCTCGAAGCCGAGCAAGCCCTTCTGGCAATTGGCTTCCGACCGAACACTAAAAAGCTGGATCTAGATGCCGCTGGAGTGAAGTTGGACGAGCGCGGGTTTCCTGAGATCGATGAGCGCATGGCGACGCCTACCGCTGGTATCTGGGCGATCGGCGACGTCACCGGCAAGCTCATGCTCGCCCATGTCGCCTCGGCGATGGGGATCATCTGCGCCGAGAATATTGCAGGTGTCGAGACGACAACCCTGGATTATGAGATGATGCCGCGGGCGACGTACTGCCAGCCGCAGGTCGCATCATTCGGACTGACGGAGGCGCAAGCGGCAGAGCGCGGTTTGGAGGTAAAAATCGGGCGTTTTCCATTCCAGGCGAGCGGAAAGGCTTTGGGTTTGGGGGACTACGCCGGATGGGTCAAGATCGTGACGAATGTAAAAAGTAGAGAGATATTGGGCGCGCACATGATCGGACCGGAAGTAACCGAACTCCTTCCGGAACTCACCCTCGCCCAGATGATGGAACTCACACCTGCGGAGATCGCTCGCAACGTCCATGCGCACCCTACCTTGAGCGAAGTTGTGATGGAAGCCGCTCACCATGCTGAGGGTCACGCGATCCATATGTGAAGCCCCCTGGAGTTAGAGGTTATATTCCCCGGAATTCAAAGAATGAAAGGATCGAGGCGGGTGATTTGCCCGCCTTGATTGATCTAATCTTTTCTTGAAACATCTCGCTTCGCAGCGAACCCCCCTCGGTTGAACTCTAAGCCCGGAGGTTCAGTGCCGGGCGAAAGCCATCCATCCTCGTTTTGCCACGATCACGTCCCCTTCATTCTGAACACACAATTGATGTTTCCCAATATCTAATAGGCACGGAATGTGCAATTCCCGGCGTATACTGCAATATGAAACACCTAGATCTGGCTGAGGAGACATCGTATGTGGGAGCGCAGACAGGTAACCGAGGTAAAAGAACGTCACAAGGAATCTATTCTTGCGAAACCCAACGTGCTCGGTGTGGGAACCGGATATAAAACCAGGGAAGGGAAGCAGATTGGAGAACTTTGTGTTATTGCGATGGTGAGTCAGAAGATTCCGCGAGCCGGTCTTGACCCCTCCGCGCTGGTGCCGGCAGAGGTCGAAGGGATTTCCACGGATGTCATCCAGGTTGGGTTCCTGCGTGCTCAACAAGAGCGCACCGACCGGTGGCGCCCGGCGCTTGGGGGGGTCAGTTTGGGGCATTACCAGATCACCGCCGGGACGTTTGGCGCGGTTGTCCGCGACCGAAAAACCGATACGCGCTTGATCCTCTCGAATAATCACGTTTTAGCCAATAACAATCAGGGACAACAAGGAGACCCGATACTGCAGCCAGGAGCGGCGGATGGCGGTAGAGAAGAGAACGATACTTTCGCTACCCTGGAACGCTTCTATCCGATCCGCTTCAGCCTCGGTCCTGTCGATTGCCGCACAGCCGAAAGATATGCAGGATTTGGCAATGCGTTGGCGAAATTAATGGGATCCAAGCATCGCGTGCAGGCCTACTGGAGTGACCCCCAGGCGACCAATCAGGTCGACGCTGCCCTCGCCAAACCGCTGAACGATCAGGAAGTTCTCGATGAGATCCTGGAAATTGGGGCGATAAGTGGAGTTCTCCCTGCGGCGCTCGGCATGCGCGTCCGAAAATCCGGCAGGACAACAGGATTGACGACAGGACAGATTATTGTCCTGGATGCGACTGTCACCATCGACTATGGGGATCGAAGCGCACGTTTTGAGAATCAGATTGTGACGACTGCGATGTCGCAGCCGGGTGATTCCGGCTCCCTTCTCGTGGCTGGCGAGTCCATGCAGGCGGTCGGTCTGCTGTTTGCGGGATCCGATCAAGTCACACTGCATAACCCGATCCAATCCGTGCTGGACTGTCTGGATGTGGCCTTATGAACCCTCCCTCAGAATTTGAAACAAAGCCCATTGGGGCTTACCAAAAGGCAAACGCCGTACAGGAGAAATACGAGGAAGCTTTGCTTAATAAAGCCAATGTTGAGGGCGTGGGCGTTGGACTGCGCATGCGCGCAGGGGAACTTACCGATGAGGTGGTGTTGGTCGTAATGGTCACCCGCAAAGTGCCCCGAGCTCAATTGGCGCCCGATGATTTTGTCCCGTCGGAGATCGAAGGTGTACCGGTCGATATCCAGGAAATCGGGCACCTGAGGGCGGGCTGATGACCAATAGGTGAGACTGTTTGGAGTAATCATCACTGTGGGGGTATCTGCCCCGCAGGGGGTGAATGAGCGCTATTCGATCCTCTCGATTACACAGAAGTGAGATAAACCGAAAACTCGTAAGGGAGTCGCTTCCAGCGACTGGAGAAGGGTGCGCAGCAGTTTCCCTGCGCTCGGCCAGCGAGCGATGATATTGTCGTAGGCCCCGAAAATCCTTGTGGTGTGAACAATCTTGATTGGTAAGCCGCGGAAGAGCCGTTTGAGATCTCCGCGGGTGTAGACGCGCACATGCGGAGCGAGTCGATCGCGAAATCTACGGGGGAGGTAATTCACCAGCGGGATATTTCCGAAGCGGTACCGGCCGCGAAGATAGATGCCGTGGGTTTCGAATGGATAGCCCCGATTAGGGACAAAGAGAACGAGTCTGCCTCCGCCAGAAGAATCTGATCCGGGAATTCGCAGCACGCGGACGATCTCCTCGAGCGCAGCACGATCATCTTCAACATGTTCAAGTACCTCATGGGAGAGGATGAGATCGAATGCATCGTCGCTAAAAGGGAGATGCTCGCTGGCCCCCTGTGTGACTTTGTGACCCAGTTTTGCCGCAGAAGATACGTGATCGGGTTCGAACTCCAGGCCATAGATGTGGGGTGTATGTTCAGCGAAGCGGGTCATGTATTCGCCCACGCCGCAACCATCGTCTAAGATAACGCCAGATTCGCGGCCGTCTGCTCCGGCAAGGATCATGCGCAGCCGGCGCTCCTGACCAGCGCGCCAAACGTAGGATGGTTCGCCGCGCAGCGCGGCACGTTCGAGATCTCGTTCTGTCAATGGATTAATCCTTGGTTGGTATTGGTTTCACTTGAATCCAATTTTCTCGATCTGCTGGAAAGCTAGCCCGAGCGCAGCCACTGCGCCGACCTGGTGAAAACCACCCTCAGACCAACTGCGGCGGGCTTCATCGAGCGGGAGCCAAATGACCTCCTGCTCCTCTAGATCGCCGGAATCAGGCTCGGCAATCTGCCGACATCCGCTGGCCAGAAAGAAGTGCGCACAGCCAGCGTAATAATTCCCGCTTAAGACGACATCACCGAGTTCATGCCAGGCTTCCGCCGTGCAGCCGAGTTCCTCCTTGAGCTCGCGCTTCGCGGCATGCAGCGGGTCCTCCCCCTGCTCGAGTATCCCCGCTGGCGGTTGGATATCAACCCCATCAACACCGCGTTTGTAGGATCGGACAAGACCTATCTGTGCGTCGGATCTCACGGGAACAACCATCACGTATCCGGGAGTCTTCATGTGCAAGTACCCCTCGATGATGCGCCCGTCTGGAAGACGGACGTCATCTTCGAAAACCTGCATCCAGGGTGAACGGTCGAGTACAAGCGTGCGTTTTATTGTTTCCCAGGGTGATAGATCGGGCATCCGTCATCCTCCCATAGGCACGGAAGGTCAATTATAAGCAGATTTTCAGATTGCTTGTAGGTATGGTTTGGCAGAAGCGGGTTGTCACATCCATTAGATCCAGCCCTGCAAAGTGTAGTAAATCAATCCCATCCATTCTCGCAATGCGGATTGGCTTGCAGCTAGAGCATCAAGATCAGGCACGATGCTCTGAAATGAGAAGCTGCTCGTTTCGGAGTGTTGGGCGGATATTGCGGGCAGAGGCTCCAGGCCTTGCTCCAGAAATGTGAAATACGCCCGACGCATATGTGTTGGTGAGGTGACGAGGATAAAGTGTTCGATACCAGCCGCGGTGAGCATTGGCGGGACGTTGAGCGCCTGGTCATGGGTGTTGAAGGAATCTGACTCAAGCAGAATCCTTTGACTGGGCACCCCCAGCTCCACCAGAGTATCGCGCATCGGCTTGCTCTCGGGCGTGAGCAGACCGCCTCTCGGGTTGATGCCGCCGGAGACGATCACAATCGGGTCATTGAGCATTTGATACAGACGAGCGCCTTCCATAGCCCGCAGCGCGCTCGATTCACTCAAGGTATTTACTTCAAGTTCTCCAGCCCGATAGGAGGCACCGCCTCCGCCAAGGATTACGATCGCCTCCACGCCGGCGAACTCCGTCGTTGAATTGATGGGTTCATAGCCTGCGCTCAAGCCGCGTTCGAGCAGCGAGGCGGTGAGGGGGATGCTGAGCAACAAGTACAGCAACGTTAAAAAGAGCAGCCAGCGTTTTCCCCACTTCTCTGTTTTCCACCCGATGAAGAGAAGGATTACTCCGATGATGAGGCCAAGCATGAGGAACATGGTTGAGCCCGGGACAAGCATCTCTTTGAAGAACTCGGCGATCAAATCCATAGCTAGATTTTACCTTTCTAATCGCGGACCGAAGGTGTGATTTCTAGTAGCGGTCGGGTTTCCTGGCCCAATGAACGGCGATTGTTCCAAACATGCGGCGAGTGAAATGGACGCCGTCGAAACCCGCGGCCTCCAACCTCTCAGCCAACACCTCCGCCGCAAGAAAGTGCTCTGTTGATTCTGGTAGGTAACGGTACGATTCACGATCACCAGCGAAAACGCTTCCAAGGAAGGGGATGACGCGCTGAAGAAAGAACTCGAGCAGCGGGCGGAGGACACCGGTTGACAGCGGGGTGGTATCGAGGCTGGCTATTCTTCCAGCGTGCAGCAAGATACGCGCTTGTTCGCTCAGAGTTGCGTCCAGATCAACTACATTGCGTAATAAAAAACCGGAGACGATGGCGTTAAAGGCATCATCGGTGAAGGGGAGATTCTGGGCGTCGGCGATCACCCACATTGGCCTGTGCCCTTCCGGTTTGACTCTGCCGATGTTGATCATCCCGGGTGTGAAATCACTCGCAACCACACGCAACTCATCGGTTTGATGTAAGGCTTCAAAAGCTAGATCTCCCGTACCCGTCCCGACATCGAGCAGAAGGTCGCCTGCTCGCAGCTTCAATTGCCGAATCGTCTCACGCCGCCAAGCATGGTCCTGACCGAGCGTCATCAGGCGGTTGAGTAAATTGTAACGAGCAGCAATGCGGGTGAACATATCCCGAACTTCGTCCGCATTCCTCGCCTCAACTGATGGATTCACGCACTCTTGCCAAGAGGGATTACCGCGCGGGGGATGAAGGGGGTGTCGTGTTCGATCGAGCCGAGATAGAGGTGGATTTTGTCGACGGTGAAACTGAACGAGGGTACTGGAGGAAGTTCGATATCATCTGCCCCCTCGGGATCATCAAAGCGGGCCAAGGTGAGATGGGGATGAAGTTCGGTCCCGTGTTCGCCCCCGTAAACCGGGTACTTTGGGAAGGCTTTTGAAAGCAGGTGGTGAAGCTGCACGATCGGCTCCAAGTCTGAGGGCTCGAGGAATATAGCGCCTTCGAATCTCCCATAGCGGTCTAGCGTGACCTCGAAAGGCGTAACCCCCGCGCACAGGCGATTGAGCTCCTCAACTGCAGTTTCTACTTGTTCGGGAGGGACGAAGGGGTAAAGCAGCGTAATGTGGGCAGGGACATTGCTCTTGAAGGATTCTACATCGTAGCGCTCCCGAATCGGGAAACTGAAGACTTGAACCGGTTTTGGAGGAACGATGAGCAGCGCAGTTTCTAGTTGCATGGTCTATCCAAAAGCCGTCGAGGATCGGCCCCGTCGGCGGAAAAAGATATGGCTGCGGTTGAATACAGTCATCACATCGACGCCAGCTTGTATCATTTGCTGGACAAAGTGAATCCCACCTTGGAGTATACAGCACCTTGTGCAGCATTTGGTGACTAGGAATTTATTCTTATTTCCCTTCCCGGGCGGGAGGCGACCATGAGGTATTGATGAATCTTGTCCATGAAGATGTGGATTCCCGTTCTGTCTCTGTAGCATGGCTTCTTCTCGCACGAGAAATTATCGATTAAGGGGTGGGGGAAGGCCTCTCGGTTTTCAAGAAAATCATAATTGGACCAAAGGGGGCTGATATAATCCGCGCATGCGTTCACGGATAAAATGGTTTTTTACAGGGGTGATTTTGGCTGGCCTGCTCCTTGCCGGGAGCTACCAGCTTCCGACTGTTAAATTCCACCTCGAGTGGCGCATCGATGCCGCTCTTGGAATCGTCCGCGGGTGGATATTTCCGCATGATGTGCTGCCGACGCCCTCCGGCGCAGCGATGATAACAACCCCACCAACAACCGTACCTTCCCCAACGCCAGACGTACTCCGGAGCATCTCGAGTCCCACCCCCGTGCCCACACCCATCCCCTTGCCGGAAGCGGTGATGCTGCCCTCACCCGAATGGGAAAAGCAGGACTGGAACAATTGCGGACCGGCGACGCTCGCGCTTGCCCTGCGCTTCTTTGGCTGGGCGGGGGATCAGTTCGAGATCTCAGATCTGCTAAAACCTGATCGCGGGGACAAGAATGTCAACATCGAAGAATTGATCTATTTTGTTCGCAATCGGGCCGGTTGGCTGGAAGCCGATTTTCGTGTGGGCGGGACGATCGAGATCTTAAAGCGTTTCTTGGCGATGGGCTTCCCGGTCGTTGTTGAAAAGGGGTATGTTATCGAGAGCGACGGTCCTGACGATGGCTGGGCGGGTCATTATATGTTGCTTACGGGATACGACGATTCGCGGCAGATTTTTGTGGGTCAGGACTCGTTCATCGGCCCGGACAGGGAAATCACCTATGCGGATCTAAATGAGGGCTGGAAAGCCTTCAATCACGTATATATGTTCGTCTACCCCGTGGCAGATCCCGCGCCGCTCGAATTAATTTTGGGCCCGGATTTTGACGTGGATGTGAACCGCGAACGGGCATTAGCGCGGGCGCAGGGCGAGATTGAAGTTGAGCCCGAGGACGAATTTGCCTGGTTTAATCTGGGTTCAAATCAGTTGTACTTTGAGCGTTACCCGGAGGCCGCTGGGGCATACGACACGGCGCTGACTCTGGGTTTACCCTGGCGTTTCACTCGCTACCAATTCGGTCCTTACATCGCCTATTTCCATTCGGGTCGTACAGAGGACGTAATCGCACTGGCAGAGGCAACACTCCAGCGCACTGCGAAAGCTGAGGAGGCGCTGCTCTGGAGGGGTTGGGCGCACTACAGGCTTGGGGATGTGGGCGCAGCGATCGAGGATTTTCGGGCCGCTCTAAAAGTCAACGCGAATTATCTCGACGCGCATTTTGCGTTAGAATACTTGGGGGTCGGACCTTAAGGGCCCAATGTGTAAATATCAAACATTACGATCGGCTGGGCGGTACGATCGCCCCCCCACCGTTCCGGCGCGCGTAAACAATACAAGGAGAGAGGAAAGATGTTAATTAGCAAAGAGATAACCGCGGCGATGAACGCCCAGGTTGGGAGCGAACTTGCGGCTTCAAACCAGTACATCATCATAGCTTCATATTTTGACAGCGAGCAGCTCCCGGAATTGGCCGATTTCTTCTTCCGCCAATCCGATGAGGAGCGCATGCACGCGATGAAATTCGTGCATTACATTCTGGAGGCTGGAGGAGAAGTATCGATCCCGGCAATCGAGGCGACGCCGCAAACACTCGGCTCGGCGGAAGCCGCGGTGAAGGCTGCGTTGGATTGGGAGTTGGAGGTCACAAGCCAGATCAACAGTATTATGGACCTGGCGATCAAGCTGAACGACCACCTCGCCCAGAGCTTCATGCGCTGGTTCATCGACGAACAATTGGAAGAAGTTTCCACGATGGACAACTTGCTGGGGGTCGTTCGCCGAGCAGGCGAGCAGCTGCTCCTGGTTGAAGATTACCTCGTTCGAAGGGGTGACCCACACGCACAGGAAGCCGGCGCAGAATAAGTCGGCACAGGAGTGATTAACGCCGCAGCCCAATAAGGCTGCGGTGTTCGTTTTATTCTCTTTCCCATAATATGGTTTGCTAAGTGGGTTTTCGCTGCGTTGCTTCATCCGCTGCATTAACTAATCGCAGGGACCGACCCGGGTGTCGGCCCG
>JBARSI010000164.1:0-8626 GCA_049644665.1 Anaerolineales bacterium
GAATTGCCAGCCATATCTCCTGCGCGAGATAGAGCTTCTCCACCGGGTGCGCGTGGTTCTAACGCTGGGGCAGATTGCTTTTGACGGATATCTACGGGCATTGCGAGGACTGGGGTTGGAAGTACCCCGTTTAAAATTCGCACATGGATTGTGGCATGACTTTGACCCACCTGCTCCATCGCTGGTTGCCTGCTATCACCCTAGCCGACAGAACACACAAACAGGTCGACTGACCCAGGAGATGATGGATGTGGTTTTCTCCCGCATCCGCCGTACATTGGATGCCCGGCCTGAAAGAGCGTGAGGATGCTGTTTCCCACAGAAAGAGGGCATTATGATAATTGATATGAGCTCGAACCTATGACACCTTCGCCGGGAGAACGGTCGATTGAAGCGCGGGGGATCATCAATCTCTTCATCGTCTATTTGGTTTGGGGCAGCACCTATCTGGCCATCCGGATTGCCGTACGCCCCGGAGCGGGGATTCCCCCTTTCACGCTGGGCATGGTACGAATATTTATCGCCGGAATATTGATGCTGCTTGTCTCTGCATTACGACGTTCGCCCATGCGCCCTACCCGCAAGGAACTTGCAGTGCTGGCATGTTCGGGTGTCTTGCTTTGGACCGGTGGAAATGGGATGGTGAATTGGGCGGAGCAGAGAATAGATTCTTCCCTGGCAGCGCTGGTGATTGCCACCATCCCGCTGTGGATGGTTCTTATGGAGTCCATCCTGGATCGGAAAAGACCATCCTACGGATTGGTGCTCTCCTTGTTCATCGGATTTGCCGGCACAGCCCTGCTCTCAGCGAAAACTCTGCAAGCCGGGAATATGGGTGATATCGCAGCCTTGCTGGCGTTGGTCGTGGCCTCGATCAGTTGGACAGTGGGATCGCTGCTGCAGAGCCGCATGCCGGTCTCGCTGAGTATAGAGGTGAGCGCCGGATACCAGCAGATTTTCGGCGGGTTGGGATTTGTGGTCCTGGTTCTGCTGACGGGGGAGCCAAGGCCGACGCCGACGCCCGATGCTTGGCTGGCGTGGGGATACCTGATCATCTTTGGTTCGGTGATCGCCTTTACGGCCTATGTGCGCATCCTGCAGATCCTGCCGTTGACGGTGGCCATGACCTACGCCTATGTAAACCCGGTGATCGCAGTGATACTGGGTGCGGCGATATTAAGCGAACCGCTCCACCTCGCTACGCTGGCTGGCGCGGCACTTGTGCTGCTCGGCGTCGCCGGAGTATTTCGCGACCGGAGCAGGTCACTGGCTCGCGATGCGGCATTGTCATGAAAAAGAAACAAGCGCCACGGCTCCTTAGGAGCCGCGGCGCAATCAGGGGAAAAAATTATCAATGGTTATGCTGACATCTCGGCTTGAAGCAGCTGTGCGTCCTCCTCGCGAGCTACCTTCCTCCCTTGCTCGACATTGACAGTCATCAGGATCCCGCCGCCGATGATGAAGAAGGCGATCAGGCTGAGCACTGCTGGTCGACTGGAGTTGAATAGGGTCACAGCCGCGGAGAAAAGTAAGGGACCCAGGATCGCAGAGAATTTCTCCATGATCCCAAATAGCCCGAAGAACTCCCCGCTCTTTGACGCAGGAGACATAGAAGCGTAAAGGCTGCGGCTGAGTGCTTGGCTGCCGCCCTGAACGACGGCGACCATCCAGGCCAGGAACCAGAATTCAATGACCGAATTCAGGAAGAAGCCCCAGGTTGCGATCACTGCATACATCATGAGCGCGAGCATGATGCCGCGCTTGGTATCCATCGATTCGGCAATTCCGGAGAAGAGTTGATTGCCGACGAGGAAAGCCAGAAGCAGGCCAATGGCTTCGACGGCGACGATCAGACCGACGATGATCCCGATATTGCTGGTCATGTCGGCGGGAAGCATACGCGCACCGAAAATACCGGCAATCGGAAGGGCGAAAAGGTTGTAGACGATGAAAGCTAGGTAAAGCGGTCGACGGCTCTCTCCCCGGCTAGGGAGGCGTCCGAAAATCAAACTAAAAGGTATGCCGACGAACTGCACCAACAGCAGCGCCAGGACCATTTGCGTGCTGCCAAAGCCGAGTTCAGCGCCATATATCGCCGCCACCCCGATGATTGTTCCGATTCCATCGTTATAGATGAGGAAGGCAAGCAAGAATTTAAAGAGGTCAGCGTATTGACGGATGTCTTTGAGGGTTTGCCACAGACGCCTGAAACTGACGGAGACGACATTATCACCAGGAGAGAGTTTTGCGGTAGCGGATGGCGGTTCTGGAACACGGCGCAAAACAGGGATCGAAAAGATCGCCCACCAGATGGCTACGCTCAAGAATGAAAACCTGGCCCCCCAGGTGCCCGGCAGAAGCTGCAGCATCACGACGTTGAGCGCCAGCAGGATCCCTCCACCAAGGTAACCCATTGCATAGCCGCGTGTTGAGACACTATCGCGGTCTTCCTCTCGCGCAACGTGGGGGAGCAAGGCGTCGTAGAAGACATTTGCGGCGGTGAAGCCCACGCGCCCGACGATGAACAGGATCGAGGCCAGAAGCCAGTCCCCCTCTTTTATCAGGATCAGCAGCCCCGTACCCAGGACTCCTATCCCAATGAAGAAAGACAGGAAACGTTTTTTGCCGCGCATAACATCAGAGATAGTCCCTAAGATTGGCGAAAGAAGGGCAGTGATGAAAAGCGAGATACTCAGGCCGCGTGCCCAGTAGGCGGTGGCGATCGCTGGGCTTGCGAGCGTCGCCCCGGCAACTTGGCTGTAATAAATCGGAAGGACCGCAGCCAGGATCGTTGTGGCGAAAGCCGAGTTAGCCCAGTCGTACATCGTCCAGGCTCGAATCCGGCGTTTGTATTCCTGTTCGCTGATGTTCCCGGTTATTGAACTGCTGACCGTTGCCATGATGACTGTCTCCTCTTAAATAATGCAAAGAACTCGCTGAACACCGCTGTTTCAGGGTTAATAAGTTTAGACCTGTTCGTCGCAGAATGGAAACATGATGTGGTTATTCACCACTGCGATCTCTGCACCGATCAGGTACATACGAACAATGACTTCAGCGTCTAATTTGTTTTTATTGGCGGATCCTGGAGCGATAATACGGGTCTGTCATATAGACCGCCGCGTCTTTCCGATTTTCATCGGGGCATTGGCGGCAGCAGGGATTTGGACCGGAACCGAACCGAGCTCGGGATCCCTGTGTTCTTTTAATGAGAGTATATTCATGGAGTGGTCGAATAGTGAGAAACGGAGCAACGAGCGTATCATAGACAAATAGTGATGCTACGAACAAATGGAGAAGGGATATGAAGCACGCGGTGAGTGTGAGCCTGGGAAATCCCACACGCGACAAGCGCGTGGAGGTGAATTTTGCTGGCGAACAAATCCTGGTTGAACGAATCGGCACCGGAGGGGACGCGAAGAAAGCACGCGCGCTCTTTGCCGAGCTGGACGGGAAGGTAGACGCGCTTGGAGTGGGAGGGATCGACCTGCATGTCCGGGTGGGAAAGAGGGAATACCCTATCCGCGCTGGGCTGAAGCTTGTCAGGGACGTGCGCGATACCCCTGTTGTCGATGGCAGGGCGCTCAAGTATGTGCTTGAGAGACGCGTGTTCGAATTAGCTGGAGATGCCCTGGAGGATCTGCCTCGTTTCCGCCGCGCCTTTATGCCCTTCAGCATTGACCGCCTTGGTTTGGCCGAGGCGATCTCCACTGTTTCCGACGAAATTATCTTCGGCGATTTAATGTTCGCTCTCGCCATCCCCATTCCCGTCCGGGGTCTCCCGAGCTTATACCGCTGGGCCAGGGCGTTGCTGCCCATCGTAGGCTTTCTCCCACTCTCAGCCATCCTCCCGCCCGGAACCAGGGGGGAGGAGCGCAAGCCCAAGCACATTCGGTTCTGGCAGGAGGCGGATCTCATTGTGGGTGACATGCATTACATTTACACATACGCGCCTGAGGATCTTCGCGGGAAGTGGGTGATCACCAATACGACAACGCCCGAGAACATCGAGCTGCTTCGAGAGCGGGGAGTGCAGCGGGTCATCACAACGACGCCGCGCTACGGTGGCCGGTCTTTTGGCGTGAACATGATGGAGGCAGCTCTCACGGCATTCGCAGGTAAGGGTCGACCGTTATCCGATGCTGAACTTGGTGGGTTGATTGACGAACTGGCGCTGCGTCCGTATATCGAGAATTTAAACGCCTGAGTGCGCTCTGTGCTTTGGTTTGCTCCATATTCAACGAACCTGTCCATATCACCACAAATTTTCATTCAGTGTTGAATATGCGAGATGCAACGGGCGGACTTCCCCGGGAACTTGGTTAAAAAAACCAGAAAGCTTCGGTAATGCCCCTCTATCGGGAATGTATTGGGCTTGGATTCGGCCCGGGACAACAAAGGGTGGTTCCCGTTCCTGAGGGGCACTTCCGTTGTAGAATGATTGCGTGGATCAGTCGCCGTTATCGAAGAAAAATCATTTGTTCCTGAGCGATTACGATCGCCAGTTATTGGCTGGCGAAAGCGGTCCGGGGGCGCAAATGGCCATGCGCATCATTGTGCGCATGGCGGAAATTCTGGGCGCCGATCGTTTGATTGATATCGAAGCGGCGCATATTGATAGCTCACTCTATATGGGGGAAGGGACGCTTCAATTCGCAGAGAAGCTGGTCGATCTCGGTGCGAAGGTGGCTGTCCCAAGCACTCTGAACGTCAGCGGCGTCGATGAGTTCGGTTGGAGGCGTTGGTCAGTTCCCCCTGCTTGGGCGGAGAAAGCACGGCGACAAATGCGAGCCTATGAGGAGATGGGATGTATGCCGACGTGGACTTGCTCGCCCTACCAAACCGAGTTCAAACCGAAGATTGGACAGCAGATCGCCTGGGGTGAATCCAACGCCATCGTCTTTGCGAACTCCATCATCGGCGCGCGTACGGAACGTTATCCCGACCTGCTGGATATCTGCGCGGCGATTACCGCGCGTGTCCCCGCTGCCGGGCTGCATCTGGAAGAAAACCGTGCCGGGCATATCCTTCTTAGGCTGAAGGAGATTCCTGACCGAGTCCAAGCCCATGAAAGTTTCTATCCTGTGCTCGGCCACTTAATGGGTAAAGTCGCTGGCGAGAAAAACCCGGTTGTGGTTGGAATGGAAGTTCACCCTGGGTGGGATCAGCTTAAAGCGCTCGGCGCAGCTGCGGCTTCATCCGGAACCGTTGGGCTTTTCCACCTGGTGGGGATAACGCCAGAGGCGCCCACGTTGGAAGCCGCGTTTCAGGGTAACGAGCCAGAGCAGGAGATCGATGTCACCATGGATCGCTTGCGTGAGGCCTGGCGGGACCTATCTACCGCGGATGACCAAGATCTGGACCTGGTGGTATTGGGCTGCCCGCACTTCTCGCTGGAAGAATTCGAGCGATTGGTTTGCTTGATCGATGGAAAAGAAAAACACAAAGATGTCTTGTTTCTCGTCAACTCGAATCGGTCGATGAAGGCGCTGGCGGATGAGGCGGGATATCTTCGATCTTTGGAGGCATTCGGCGGCGTAGTGACCGTAGACACCTGTCCTCTGGCAACACCGATGCTGCCCCCGGAGATCGAGGTGGTGATGACAAATTCGGCAAAATTTTCGTATTATGCGCCGGGAATGCTCAATGAGCGGGTGGCCTTTGGAGCGCTGGAGGACTGTGTTATATCCGCCGTTGAGGGACGTGTTGTGCGGGATGAATCACTATGGCGTACGTGATTCAGAGCCGGCCATTAGTGGCGGGCTGCGCTGAGGGGGAGGTCTTGCTGAGTGATAAACCGCTCAGTTTCTGGGGTGGTTATGACGCGAACACAGGAGAGATTATCGATCGGCGACATCCGCTTTCAGGTGAATTCGCTGCGGGGAAGATTCTCGCACTGCCCTTCTCGCGCGGTTCGAGTACAACCACTGCAGTACTGCTTGAATCGATGCTTGGGGGAACGGCACCGGCCGCTATCCTGACAATAGGCGTTGACACATTTTTCGCGCTGGCATCGATTGTGGCCGAGGAATTATTCAAGGAGACCATCCCGATTCTGTCGCTCACCCCGGGGGATTTTGAGAAGCTGGAGAACGGGGACATGGCGAAGATCAGCCAATCCGGTGAGATCGTGATATCCACACATTCGGATACACAACCAACCGCTCGATGAGTTGACGGAAAAGCATACAGGGGATTAAGCTTGTCAAAGCGACCGGAGTCATCAGGAAGGTGTACATGGAAATTACAGCGACTATTCCAATACTGAAGAACCGCCGCATCCTGCTGGGTGTCACCGGATCGATCGCCGCCTACAAAGCGGCGGATCTAGCGTCTAAGCTCACACAGGCGGGCGTGCAAGTGGATGTGATCCTCAGCGCCGCCGCACGCAAGTTTGTCACCCCGCTCACCTTCCAATCGGTCACCGGCAGGAAGGCATATACAGAGTCGGACCTGTGGGGCGAAGATGCGCATGTATTGCACGTTGGTCTCGTGGAGGGAGCTGACGCTTTTTTGATTGCGCCAGCAACGGCCAATACCATCGCCAAACTGGCCACCGGCCAGGCGGATTCTTTACTAACACTCACGGCGCTTGCAGCCCGCTGCCCATTGATCGTGGCTCCGGCGATGGATGTTGGGATGTATGAGCACATCGCAACGCAGGAGAACGTGAAGATCTTGCATGAGCGCGGCGTAATATTTGCAGGCCCCGCTGAAGGCCGGATGGCGTCCGGTTTGATTGGCAAGGGGCGTATGCTCGAGCCGACAGAGTTGATTGGAACGTTGAGGCAGGTTCTGGGCCATGCGGGATCTCTCGATGGTCGCAAGATCGTCGTAACAGCCGGAGGGACGCATGAGCCAGTTGACCCGGTGCGTGTGTTAGCGAATCGTTCTTCAGGGAAACAGGGTTTTTCACTAGCGCAAGCGGCGATCGATCGCGGCGGAAGCGTGGTGTTGATCGCCGGACCAACGATGTTGCCGACACCTGTCGGTGCACGCAGGATTGATGTGACTACGGCCGCGGAGATGCTTGAAGCCACGCAACAAAACGTTGAAAACTCCGATGTCTTGTTAATGGTTGCAGCAGTGGCGGATTTTCGACCATGCGAAGCCGCAACGGAAAAAATCAAACGGAAGCAAGATATCCCAGAGATCCCACTGGAGCGGACGGATGATATTCTAGCTGCTGTAAGCAAGCTCAAGGTAAAGACCGGATGGCCGCGCGTGATCGTGGGTTTCGCCGCCGAGAGCCAGAAGCTAATAAAGAATGCACAGAGCAAACTCAAAGAGAAAGGGTTGGATCTTGTTGTAGCCAATGACATCACCGCTGCGGATGCGGGCTTCGCCGTCGATACCAACCGGGTCACGCTGCTCGATCGAGCAGGTGGCAGCGAAGAATTACCACTTATGGCGAAGGATGCGGTGGCGGAGGAAGTGCTCGACAGGGTTGTTGAATTGCTGGGCGCTGCAGATGATCGGTCTTGAGCGCTGAAGGAAGCGGTCAAGTCTATTTAGGAACGCAGGGTTTTTCTTTTGACGATTGGGTTGGCCCATTCTATCCCGCCGGCACCTCGAAAACCGCATACCTGGAGCAATACGCTGAACGCCTTCCTGCCGTCGAGATCGACTCCACCTTCTACGGCGTTCCGAGGGCGGCAACGGTACAGAAGTGGAAAGAGCGAACACCTCCCGGGTTCCGCTTCGCGGCAAAGTTCCCCAAACTCATCACGCACGAGAAGAAACTCGACCGGGCGCTTGGCGATGCAGAGGCATTCATCGGAACCATGCAGGCGTTGGGCGAGAAGCTGGCAGTCCTCGTTCTACAATTTGCCTACGATTTCACTCCTGATCTCTGGGACCGACTTGACTCATTCTTGGCGGCGCTGCCCCGAGGGTCGCGCTATGCTGTTGAAGTGCGTAACCGAAAGTGGTTTAAACCGGAGTTTAAGGAGATGCTCTCACGGCACAACATTGCCCTGGTGCTGCAGGATCTTCATTACATGCCGAAGCTGGATTGGATCACGGCGGATTTCACCGTCATCCGCTGGTTGGGGAGGCGAAAGGATATCGCCCGCTTCAATGAGATACAGATCGACCGGTCGAAGGAATTGGATGAATGGGCGCAGAAGGTGCGTCGCTTCCTCGTAGATGGTGTAAACGTGTATGGCTTTTTCAACAATCACTTCGCCGGCCACAGTCCGGAAAGTGTACGTGAATTCGCGGCATTGCTTGGCGTAGATCTGATGGAGAATATAAAGGAGTCGAACAAGGGCGAACAAATGGCGATTGAATTTGATAATGAGTGACCCTGGTACACTGGAGTTTGCCCTGCCAGATGAACTGGAAGTAAATGCTGTGCTAGAAATTGTAACCCGTGCACTTGAGCGGCAGGAGAAGGATTCTGAGTACCTCCAGGGGATGCAGATGGCAGTTCCGGAGGCAGGGAAACTCAATGGGGTCCGTGTGCCGCAGCTGAGCAAGATAGCGAAGAAGATTACCAAGAAACACCACTAAACTACAGGATTTAAGTCCTTTGGCCCATGAGTGGGATGGTCATCCGCCTGGGAGAGTGTTAGATTTAAGGAACCAATTTATTGCTTTCTTGAGGAGGTTAATATGGTATTGG
>JBARSI010000165.1:0-5975 GCA_049644665.1 Anaerolineales bacterium
GTGAAGATCTCTCCCAGTGCTAGCAAGAAATCAATGTCCTTCTGCTGTTCTTCGTTGGGTGTCGCCATTGTCAAGAATTCCTTGAAGATCGCGATCTGCTCCTGGAAAAGGTTCACATTGGGCAGGTCCAAGCGGTCGAAGACCGGATTGAAATCATGGAATTGAATCTTGCCCAGGCCGCGCGCCGGTCCTTGGTCGAAGAGGAAAGTGTCATCCTGGGGATCATACCGTTGGGGAACGTCATCAAATTCGGCGGGCATGAAGAAATAGTTGGCCATAAACTTGACGATCAAGGCTATATTGACGTGCACGGTGCCTTCGAGCTTGGGTAGGGCGCGGATGTCCCTGGCGGCCATCTCAAAGTACATATCTTTCTCAAACCCCTTCGCAGCGATCACGTCCCATAGTAAATCGATGACTTCCTCGCCCTGGGTAGTGACCTTCATTTTTACTATCGGGTTGTAAAGCAGGTAGCGGCGATCTTCCCGAGAGGCGCAGCGCTGGTAATCCGCGACGCGCAGGGTGAATAACTTCATCGCCACCAGGCGGCAGTATGCATCGGTGAACATCCGCTGGACGTGCGAAAAATCGGTAACGTACATGTTGTACAGGCGGCGGTTGGCGGCGTGGTTGATCGCCTCGTACAATGCATGGGTGCAGATGCCTATCGAGGCCCACCCCAGATTGTATTTGCCCACATTGACTGTATTCAGGGCTGTATCCCAGGCGTTCTGCCCCAGCGATAGGATGTCACCCTCGTCGATCGGATAATCATGCAGTTTATAGTGCGCCACATAGTTCTGGCTGTTGGTCACATTCTTCATACAATCAAATTGCCCATGCTGCGAATCGACCACAAAGAAGGTGTACTCTCCACTTCCGGCCATCTTGCCAAAGGTCGAGATCATTCGGGCTTCTTGAGCGTTGCCGATGTAATACTTCTCGCCGCTGGCGCTGAATGCGCCCGCGTTCTCTGGGGATAGGGTCATCTCGGTTGAATACACATCAGCGCCGTGGGCCTGCTCCGACAAGCCAAAGGCAAAGATCGCTCCTTCTTTCAGCAATTGGGCTGCCCGGTGCTTGAGTTCCTCGTTATCACTCATCCAGATCGGACCAAGCCCTAAAATAGTCACCTGCCAGGTGTACCAATAAGCCAATCCATAGAAGGCCAAGATTTCATTAAATTCACAATTGCGCCAGGTGTCCCAGCGCGTCTCGTCGCCACCATATGCTGAAGGTGTTAGTAGCGAATAGAAGATCCTCTCTTTCTTAACAAACTCAAGGAAGTCGGCGTACCAGACACGTTCGTGATCGTCTTCTTTAAGCTTTTCCTTACCCTTTTCCTCAAAGAACGCAACCGTCTTCAACATAATCTGGCGTGATCGTTCATCAGGGTACTGCCGATTGAGCTTATGGGGATTCAGCAGAATCACGGGCAACTCCTTATACTACTGGTTTGTACTGGATTTATACTACCAAGCGTGGTTTTATACACCTCTGTGCCCCTCATATTGAGCCGTAGATTCATTCATCAACCGCAACACAGAAGGATTTCAATGAGATCAGCTGCGGTTCCTTTTCTATATTCCGAACATACATTTGTTAAGTTGACTCTCTGCGTGTACGCTTCATGAAACCAATGCTCGCTGGATTCCGAGTAGTTGAAAATCGCTGGGCCACCCTTGGAACACCAGCCTGACGGTTCAAGGTTCCCTCGTTTAGGATTCGAACCCGTAACCACAGGAACTTGAGTTTCCCACGCTTCACTCTGTATATGCGAATCCGATAATGATGCTCAGGAGGGGTTCTGTAGAATGAAACAAGATCCAATCTTTCCTATCGGGATTTCAGGACTGTGATCGTATCGCTCAGAATATTTTCTGGCACATTTTATCGAACGGATGTACATTTTCGGGCATCACACGAATCTTTCACCGCACCATAGTAAAGGTTGAAGCCATCTACATATACATAGGTATTCATATCTAAATCATAAACACAGAAGCCGTACCCAGTTGCTGGGTACGGCTTCGCTTCCTGTCCCCGAAGAGACAGGGGGGATACTATATATTATATAACATTTCAGAACCAGCGAGTCAAACTGGTTTTTCAAATTTTGAACCAATCAAGGACATAGTTGACAAAAGATTCCAAAGACTTTGTTGACACAAATTCTAAGGACATGGGTAACACTTTCACGTTGGTCATGTGTATCACTGAAGATCTTCAATTCACTTCACCGCAGGGCGCATTGGCATATTTAATCGCTTTTTTGAGCTCATTTGCCGAAATAGTTGATCGTGGATAGCTATTTCACTAATCTCAAGGAATATTGAGAAGATATCACGCAATCGTATGAAAGTAATATCTAAATACAAGGTGAATCATGAGCAAGGGAAGATCATACTGCAGGGAATTACGAGAACTAGTCGTAAAAGCGCATGATCGCGAGTTGAGGATTTATCTCGATGAGTTGGACATGCGGTTTAAGGAATGGAAAGAAGGGAAGATAAGACCATCCGATTTATCTGACTTTATTCATGAGTTCCACGATGGTTCAGCACGTCATGTGTATAAGACGTATACCACACCGAAACGAGAACAGCTTGTTGCTCGAGCACTCGGAATTGGATTGTTGAGAGAGGAAGAGATTGCAAAGGATATTCGGGAGATGCTATCCGATTCAATTGACTATTATTGTGAGTATAATGAAATTGATGAGGATGACCCGCTTTCAAGGCTGCGTGATCAATAAAGCTTAGTAGCGTGTAGCAACGAAGTGAAGCTCAGGTGTAGCTTGTAAGAGCGAAAACGAGAAATCGCATCACCTTGGTACACCTAAGAAAGGGCTTATTAAGCTGCACTTATTGGTATCACCTCTATGGGTTGTCATGCAATACTCGAACACCATCAGAATGACGTAGTACAAAGAAAATCTTGGCACCGTGAATCATCCATAGATGAAGTACAATTTCAATATCTTAAATATCGAGGACAACGATGGACACTGTAATTGCTCGGCAAATTGCCGACAATCTGTACCTGATTCGCACCATAGACCGGAAAGTTAAATATTTTGAAGCTTTGTGGGAAGTTCCTGAGGGCATGGTTTACAACGCTTATTTACTCAAGACTTCCGAAGGCGCGGTGTTATTTGATACCACAAAAGCCAACTACACCGAACCGTTTCTGGAAGCTTTGTGCAGCCTGATTGACCCGAAGGAAATCAATCACCTAATTGTTCATCATATGGAACCCGATCACAGCGGTGCGATGCCTGCAGTCTTGGAGACCATCGGAGAGAACGTCCAGGTTTGGGGCCATCCTTTCGCGAAACGGCTGATTCAAAGTCTCTATGGGCTCGACCCCAACTTCCAAACAGTCAAGGATGATACAGTGCTGGAAATTGGCGGCAGCAAGCTGACCTTCCTGCAAATGCCCTGGCTTCACTGGCCTGAATGCATGATTACCTACATGCCTGAAGATGGATTATTTTTCGGCGGCGATATATTTGGTAGCTATGGTATCCCCGAAGGCATTTTTGACGACGACGGTGATGACCTGCAAGAATTCCTGCATCTGGCGCGCGAATATTTCGCATCTGTTATTGGACACTATAAATCCTATGTCAGTAAAAACCTTCTCAAATTAGAAGGCGAAGCCGCCACTCCCAAGATGATTCTTCCAGCGCATGGCTTGCTCTGGCGCAAGAATCCCTCCCAAATTATGGACGCCTACACCAACTGGGCTAATGGAACTCCTGTAAAAGGCAAGGTCGTCGTCATTTACACATCCATGTATGGCTTTGTAGAAAAATCAGTACAAGTCGTCATTGACGATTTGAAAAAGCGCGGCTTCAATCCTGATGTTTTGCGGTTCACTGACGAACATCGAGACGATATGGTAGACATTCTGGGCCAAATTCCCGATAGCGAAGCTGTCGTTCTGGCCACCGCGACTTATGAGGCAGGTGTTTTTCCATTGATGGCGTACATCATTGACGAAATACTGCATAAAGTCGCCTACGAAAAACCCATGCTCCTGCTCTCATCTTTCGGCTGGGGAGGCATGGTCAGCAAACAATTGATGCCCAAGCTGGAAGAAAGTTCCTTCCACCTGGTTGACGCCATCGAAATCAAAAGCCTGCTGGACGATGAAGGCCGGGAAAATATCCTGGCTGGGGTTAACAAGTTAGTGGACGCCATTCATTAACCCTAAGCTTTCCAGCCCGAACTATCTTTCCCCGCGCGGCGTGACCTTCCAGTCCACGTGCGGGGTTTTTCTTTCTAGCCTGGCGAGATAAACAAGAATCTAATATCTAATGCCACACTAATCAATGCGGTAGCTAAGCCCAAGGATAATAATCCGCTCTGGGAGTACAGAGGCTCAGGTGTTCTTTAGTTCTGATCTTACCTCGAAGCAAATTGATCATAAAAAACCGTACCTTACTGATCCTCCACCGAATGGAAGTATCTCCTTATCTATAATTACCTACTTTGAATCGAAGATTGGAGTCATTGAGGTGAAACAAAGGTTTGAAAGAAGGAAAGTGTGAGCTAATCCTTCAATCTTTTTTGAACCAAATCGGACATAGGGTAAAAAATATTCTCACAACATAGGTGACACATAAACTCAAGACATAGGTGACACTTTCTCCCAGAGGTGGTGCCCACACTAACCATTCCAGGGTGCTTCGCCGCATTGTGCTGCGCGAGGGATCCCGTCAGGTGATACGAACTGTGCGGCGCGATTTCCAGGCGATGATCTTCCACCCGTTACCTCCCCGCAAAGTGCGCGGGACTTCGCCCCCCAAAGAACAGGGGACTTCATAGCTTGAAACTGTTAGATACTATTAGAGTCCAGCTTTATCTTATAAAACATTCATCTGTTTGTAGAACTGAAGAAGGCAAGATGAGGAGATTTACGCGACTAGCAACGGATAAGCCTACGTAGATCCAACTCGCAAGATGTAACACAGAAGAATGAAAGTATGATTAGTGGCCTTCCTGTTTTATACCCCAACTGCACTTGCTAGATTAATTCTCGGCGTGTAGGATAATTGAACCTAATGTTCGCTGGGTTCTGAGTAATCGAAAATCGCAAGGCCATCCTTGAAACACCAGCCTGACGGTCTAAGCTCCCCTTTTTTAGGTTTAGCCTGCCCTGGCGGGCTTGGCCAGGGAATATATCGGGATGCGCTACCTAGACACCAATAACAAGTGGCTCCAGTATGGCAGGGAGGCAAGTTATCCCTTCTTCTTTATCCACCAGCCAGTGATCATATTTCTCGCCTTTTATGCGGTTTAGTGGGAGGTTAATCTCCTGGTCGAACTGTTGGTCGTCATGATCGGCTCTTTTGCCATATCAATCGGCTTTTACGAGTTACTCATACGGCGTATTAACCCGGTTCGTGCTTTGTTCGGTATGAAACCAAAGAAGTAACTGTCAGTGCCGTGCTGTCATCTTTGTGGGAGAGAAGGGTGACCAAGCCGTGTGGACTTTGGTTCCGGATAACGCCAAATTCCCCAATATAGCCCCATAACATTGATCACGCGGCTTAAATCCTTGTGGTCTCTGGGTAAACCCAACCGAAATATCCCTTAAACCACAGACCTCACGGCTCGCTAATTGGACGAGCCGTGAGGTCTGTAGTGGACGCTACCCTGCCCGCTCGTTACCAGGGTGCATGAGTCATCTTCGAGGAGTTTTAACAGTGGCGCCTTTTTGGGACCCACCGGGAATAACTATCGAGAGTACGATTCTCCATTCCTGAGAACAATTATTTCGGTGCTGGAGATAAAGATCACCGTCTAGGCATGCTACGAACAATTGGAGAGTCCATTTCAATACATACAAACCGTAATCTTGACATATAGATTAAGGCGTGGAATAATTCACGAAATTATTTTCATGTAGTTTATTACATGATATTTATATCAGATTAAAGGCGCCAGAGGATATGAAAAATCGTGGAT
>JBARSI010000166.1:0-8136 GCA_049644665.1 Anaerolineales bacterium
ATTTTACACAGGAAACGATTTCTACCCTGTAACCTCATATGCTCAGTTGGTAAGGTACAGAGCCGTGTCCACGCTTATGCGCTTCGTGCCTTTGACCTTGCAAACATTATACATCGAAAGGAGGCAGTGGCTCCTCCCCGCAGCAAGCTACGGGGTTTCCGCCGCTAAAATTTACATGAATCAAGCGCCCGGTCCACGGATCGAGCGCTTGTTTTTTGAATAAATATATTTATCCGAGTTTAAATTCAACTTCTGTCATCTCGCGCCGGCACTATCAGTTAAACATCCCCGTAACCTATTCCTTGACGGATTTTTGGACGAATTAAGAAGTGAGCGAGGCCTGTCTGACAAGCTCCACGAATTCGGGTTTCAGACTCGCTCCGCCCACCAAGGCCCCATCAATCTCCGGCATGGACATGTATTCTGAGATGTTCCCTGCATTGACGCTGCCCCCATACTGCACTCTCACTTGCTGGGCTGCACTTTCCCCGAAGACCTCGGCGATCGCCCCCCGGATCGTAAGCCCGATGACGCGATTTGCATCTACCGCTGTCGCCGCCTGCCCCGTCCCGATGGCCCAGATTGGCTCGTAGGCAAGTACACACCTCGGGATTTGATCCTCTTCAAGCCCCGTGAGTGCGGCTTTGACCTGCCCACCCACGAACGCCTGCGTCTCGCCCGTCTCTTTCTGGGTCAGGTTTTCACCGACACAGATGATCGGCGTCAATCCATAGCTGAGTGCGGCCAGGACCTTCTTATGGATCGCCCCGTCACTCTCCCCACTTCCGCCAATCTCCCGCCGCTCGGAGTGACCGACGATCACGTACTGGCACAATCCGGCGATCATCGGCCCGGAGATGTCCCCTGTATGGGCGCCCGATTCCTCCCAATGGATATTTTGTGCTCCGAGGCCGATCTTGCTCGCCTGGATCACCTCCGCCAGTGCGGCCAGGACGGTGAAAGGCGGACAGATTACGCGGTCCACATTTTCGATCTCATATAGAGGTGAGCGAATTTGACGCACGAATTCCAGGGCCTCCTTCACCTGGCCCAAATTCATCTTCCAGTTTCCGGCAATAATCGGTTTTCGCATGGCAAATCCTCAAGTAGCTGTTATATATCGGCGATTCTTCCCAGTAACTACTCATGTATGCCGCAAGAGACCTGAGCAGTTCCATATTTGCTATGATAACCTGAGTGCCAATTCTAATCCAGCCAGGCCAAGATGAATATCCCCTATGAGGAGCCACCGGAAAGTGTGCACTTTTTATTTTCAAATGACAAATGAGAATTCCCTCTTGACATCTTCAGAGCAGGGTGCTATATTATGCACATTACCCGATAATGCGGGTTATCGCAATAACCGTTTACACGCATAATGGAGAAGGAAATGCCCACTCTAGAGAGCGAACTCTTCCTAACCCCTGTGAAGACCGGGATCCAGGTAGCGATCGAACCCGCGGTGAACGCGCTTGGCAGTCTACTTTTCCTCAGCCGGGTTGAGCGGTACTCCGGACTCGATCCCTGGATTGTGAAGACGGCCGAATCCCTGGATAAAGGATTACTCCAGGCAAACCTTGTGGTGATGCAGGGGCTCTTTTACGCCTGGACCCCTAATAGGAGTTGGGATTCCTTTGCTTCCTTTGTTGACAACCTTGAGGCTACGGACCCGTTGGTGCTTCGAGATCGCATACTTGATACATATCTCGACCTCCCCTGTAAGAGGGACAAAGAGACTGAGGTCGATCCAATCTCCAAGGATGAGCTTCTCTCGGACTTCGATACATTCATTGCCTACCTGCAGTCGAAATTCGGGGAAGACCATGTGGATGAAGTCATCGAGAAAGAAGCCTACCGTCTTCTTTTAACCCCCGAGAAAATGCGGTCTTATATCGTCTCTCACTTCCGCACGATGTGGACCGAGGTTCTCGGGACAGAATGGGAGAGAGTTCACCCTCTCATTGAGGAGTCTGCCCTTGCCTTTCAAAAGGTGGACTTTAACCAGATGACTGAACAAGAAGCCGTTCGCTTCATCACCGGCCACAGCGATGATAAGGTGGGCTGGTTGATCGAGCAGGGCAAACGATTGATCTTCATTCCCTCCACCCACAGCGGTCCCTATTCCTTACCTTTCTTATCTGAGGACACAGTGTGGATCTTGTTCCGCGCACGCCTTCCAGAGGGATTGCCCAGGAGCGCATCCGTTCTCAGCCGCTCCGAATTACTTGTCCGCCTCACTGCGCTTGCGGATGAAACTCGGCTGAGCATCCTCGCCATTACCAACGAGCGCGAGCAGATTTGCTCGCAGGAATTGATCGACATCCTGCAGATGAGTCAATCATCCGTCTCCCGGCATCTCAGGCAGCTATCAGCCTCTGGCTTCCTGCGGGAGCGCAGAACTGAAGCGGGGAAGTGCTACACACTAAATCCAGAAAGACTTAAGGACACACTGCACGCCCTGGAAGTACTCTTCAGCGAAAGATCATGATTATTTATAAATAACAATATTCTCAAAGGAGGATATGACAGTGCACCCAACAAGCCGTGATTTCATAACCACAGAATACCGAAGAAAAGACATGATGAAGCAGGCAGAGATGGATCTCCTGATCCGGGTCGCCCAAAACAATGCGTTTAATCAAGCACCGGTCCACCATCGAATGCTCATGGGGCTTGGAGCCTGGCTGGAACAACTTGGCTGCCGTTTGAAGTCTCGCTATGTGGAAGTTGCAGATCTTGAAATTCAGAGCACCGCCCTCTCATGAATGGCGTTCTAGAGTTGGAGAACATGCACGGATGGGGGCCCGCTCCCGGCAAAATGCCACCGCTGTGTGCTCCAAAGACAAGCACGGCCGAGCTGCCCGGGTGCCAATCCTGGAAGCTTGACTTCTCAGGCCTATTCCATAACGGGACCTCGATCCAGGAAAACAGCATAAGCGATACCTGAACAGTGGGGCATTACATCCGGTCTCGTATCTTAGTAAAGTGAGGAATTAAACCTTGATTCTCAAACGACAATACTGGCGCGTGCGTTCCGTCTTCAACGAGTATCCCCGCCATTTTTGGACCCTCCTTGTTGCGACCTTCATCGATCGTGTAGGCGGCGCGATCCTATTCCCCTTCTTCACGCTCTACATCACACAGAAATTCGGTGTGGGGATGACTACCGTCGGCATGATCTTCGGGACCTTCGCAGTAACGGGCATGGTTGGCAGCACGATAGGCGGCGCGCTGGCGGATCGATTAGGGCGCAAGCCCTTGATCCTTTTTGGCCTTGTTATCAGTGCGGTCTCTAGCATATGGCTGGGATTGGTTAACGAAATCGAACTGTTCTTCGCTGGCGCACTCATTGTTGGACTATTCCAAAATATCGGCGGTCCAGCGCGGCAGGCAATGATCGCGGACATTCTACCGGAAGAGCAGCGCGCGCAAGGATTCGCGATCTTCCGTGTAGTCGCGAATCTAGCAGTGGCAATTGGCCCGGCAATTGGTGGCTTCCTCGCCGCCCGATCCTACTTATCGCTATTCCTGACAGACGCAACGATCAGCATTTTCGTTGCCATCCTGCTCTTCCTCATCCTCCCGGAAACACGGATCGCTTCCAAATCTAAGGACAAGGAGAGCATGGGCCAGACCTTCGGGGGGTATGGGACCGTACTCCGCGATAGCTTCTTCATGTTCTTCTGGCTCGCATCTGCCCTTTCGGCCATGATTTATATCCAGATGAACGGCACACTCGCCGTCTATCTTAGAGATGTCCACAGCGTCAGCTTGCAGGGTTTCGGCGCGATTATGAGCTTAAATGCGAGCATGGTTGTGCTATTTCAGTTCTACATCACGCGCCGTTATGCAAAGTATCCAGAATTGGCAGTTATCACGGTGGGCGCACTCCTGAACGCTATTGGCTTCGCGCTATATGGCTTCGTCGCCACCTACGGACTTTTCCTGGTGGCAATGGCAATTATTACCTTGGGGGAGATGCTCTGGGCGCCACTCTCACAATCAATCGTGGCCCGCCTGGCGCCGGACGATATGCGCGGCCGTTATATGGCCTTTTATGGATTCAGTTGGGCGATCCCCTTCGCAATTGGCCCTCTGCTGGCGGGTTTGGTTATCGATAACTATGATCCCAACTGGGTGTGGTATGCGGGTGGGCTCTTTGGTCTGATCTCCGCAGCGATGTTCGGTGTGATATACGTTCGATCGACTCGCAAAGAGCGTTTGGCGGCAACAGCCGATTAGACCTTAATTTGTCAAAGGCGTACTTAGAAAAACCTTCTCTCCTTCTGGTTTTTCATCGGCAAACATAGCGGCGTCACTTATTGACGCCGCTATGCGCGAATCGGGATTCCCCCAACACCGGAAGGTCCCCCGTGAGAATCAAAGCGGATCCCACTGATAAATTGAGCCGAAAGGACATTTCTCCCCTATCTACATGAGCCTTTTCACTATCTTTTACGCCCTTAGTCAAATATCGTACCAATGTTGCCCGAATTGCGATTTTTCGTTTTATTATAAAATTTATCAAACGGTAAGATAGACCCGGAGGTGAGAATGAGGCGGCTCCGACATGCCTTCGTCATCGTGAGTTTGATCACAATTTTCCTCGTCATGGCTGTCATCTTGGGGACACCAAAAGCGCAGGCGGGTGAGGTTGTGGATCGCATCCAAGATTCACCATCGTCCCTTTTGCGGCTCGCATCTGTCCATCTCACAGAAACCACCCCTCCACAGCCCCCGGAACAAGATACGTGTTTGCATTGCCATCTGAGCGGTTCGATCGACAACATCTGGACTCCATTGGCCCGTTGGACGGTGGCCGGATTCGGGGGTCTGGTGTTTCTCTTCGGGGCCTACAAAACAGGCAGCGGATGGATTACCCGGAAGCCCTGGAAACCGCTCTGGGCGCGCGCTGTTGATTGGCTTGACGACCGATTCCAGATTGTCGAACCAATGCAGAAAATCCTCAAAAAGCCTGTTGCCATGTTTTCTACGCGCTGGATGTACTGCTTGGGCGGGATAACTTTCACCCTCTTCATCATCCAGGCCGTGACCGGCACCATGCTCGCGTTCTACTACAAGCCAACGCCTGAAGCGGCCTATGCCAGCATTATATTCATCGAGAACGAAGTTCGCTTCGGCGCGGCCATTAGAGCCATCCACCATTGGTCGGCGAACGGCATGGTTGTGATGGTCGTCGCGCACATGGTGCGTGTGTTCATCCACGGCGCCTTCAAGGCGCCGCGCGAACTCAATTGGGTATCTGGCGTGCTCCTACTCGTCCTGACTTTCGGGTTTGGGCTAACGGGCTACCTGCTGCCATGGGATCAGCGAGCCTATTGGGCCACGACTGTTGCCAGCGAGATTGCCGGCGGTGTCCCCCAAATCGGCGACCTTGCCCTTGTGTTTTTGCGCGGCGGATGGGACGTCTCTGCAGTAACTTTGAGCCGTTTCTATGCGTTGCATGTTCTCGTGATTCCCGTCGGCGCTCTGGGACTGCTGGGCATTCATTTCCTGATGGTTCGCCGACAGGGCATTCATCGACCACTTTAATATCAACTTTTTGGAGGAAGCATGACTGAGGGAGATTCCAGTCCAGAAGAAAAAACCATCCCCTTCTTCCCTGACCATATTTGGACCGAGGCGAAAGTCGTTCTTGTTATCCTGGCGATAATGATCGCCGTGGGGATTGCAGGATTGATGTCCCCTATCGGGCTTGAGGCTCCAGCCGATCCAATGGTCACGCCAGACCACGTAAAATCCGATTGGTACTTTCTGTTTCTCTATGAGATGTTGAAGTATGTCCCGAAAACCATCGGTGTGTTAATTCCCATTATCGGGTTGATTCTGATCATGATCTGGCCATTCCTCGATCGAAAGAGTGATACGCTCCGCGCCCGCCGCTCCCGGTGGATCATTGTAATTGTCGGCTCAATAATCGTGATCGGACTTACGATCATGGGAGCACTAAGTTAAATTCCGACGAGATATCACATCCGTCAACTGTAAAACGGAGAGCCCTATGACAGACCACGAAGCGAAAGTGCCCCGCAGAGGTTTCCTGAAAATCCTGAACAGCCTGCTCGCTGCTGTGGGGCTAAGCGCAATCGTTGGACCCGCAATCGCCTACTTCTGGCCCTCGAAGCTGGAAGAAATGCCTACAGATCCGGTTTCCGTAGGGAGTGAAGGATCAATCCCTGAAAGAGGCGCCAAGACCGTTAGATTCGGTCGCTACCCAGCGTTGGTAATCAATACACCGGAACGAGGGATTGTCGCCTACTCCGCCGTCTGTACGCACTTCGCCTGCCTCGTGAAGTGGAACCCCGAGATCGATATGATCGAGTGTCCATGCCATGAAGGCTACTTCAGCGCGGTTGATGGCTCGGTCATCAGCGGCCCTCCCCCCACCCCGCTTGAAGAGATACGCGTCACGATCGTCGATGGAAATATACTTATAGGCGGTGAAGCTTGACCACAGACACAGCACCATCTTCAACGCAGCCCGAAACTACTCGAGGATCTTCACGCTGGACGCGAGCGATTAGAGAGATCTTGCTTCACGCCGTCATCCAGGATAGAGTGCTCAAGCGCGCTTACCCCGGCGTGATGCATTTCTTGATCTTCTGGGGAATGATGATCCAACTCTTCGGGACCGTGATTAACCTGTTGCAATACCCCCTTTTCCTGCCCATTGAACTTCCCTGGCCGCGTGGCATTGCCTTATTCTGGTTCGAGCTGGTGATGGATATTGGGGGTGGAATGATCATCGTCGGGCTTCTGATGGCTTTCGCCCGGCGAGTATTTTTCAAACCGTCTTATCTCAAGAACCGATTTGAAGATGGGTACACTCTGCTCTTGCTCCTCACGATCACGCTCATTGGTTTCTCTTCAGAAGCGGTTCGATTCCTTGCGACCCAGCCCGCATGGCAAAACTGGAGCCCAATCGGGAACTTACTCGCACAAGCACTTTCCGGCGCCGGTGTAACCATCGCCCCGGATGCCCCCATCCACGCCATCCTTTTTTGGGCGCACTCGGCCGTGGGCTTTCTCTTTGTCGTCAGCCTTCCTTTTACGAAACTCAGGCACATTGTCACAGGCCCTCTAAACATCATCTTGAGACCTTTCCGCCCCTTAGGAGAACTGGCCACGATCGAAGACCTGGAGACAGCCGAGATCCTAGGCGCGGGCGAGATCGCCCAATATCCATCAGCCTCCCTCTTATCATTTGATGCCTGCACGCAATGCGGCCGCTGTGAGGACGTATGCCCGGCAACAATCAGTGGTATGCCGTATTCCCCGCGGGAGTTGATCTACACCCTTCAAGCGTCCATGCATAGTACATTGATGGGCGGGAATGGAAATTCTACCGAGCCTTTGCTCGGCGGGTTTATTGAAAAGGACAACCCCTGGCTCTGCACAACCTGCGGCGCCTGCCTGCACGCATGCCCGATGTTCATCGATCCAGTCTCTGCGGCGGTGGAAATGCGGCGCTACATGACTCTTACAACCGGGGAAATTCCCGGATCGATCGGTGAAACCCTGATGCAAATGGAGCGCCGGGGAAACCCCTGGGGTCTGCCTCGAGAGGAACATTCGCCCTGGGCAAAAGAGACGGGAATACGCGTACTCCAACCTGGTGACGAAGCCGACATCCTGCTCTTCATCGGCTGCGCCTATGGCTACGACAACAGGAATCAGGCCGCCGGCCGTGCTCTTAGCGAACTACTTCAAGAAGCGGGCGTCGATTTTGCTATCCTGGGATCTGCTGAAGGCTGCTGCGGTGAAACCGCGCGCAGGATGGGACACGAATATGTCTTCCAGGTAATGGTGGAAGAGAACCTGGCCGCTTTTAAGGATGTGCGCTTTAATCGCTTGGTTACGGCCTGTGCGCACTGCTTCAATACACTTAAAAACGAATACCCTCATTTCGGCGCCGACTTCGAGGTCATCCATCATACAGAACTACTCGCCGAGCTCGTATCTAGCGGGCGCTTGCAGCCGAGGACGCAAGCCGACGGAGGCACCTTCACCTATCATGACTCCTGCTACATCGGGCGGTACAATGAGATCTACAAAGAGCCCCGAGAGGTGTTGGATAGTGTTGAGGGATTGCAGCGAGTGGAGATGCCGCTCAAC